>NZ_JBBCJO010000002.1:0-300000 GCF_037190085.1 Gemmatimonas aurantiaca
CCCCCCCCCCCCCCCCCCCCCCCCCGCCATCCACAGTCCTCAGTTGAACGTATACCGCATGCCCAACTGGAGACGCCACACATCGCTCGTGCCGGCCGTGTGCTGGAACGTGGTGTTCAGCAGATTGGCGCCGATGTTGCGCAGGCGATAGCCGAGAGCACCGTTCGCGTCGGCCCCCGTGGGAATGAGCGGCGAGTTCGACGTCACGCGCCAGCTCGCGCCCCAATTCTTGTTGATCAGGTTGTCCACGTTGAGGATGTCGAGACGCATGGACAGCGTGTTCTTCTTGCCGCCCAGGTTCTGGAACAGCTCCTGGGTGATCCCGAGGTCCGAACGCAGGTTCATCGGGAGCACGAGGCCGTTGCGTTCGGCGTACTGACCGCGACGCTTCTTGAGGTACGGATCCTGGTTGATGTAGGCCTCCCAGGCCGCCGCCTGATCGGCCGCGGTGAACGTCTTGGTCGCCGTGGCGCAGTTGGAGAGCACCGATCCCGACGCGTTGATGCAGAACTGCTGGAAGTTCATCTCCGACGTGTTGCGCGGCACGTAGATCAGATCGTTGGCCGACGCGCCGTCACCGTTGGCATCGGCGCTGAACACGTAGCTCGAGACACCGGCGGTGGCGGACTGCAGGAACAGGCCGACCGTGGTGGCGCCGAACTTGAAGTACTCCTTGCGGTACGACAGCGCGAGGAAGAACCGCTTGCCCGGCGTGTATTCCGAATATCCGACCGGCGGCGCGTTCGGATCGTTCGGTGACGGGTTGGCGTTCCAGTTCGTTCCGGCCGTGGAACCCGGGTCGTACGAATTCTTCGCGACACCGTACGAATAGGCCGTCTTGGCCACGAGCCCGCTGGCGAAGTTCTTGGTCAGCGACGCGGCATAGTTGTAGTTGGACCCCGTCGTCGCGTTGCTGATGACGTAGTTCGCCGTGACGTTGCTGTTGATGCGGTTGGCGGTCCAGCGCATGCGCTGGTCGGCACCGGTGAACTTCGTCTGTGCTGCCGGCAGATTGGCGTTGATGTAGTACGCGCCGTTCATCTCCTTGCCATACATGCCCTCGACCGTGGCGACGACGCCCCACGGCAGCTTCTGGTCGACGGCGAGCGTGGTGCGCCACTGCTGCGCGAACTTGTAGTCCGGCGCCGTGACATTGAGCTCGTACGTCGCGGCCGGCTTGCCGGTCACGTTGGTCGGCTTGTAGGAATCGACGTTCGGGTTGAACGGACGGGTCGTCGTGTTCGAGACCTGATCGAAGCCCGTGAGCACACCCGTGTTGCCGACCTGGTTCGAGACCCACACGTACG
The DNA here is from genome assembly GCF_037190085.1 of Gemmatimonas aurantiaca. Lineage (NCBI taxonomy): Bacteria > Pseudomonadati > Gemmatimonadota > Gemmatimonadia > Gemmatimonadales > Gemmatimonadaceae > Gemmatimonas > Gemmatimonas aurantiaca. Next base: position 1,308 of record NZ_JBBCJO010000002.1, read on the forward strand.
GCGGCGTGCCGGAGAACACACCCGTTCCACCACGGAGCACCGTGGTGCGGTCGCCGGACACATCCCAGTTGAAGCCGAGGCGCGGCGAGAACAGGATGTTGGCGTTGGGCATCTTGCCCGTGTTGTACCGGACCGTGTTGCCATTCTGGTCGCGGAACGAGAGCTGGTCGGCCAGCGGGTTGTCGTAGGCCGTGTTCTTGAACGAGGGGAGATCGAAGCGGGCGCCGACGTTCACCTTGAGCGTACGCGTCGGACGCCACTCGTCCTGCAGGTACCCGCCGTAGGTGAGCACGTCGAGCGGCTGCAGCGGTTCGGTATTGCCCGGGATGTTGTTGTAGCGCACCTGGAACGTGCGCAGCGTGACCGGCGACGTGGTGCGGTTGGGGTTGGCCAGGTAGCTGTTCGCGTCGGCGTAGAAGTCGGACAGCGAGTTGTAGACATACACGCCGTACGAGCCGGAGTAGAACACGTTGTCCGAGTGGTACTTCTGGAACGTGACACCGGCCGTCAGCTCGTGCTTGCCGTAGTAGGCCGTGAAGTTGTTCTGGAGCTGCCACGTGTTGTACATCAACTGATTCGACGGCGTGAACGGCTCGAAGCCGAACGAGATGTAGTTCGTGCCGTTGTTCAGGATGTCGACCAGCGGGAACGGCGAGCTCTTGTAGCCGCGGTTCTCGTTGTTCGTGGTGTAGCCGCCGATGATCTGGTTGGAGAACCGGCCGTTGCCGAACTGCGAGTTGAGTTCACCGATCCACGACTTGCTGTTCTCGAGGATGCTGTACCCGGAGTTCTGGTAGCTCATCGAGTTCTGGTTGTCGCGGCGGTTGCCGAAACCCAGCGACGTGGAATTCGAGATCGGCTGGTCGGCGTGCGAATTGAGCTGGCTGTACCGGAAGCTGAACTTGTTCCGGTCGTTGATGTTCCAGTCCAGCTTGCCGATGTACCGGGACGACGGCGTGCCGAGATCCCATCCCTGATACGGGCCGGTCTCGTAGTTGAACTTGTCCCGGAGGAACGTGCTGAGCGTCGACAGATCGGAATCGAGGACGCGCGACTGGTTGCCCGTCAGCGCCTGCGAGCCGGAATTGGCCATCCAGGTGGTGCCCGGCGAGGTCAGTTCGTCCTGCTCGTAGTCGAAGAAGAAGAACAGCTTGTTGCGGATGATCGGACCGCTGATGAACCCGCCCGGCTGATTGAACTTGAAGGTGCCGCGGTTGACCGCCAGACCGGCCGTGCTGTCACCCATGAGGCCCTGGTGACGCCAGGTGTAGTAGACCGCACCCTTGAATTCGTTCGTGCCGCTCTTCGTGACGGCATTCACGCCGGCGCCGGTGAAGTTGCCCTGGCGCACGTCGAACGGGGCCACGTTCACCTGCAGCTGCTCGATGGCGTCGATCGGGATCGGCGACACACTCGTGCGCGCACCGGGCGAGGAGCCGAGGCCGAACGAGTTGTTGAAGTAGGAACCGTCGAGCGTGATGTTGTTCAGGCGATTGTCCTGGCCCGCGAAGGAACCGCTGCGGCCGGACTGCGGCGTCAGACGCGTGAAGTCGGTGATCGTGCGGCCGATGGTCGGGAACGCCGTGATCTGCTGCGACGTGATGGTCGTCGACGCACCGGTGTTCTGCGAACTCATCGCACCGCCGGTGGCCGTCACCTGCATCCCCGTCAGCGTGACGACGGCCTGCTTCATCTCGAGGGTGACGTCGGTGGCCGTGCCGAGCTCGATGTACAGGCCTGCCTGCGTGTGACGCTCGTACCCCAGCGCCAGGGCCGACACCGTGTACGGCCCACCCACGCGCACCGCGGGAATCGTGAAACGTCCCTCGGCACGCGTGATGGCCTCGTACCGGGTGCCCGACGGTTCGTGCACGGCGGTGACCCGCGCTCCAACCAACGGGCCATTCTCGCCAATCACCTTGCCCGCGAACGAGCCGGTGGTGACGCCCTGTGCCTGGGCGCCTTGCATGGCGCTCACTGCCAGCGCTGCAAGCAACGCTGCCTTTCGCCACAAATGCCGCATACTTCTCTATCTCCTGAACCGACGGGTTGACGGTCGATCTCGCGAATTGTGCTCGTCCACGGAAACGGCCCGGGCGTCCAACGAACAGGGGGCGATGATCGCTGCGACCCGACCGTTACAAACCGGCCGCCACCTGAATCGTTTCACGAATCAAGTAATGGCGCGCCGTCCGGCCGAATCGCATCCTGCTCGCTCAAGCTCGCAAACTTCGCACGGAATGGGGGGCGTTGTCGAGAGGATCCATGGGCCCATTCACCGCACGCCCTTCACCGGTTTTCCGACGGTCAGAAAGTACACCGGGACACCCAGCAGAATGACGCCGAATACGCCCAAAGTCCCCCATCGCTGTGCGGGATCCATGAGAGCGTTACCCAGCAGGAACAGCGTGGCCAGACAGAACAACGCCGGCACGAACGGATACAATGGCGTCCGCACCGGCGGATTCCAGTCGGGACGGCGCCGCAACTTGAAGACCGCACCGATGCTCAGCACGTAGAACACGAGCGACGCCGTCACAAAAATGTCCGCCAGCTGCTCGAACGACCGGAGCAGCACGAAGGCCACCCCCAGCGTGCCGGTCATGATGATGGCCACGTAGGGCGTCTTGAACCGGGGGTGCACGGCTGCCACTTGCCGGAAAAAGAGCCCATCATCGGCCAACGCAAAAAAGATGCGCGGACCGGTGAGCAGCGATCCGTTCACCGATCCGAAGGTCGACAGCAGCACCGTGAACGACACCAAGGTCACCCCGATCGGCCCCACCAGCCGGAGCGCCACGTCGGCCGCCACCAGACGCGCCCCGCGGATCTCGTCCACCGACAGCACCGACAGATAGGCGATGTTGGCCAGCAGGTAGATCACAATGATGCTGAGGGTGCCGAGCACGATGGCTTTGGGCAGTGTACGCCGGGGGTCGGACACCTCGCCGGCGACCTTCGACAGATCGCCCCAGCCGTCGAAGGCCCACAACACCGAAACGAGGGCCAGTCCGAACGCCGACACCGAGAAGCTCCCCGGTGGCACGGCCGGCGTGAAATGGCCACCGGTCTTCGGCAACCCGACGATGAATGCCAGCAGCACGATGATCACCAGCCCGCCGTACTTGGCGATGGTGGTGAGATTCTGCACCAGGGAGCCCCACCGCAGGCCGACCACATTGATCGTCGCCATGAGCGCCAGCGCGCCGGCGGCCAGATAGTGCGCGTAGTTGTCGTACGGGGCAGCCGAGGGGTCGTAGCCCAGGGCCCGGATGAAATACTCCCCGAACGTGAGCGAGATGCCCCCCAGTGCCGCGGCGCGGATGAGCGTGAGCTCGGACCAGCCGTAGAGAAACGCGGGCAGGCGTCCCCAGGCTTCGCGGATGTACACGAAGTAGCCGCCGGTGCGCGGGAGGGCCCCGGCCAGTTCGGCCAGCGTCAGGGCACCGCAGAGCGCAAACAGACCGCCGGTGGCCCACACGGCGAGCAGCGGCAGGGGGCCGGGCAACTTGTCCGCGATGCCGGCCGGAGAGCGGAAGATCCCGGAGCCGATCGTGGTGCCGACGAGCACGGCGATCGCACTCCACAGGCCAAGCTGGCGGGGGAGTTCGGCGGGCGACGCGGATGCCGGCGAGGCGCCGGAGTCCGCCGAGGCGTTGGAGCGGGGAGAGGAGGTGGCCATGGTCCGCTATGCTAGTGCGTGGGACGCCGGATCGCACGGGGCGGCCTCCGGGAGGGTGAGGGTGCGGCCGGGTGGGGGGATGGGTGTGCGGCGCACTGGTCGATCGCCTACCTTTCCATGGATATGTCTTCCGTTGCCACCTGGACGCTGCCCCCGTCGCTCGGCCCCACGCTGTTCTGGGTCGCCGTGGGGGTCTCGGCGATCGCCCAGCTGTTCATCCTGCGGGCGGTGTTCCGCACGCTGCCATCGGCTCCTGCATCCAGCGCCGTTCCGGCGCCCCGGCGGTGGGCCGAGGTATTCTGGGCCGTCATCCCCGTGTTCGGCCTCGTCGCGGCTTTCTGGGGCGCCTGGCGCGCCCTGCCCTGATACGGTTTTCACCATGTCCTCGCCTTCCGCCGCGCCCTCGCTGGCACCGGCTTCCGTTCGCAACGCGGCCTGGGTCGCGTTCGCCGTCTCCCTCGTCCACATCATCTTCGGCGCCATCGTCCGCATCACCGGATCGGGCATGGGATGTGGCGACAACTGGCCGAAGTGTTACGGGCACTGGATTCCGCCCTTCGACCGCATCGATCTCATCATCGAGGTCACGCACCGCTATCTCGCGCTCGCCCTGCTGCTGAGCATCGCGGCCCTGGCGTTCACGGCGTGGCGCCATCGGTCGGTGCCGGCTGTGGGCGCGCATGGCGGCGTCTGGAAGGCGGCGCAATTGTCGATCGTCCTCTGGATCGCACCGGCCGTGTTCGGAGCGATCACGGTCTTTGCCGGCAATCCGGCCTGGGCCACGGTGGTGCACAAGTTGCTCGCCGCGTCGCTGCTGGCCGTGCTGGCGGTGGCGGTGATCCGTGCGGGGGGCCTGGGTGGAGACAGCATCCGCTTCGCCAGGGGCACGACGAAGGCGGTCGGCGGCGCGACCGCGGCCGCCGCGCTGGCGCTGGTGGTCGTGCTGCTCGGTGGACTGACCGCCAAGTTGCCCGGCGCCGCAGTGGCGTGCGCGGGGTTCCCGTTGTGCGGTGAAGGATCACTGGGCGGCGGCGCCCAGCATGTGCAGCTCACGCACCGCATTCTCGCCTACCTGCTGGTGCTGCATCTCATCTCGCTGCCCATGATCTTCCGCAAACGTGGCGAGCCGCGCGCGGTGATCACGGCCGCGTGGTTCGCCCTGACGTTCGGGGTGCTGCAGATCGTCTGGGCAGGCTGGATGGTCACCGGTGGATTCCCCACGGTGGTGCGCTCGCTGCACCAGGCCACGGGCATGCTCATCTGGGCGTCGGCGTTCGTCATGGCCTATCTCGCGCGCATCGCGGCCGGCCGTTCGGTGATCGCCTCGGCACCACGTTCCCCGTGAGTGGTCCGGCCACCCGCATGACCGCGGACGCCGAGCAGACGCCACTGTCGCGCGATCTGGTGAGCCTCACCAAACCGCGCATCATTTCGCTGTTGCTGGTCACCACGGCCGCCCCGATGTATGCGGCAGGGTCCCCCTCGTGGCTGACCGTGCTGCTCGTCATGATCGGCGGCTATCTGATGGCCGGCGGCGCGAACGCGGTCAACATGTATCTCGATCGGGACATCGACGACGTGATGGCCCGCACGCGTCTGCGTCCCATTCCGAGTGGACGCATGGCGCCCATTCAGGTGCTCGCGTTCGGCGTGGCCTGCGCCACGTTCGCCACCTGGATGCTGGCGTATTTCGTGAATGTGCTCACGGGCATGCTGGCGCTGGCGGGCTTCTATTTCTACGTCTTCATCTACACACGATGGCTCAAGCGGTCGTCGCCGCAGAACATCGTGATCGGTGGCGCCGCCGGTGCGTTTCCGCCACTGGTGGGATGGGCGGCCGTGACCGGCACGCTCGATGTGACGGCACTGCTGCTGTTCCTCATCGTGTTCTACTGGACGCCCCCGCACTTCTGGGCGCTCGCGCTGCTCAAGCAGGTGGACTACGGTCGCGCGCGCGTACCGATGGCGCCGCTCGTGTGGGGCGAACGCGAGACCATGCATCAGATGGTGTGGTACACGGTCATCCTGCTCGCGCTCACACTGCTGCCGGCGCTCTATGGGGCGTTCGGTCTGCTGTATCTGCTGTCGGCGGTGGTGCTGGGCGCACTGCTGATGGGCGGCGTGCTGCGGGTGTTGTCGGCCGCCCGTCGTGGCGCCCCGTGGACGGGGCCGGCGTGGTGGGTATACAAGTACTCCCTGCTCTATCTCGCGCTGCTGTTCCTGGCCATGGCGGTCGACCGGGCCATCACGCGATGACACACGCAACGCACCACGCCGTGAGCGTTTCATGAGCGCTGGCACCTCCGGGCGGCGTGGCTTCGTTTCGCCACGACCACTCGTGCGGATGGTGCCGCTGCTGCGTCCGTACACCGCCCGTCTGGCGGTGGCGTTCGTGTTCCTGCTCGTTGCCGCCGCCGCGGGCCTGGTGTTCCCGGGCGTACTGCGGTTTCTCCTCGATGCGGCCTTCGAGCAGCGTGACCGGCAGGCGCTCGATCGGATCGCGCTCGGGTTGCTCGGAGTCTTCGCGATCCAGGGTGTGGCCAACTACATCCAGGTCCGTCTGCTGTCGTCGACGACCGAACGCATCATCGCGACGTTGCGGGAACACACCTTCGCGCATCTGATCCGGTTGTCGGCGGCGTTTTTCACCGAACGCCGCACGGGTGAACTCACCAGTCGTCTGAGCAGCGATCTGGCACTGTTGCAGTCGCTGCTGGGCACCTGGTTGTCGGAACTGTCGCGCCAGACGTTGTTCCTGGTGGGCGGTGTGCTCATGATGGTGATCACCAACCCGCGTCTGGCGCTCACCACGCTGGCGGTGGTGCCCCTGGTGGTGGGTGCCGCGTTGACGTTCGGACGGGCGCTGCGCCGTGCGAGTACGGGCGTACAGGATCGGATAGCGGAAGCCATGGGCATGGCCGACGAAGCCTTCGGCGCCATCCGCACCGTGCAGAGCTTCACACGGGAAGCGGAAGAGACCCGGCGTTTCCAGCACCTGCTGCAGGAACTCGTGCAGGTGGCGGTGGAACGCGCCCGCACCCGCGCGCTGTTCTTCAGCGTGGTGGGATTCGTGGCGTTCGGCTCGGTGGCCGCCGTGTTGTGGCAGGGTGGTGTACAAGTCCTCGGCGGACAGCTCACGGCGGGCGCGCTGGTGGCGTTTCTCTTCTATGCACTGTTCGTCGCCGCGGCGGTGGGTTCACTGGCCACCCTGTTCGGCAACTTCCAGGAAGCGGTCGGTGCCGCGAGCCGGGTGTTCGAACTGCTCGACACCGAGCCCACGGTGCAGGAACCCGCGTCCGCGACGCCACTGGCACAGCCGGTACGCGGAGCCATCGCACTGGAGTCGGTGTCCTTCCGGTACGCCACCGATCAACCCGATGTGCTGCACGATGTGTCGCTGAACGTGACGCCGGGAGAGATCGTGGCACTGGTGGGACGCTCGGGCGCGGGCAAGACCACCATTGCGTCGCTGGTGCCACGTTTCTGGGATGTCACGCAGGGCCGCATCACACTCGACGGGTGCGATGTGCGCGCGCTGTCTCTGCACACGCTGCGCGAAGCGATCGGCATGGTGCCGCAGGAATCGGTGCTGTTCAGCGGGACGATCCGTGAGAACATCGCCTATGCACGTCCCACGGCGTCCGATGCAGAGGTGCTGCGGGCCGCACGCGCGGCCCATGCATGGGAGTTCATCGAGCGTCTGCCGGAGGGGTGGAATACGCGCGTGGGCGAGCGCGGTGTGAAGCTGTCGGGCGGACAACGCCAGCGTATCGCGATCGCCCGCGTGTTTCTCAAGGATCCGGCCGTGGTGATCCTCGACGAAGCGACGTCGAGTCTCGACACCGAGAGCGAGCGTTTCGTGGAGCAGGCGCTCGAGGAGTTGCTCGAGGGACGCACGACGCTGATCATCGCGCACCGTCTGAGTACCGTGCGCCGCGCCGATCGGGTGGTGGTCCTCGATCAGGGGCGCGTGGTGGAAACCGGCAGCCACGACGAACTGCTGGCACAGGCCGATGGCATGTACGCGAGGTTGTATCAGATCGGGGTGAGCTGACGGGGGCGATATTGACTGGGGCGGGTGCCTGCGGCACCCGCCCCTTTTGTATCAAGAGGGAGCAGGAGGGAGCTGGTCAGGAGGGAGTTCCATAGGCTCTCTTCGACAGGCTCTATCGATCTCCTCCCTGACCAGCTCCTCCCTGCTCCCTCCTGAAACAGAAGCCCCGCGACGCCGAAGGCGTCGCGGGGCCATCCTAATACCCCAGCTCCACCTTCGTCAGCACATTGGCCTCCACACGCACGGCCTTGTGTTGCACGCCCAGGTGCTCGTGCCAGACCACGAGCTGATACCGACCCGGGGGAACGTGATCGAAACGGAACGTTCCGTCCGGCGCCGTCACTGCCGCAAACGGATGCGGTGAGATCAGCAGCCAGGCTTCGACCCACGGATGCAGATCGTCGCTGACCCGCACCAGTCCGGGCACGGCGGCCGGACCGGCGGTGGGCACCACCTGCCCCGCATCGCTGAACAGCATGGTCGCCCGACTGCGTTCGCCGTCTCCCACCGCCGTGAACTGCAAGCGCGACATCATCGCATCGCGACTGTTCACCATGAGTGTGCCGCCAAGGGCCACCCGTTGCAGCCGAGGATCGAGTCGGCAGCCGTCCAGGGTGAGGCGTACACGGCGGGGCCCATCGTCGCGGGGTCCCGTCTTCACGCCCACCAGCCACACGGCCGCGTTACCCACGCCGCCATCCGTGCTGGCGATCATCGACTCGCTGAACGGACGACACACTTCGACATCCTTGGTGGGCATGATCATCGTGTCGCGCGGCGCAGCGCCGGTGACACGGCCAAGAATGGTGCCCGGCGCGGGCACATCCCCCACCGTGTACACCGAACCGTCACGCCCGCCGGCCGCGCGCGCCAGTGATGTGGCATCGAGTGCGCCGGTCACGACGTCTCCATCTCCCGCCACTTCGGCAATCCGCGTGGCCCGCTCGTTCCCGTCGCCGCACGCCGACACGAACATCAGCATCAGCATCAGCATCGGCATGGGCGCCAGCAATGCCGCGGCGCATGATATCGTCCCCCGTCTCCGACGCGGATTGCCCCACCACACCCGCATCAGACGATGAACAGGTCGCGCTGTGGCGTGGTCGGGGTGATGAGCAACGCCTCCTCACCAACGAAGGCATTCACTTCACTGCGCACACCGAGTTCGCCGGGGAGGTACACACCGGGCTCGATGGAGAATCCGACACCGGGAATGAGCAACCGATCGTCACGTGATTCGAGATTGTCGATCTGCGGACCGGAGCCATGCAGTTCGCGGGCGTCGATGCTGTGCCCCGTGCGATGCCAGAAGTGCGGTCCGAAGCCCCGCGCTTCGATCACCGCGCGCGCGGCGTCATCCGCTTCGCCGCCCCGCACCGGCGTCCCCGAGGCAATCCGCTCCTGCAGCAATGCGAGTGCGGCGTCGCGGGCGTCACGTACCGCCTCCCACACCGTCACCACACGATCCGAGGGCGCGCCCAGCGATGCCATCCACGTCTGGTCGGCGTACACCCCGCCACCGATCTCGCGGGCCCACAGGTCCACCAGCAACACATCGCCCTGCACCACCAGACGGGGCGTGTCGGCCGACGGCGCATAGTGCGGATTGGCCGCATTCTCCGAAGCCGCCACGTCGGGGCCATGATCCGTTTCCAGACCGACGCGTGCAAACGCGTCGAGAATGCGCGCCTGCAGTTCATGCTCGGCCGCGGGCGTGCCGGCCGCCACCATCGCGCCGGCATACGCGATGGTCTCGCGGGCAATCGTCGCGATGTGTTCGGCGGCCCGTTCGTGCGACGCCCGTTGTGCCGGCGTCCACGTGGCGTAGATCTCCGACACGAGCTCGCCGGAGCTCACCACCGCGGCGCCACTCGCCCGCACGAGTTCGAGCACACCCGCGGGAACGCGATCGAGATACGGAATCGCATCACCGGGCGAGTACTCCATCGCCACCCGCTTCCCCGCCACCAGCATCCGCACTTCCGCTTCGAGCGCGCGCCAGCCGCTGTAGGTGTGCAGGGGCCACGCCCTGGGCCACCGGGCCCACGGATTCGGCTCGATGGCGTGCGCGATGCCCACCGGCGTGCCCTTCCGCGGGATGAACGCGAAGATGCGACGCGTCACCATGCCTTCGAACCCCAGCAGACCCTGCGCGATCGCGTTGGTGCCGCGGAAATCGTAGAGCAGCCAACCATCGAGATTCGCGTCGGCCAGCAATTGCTGGAGACGCGGCAGCAGTTCGGGAGTCAGCATCGCATCACCATCGCAGCGGAATCCAACGGAGAAAGGGGAGAGCGTTCGACCGGAACCGCGACCGCACGCAGGACGTCCGACTACCGACGACGCCAGTCCGTGCGCCACTGGCAGCGCGAATCGCCACGACTGCGGCACAGGACATGTTCCACCGCGCCATCGGCTTCGGCCAGCAGGTGGAGCGATTCCCGGAACGCCGCTTCGTACAGGCCGCATCCCGCCGCGCGGGGCGCCGCATCGGCGGACACCGGCGAGACGACTTCCAGCACCAGCGTACTCCCCTGACGCACGAGAGTGCCATCCATGTAGCGGCGCGCGAGACGACGCAGGATGCGCAGCGCCACCGGACGGGCGATCAGCGCGGGGAGACCACGCGCGGCCGACCGACGAAGCGTACTCACACTTTCCATCAACGATCGGGCCCAGCGCCGACCGGCCTCGCGGAATGCGAGATCGGCATCGGGACGGCGTCCGATCAGTCGCGCCAGCGCCAGCACTTCGTCGTAATTGACCCGCTGGCCGGTGCGCACCGCATCGCCGTATCGCCGGATTTGCTGGAGCACGGTCTCACTGAGCCCCAGGCGCTTGTTGCGCAGCTCATGCACGAGCTCGGCATCGAGTTCGGCCGCCGGCGTGTCGATGGCCTTCACGGCTTCGAGCAGCGCCAATGGCAGACGCGCATCGAGCGGGCCTCCCGCCAGTGCGAGCGTCACATCGGTATGCGGTGTGGCGCGGGTGGGCCGGCCATCCAGAATGGGAGACACGTGATGCATGAACCCGCATGCTAACGTGTCCACGGTCACGCATTCAAGCGGACAGCCCGTCGGCATGAGAGATTGCGGCCAATTCTCCCGAATCCGACCATTTTTCGTACCGATGCCCCACGCGCCGTCTCCATTTTCCGTCCTGATCGGCTGCGGTGCCGCGCTCGCCATCGCGTTCGCCGCCTGGCGAAAAGGCAGTCTTTCGGGCTCCGGTGCCGTGGCGGCCGCCATCGGCGGCGCGTTGTCGATGCTCGCCGGCCTGCCGTGGGGTGTCTTTCTGGTGGTGTGGTTCCTGTATGCGTCGTTGCTCTCACGCGCCGGGCGCGACGCCAAAGCCGCCCGCACCGGTGAGATCATTGCCAAGGGCGGACGGCGGGACGCCTGGCAGGTGCTGGCCAACGGTGGGGTGTATTTTGCCCTCGCCGCCTGGACGGTGGGCACCGCGCTCGGCGCACCGGGGGACCCGCTCGATCCGGCCGTGCTGGCAGCGGCCGCGCTGGTGGCCGCCGGTGCCGACACCACGGCCACCGAGGTGGGCACCTGGTGGCGTGGCGCCTCCGTTTCCGTCCGCACCTGGCAGCAGGTGCCCGCCGGCACCTCCGGCGCGGTGAGCCTCATGGGTTCCCTGGCCATGGTGGCGGCCGCGGTGGTCCTGGCCGGCGTAGCGGTGACGGCCGGACTCATCTCCTCGCGAGCGCTCTGGGTGGTTGCCGCGGCCGGTGTGGTGGGAGCCGTGATCGACACACTGCTCGGCGCCACCCTGCAGGCGCGCCGGATCTGCCGGCGCTGCGGCAAAGCCACCGAACAACGTGTGCATCGATGTGGAGGCGAGACGGGCCTGACCGGTGGTCTCTCCTGGATGGACAACGACATGGTCAACGCGCTCTGCACGCTGGCGGCGGCAGGGGTGGCCGCACTGCTGTCCGTCATGCCGGGGTAGTCACTGGCCAGCCGCGCCCCGGCGTCACGCCCCGTCGGGCAGGGGTTAGCTTTCAAAATTCCTGTGCGCGATTCGTGCGCGATTCATATGCGCTTCGTGTGCTCGGCACTCACGTGATGGTGAGGCGATGGCCCGCATGAGCGATGGATGGCAGGTGATCGTCGTGGGCGGAGGACCGGCGGGTGCATCGGCCGCCTGGCATTGCGCACAGGCCGGTCTCGCTGTGTGCCTCGTGGACCGGGCGCGATTTCCGCGCGCCAAACCCTGCGCGGAATACGTGAGTCCCGAAGGCAGCCGCATTCTCGATCGCATGGGCGCGCTCTCCCCTCTCGAGCGAGGCGGCGCGACGTACCTCACCGGCATGGTGGTGCACGCTCCGTCGGGCGGACGTATCCACGGCGAGTTCGCCGCCCGTCACGGCTATCGTGGCTTTCGCGATCGCGGCCTGGGTATCCGTCGGGAATTTCTCGATGCACTGCTGCTCGACCGCGCACGTGCCGCCGGCGTCGAGGTCCTCGAAGAAGCCCGCGTGACGCAGTTGCGGCACGATGCCCATGGCCAGGTGAACGGCGTGGATATTGCAACGGATACCGGCACACGTGCCCTGCAGGCCCCGCTGGTGATCGGTGCCGATGGCCTCAATTCGGTGGTGGCACGCCGGGCCGGACTGGCGCATCGCTCGCGATGGCTGCGTCGGGTAGCCTATGTCGCACACTACCGGGACGTGCGCGCCATGAGCAGTCTCGGTGAGATGCACGTGACCGACAACGGCTACGTCGGTCTGGCGCAGGTGGGTGATGGTCAGGGCCATGGCCAAGGTGATGGCGACGGCACCGCCGTGACCAACGTGGCCGTGGTCGTCCCCACACGTTTCGCGCAGCAGCAGCGCGCAACACCGGAGGCCATGCTCGAAGGATGGCTCGCCGCACATCCGGTGCTCGCCAAGCGATTCGTCGACGCCGTACGGGTCACACCGGTACGGGCGGTGGGGCCGTTTGCGTCACATGCCCGTCGCGCCTGGGCGCCCGGTGTACTGCTCACGGGCGACGCTGCCGATTTTCTCGATCCATTCACGGGCGAAGGCATTTTTGCCGCGCTGGTCGGTGGTGAACTGCTCGCGCCGATCGCGCATGACCTCGTGCACACCTCCGACATGACCGCCCGGCGCCGCATATTCGAAGCCTACGAACACACGCGCAACACCACCTTCGGTGGGAAATGGCGACTGGAACGGCTCATTGCGCTGGCCGTCGCCTGGCCTCCTCTGCTCAATCGTGCGGCACGGGCACTGTCCCGTGATCGTGACCTCGCGGATCTCCTCATCGGCGCCACGGGGGATTTTGTACCTGCCTCCGCCGTACTGTCTCCCCGGATGCTCCTTCGCTTCCTCTCGTCTGCTCTTCCATGATCGACCAGGATCTCTTCCGCGCCGTACTCGGACGGTTCGCCAGCGGTGTCACCGTCGTCACCGTGCGTGATGCGGCCGGCGTGCCCCATGGCATGACCGTCAGTGCGTTTTCGTCGCTGAGTCTCGACCCGGCGCTCATTCTCGTCTGCATCGGCAACGAGGCCGCCACCGCCCCGGTGATGGCCAACGCCAGGACCTTCGCCGTGAACGTGCTGCGCGACGATCAGGAGGCCGTATCCCGGCGGTTCGCGAGCCCCGGTGGCCACCGGTTCGACGGCATCGGTTACAGCGACGAAGGGGACCCCAAGCTGGACGGCGTCCTGGCCTGGCTGCAGTGCCGTATCGTTGCCCGGCACCCGGCGGGTGATCATGAAATCTATGTGGGCCAGATCGAGCAGGCCGGCCTGCACGAAGGCCGCCCGCTGCTCTACTACCGTGGAGGGTATGCGACACTCGAACGATGAGCGTTCGACCCGATGGCGCGGAGGGGAAGCGGATCACCTGCCGACTGGCCGGCAGAGTGCCCCGCGAACCGTCGCGCCTTCCGGATCATGCTGACCCCGGCCCGTCGTCGCGGAGAGGAACTCCTCGACGATCCTGCCGCGGACGGCCATCTCGCGCTGCGTTCGTTGCGGGATGTGGCGCTCGCCAACCGGTTCTTCGGCGGGCGACGGGCCGTTCTCCTCGCCCTCGCCCCGATCCTGCGTGAATGGCGCGGCGCTCCCGCACCGCCTTCGGGGCCGCGCTCACCGGCCACACCATTGACCATTCTCGATCTCGGCACCGGGCTCGCTGACATTCCGGCCGCCGCCGTGCGTCTGGCCCGTCGCCAGGGAATCGACGCCTCCGCCATCGGTGTCGAGCGGACATGGCTGCTGGCCAGAACCGCCGCCGGACGGTGCGGGAATGCCGTGACCGGCGATGCCCTGCACCTGCCCCTCGCCGATGCCAGCGTGGATATCGTCACCTGCTCCCAGGTCCTGCATCACTTCGACGGTGAACAGGCCGAACGCCTCCTGCGCGAGTGCACCCGCGTGGCCCGACGCGCCGTGATCGTGGCCGATCTCCGCCGCAACTGGCTGGCAGTGGCCGGACTGTGGGCCGGCTCGTTCCTGCTGAGGTTTCATCCTGTCAGTCGTCACGACGGGATGCTTTCCGTCCTGCGCGGGTACACAGACGGGGAACTGCGCGCGCTCGTGCATCACGCCACGGGGTGCGTTCCACAGATCCGTCGCTCCCTGGGTTTCCGTCTCTCCGCCACCTGGCATCCGCCCTCCAGCAAGGCCTGAGAAACACATGAGCACTACATGAGCACTACATGACGAGCCCACAAACCCGGGCGGGAGGCGCGCAGGGTCCGCCCTTCCTGCTGGGCCCTCCGCCGCGCGACCGGCTCGTCGTCACCATCGATGAGCAGATCGTCCGCGCATCGCCCGCCGGGATATTCGCGGTCGCAGCGGCCGTGGAGGAATGGCCGGCGCATCTCGCGCACTATCGTCATGTGCGCTTCCTCGAACGTCGCGCCGATGGCGGCGGCATCGTCGACATGTCCGCGAACCGTCCGTTCGGTCTGCTCGACTGGCCCACGTGGTGGCGTTCGCAGATGGCGGTCGATCGCGACGCGCCCTTCATCCGTTTCCACCACATCGGCGGAGTGACCACGGGCATGGATGTCGAATGGAGCTTCACCCCCGTGGAAGGCGGCACGCTCACCCGCATCGTGCACACGTGGAACGGTCCGCACTGGCCGCTCGTTTCGTCGTTTGCGGCGCGGGAGATCATCGCCCCCGTCTTCGTGCACGGCATCGCCTCCCGCACTCTCGCCGGTCTCGCGGCGGTGGCGGAACGACATTCCTCCCGTGCCCTGGACCGCTGACATGCACATGCCCCGCCGTGTCGTTCTCACCGGCATCGGATGCGTCACGCCCATCGGCATCGGCGCCCAGGCGCTCTGGGCTGGCTTACGCGCCGAGCGCAGTGCGATCGACGTCGTGACCCGCTTCGACGCGTCGATCTTCCGCTCGCAGTGTGCCGCGCAGATCGACGGGTTCGATGCCACCCGATGGCTCGATCCACGACGCGTCAAACGTCTCGATCGGTTCGGCCAGTTTGCCGTGGTGAGCGCACAGCTGGCGCTCGAGGATGGCGATCTCGATCTGGAGCAGGAGGATCGTGAGCGCGTGGGCGCGATGATGGGCACGGCACTCGCCGGCGTGGGCTATGCCGAGGAACAGGCGGCCCGTTTTCAGCAGCATGGACTGCGAGGTGTGGATGCTACGCTGGCGCTGGCCGTCTTCGGCGGCGCGGCCAGTTGCAACCTCGCCATCGAATTCGGCATCAGTGGCCCCAACAGCACGAACGCCATGAGCTGCGCATCGGGGAGCATGGCCATCGGCGAAGCGTTCCGTCAGGTCCGTGATGGATACGCCGACGTGATGCTCGCCGGTGGATCGGAAGCTCCGCTGGCCACCCTCTGCTTCGGCGCCTTTGCGCTCATCCGCGCCATGAGCGTCAGCAACGATGACCCGGCGCATGCATCGCGTCCTTTCGACCGGGACCGCGATGGCTTCGTCATGGGCGAGGGCGCGGCCGTGCTGTTGCTCGAGGAGCGCGAACACGCACTGGCCCGCGGGGCGCGCATCTACGCCGAAGTGCTTGGTTATGGCACGACCAACGATGCGCATCACATGACGGCGCCGCTGCCCACGGGGGCGCAGGCTGCCCGGTGCATGCGCATGGCGCTACGCGATGCCCGGTGCGCGCCGGAGGCGATCGACTACATCAACGCCCATGGAAGCAGCACACCGCTCAACGATCCCACCGAAGTGGTCGCCATCAAGTCGGTGTTCGGCGATCACGCCTACCGGATTCCGGTCTCGAGCACCAAGGGCTACTACGGTCACGCGCTCGGCGCGTCAGGGGCCTTCGAAGCCGCCATCAGCGCGCTGGCGCTGACGCATCAATGGGTGCCGCCCACCGTGGGACTCGTGACGGCCGACGATTCCTGCGATCTCGATCATGTACCCGGTACGGGACGTGCGATGCCGATACGCACCGTGATGTCGAACTCGTTCGGTTTCGGCGGGATCAATGCCGCTCTCGTGATGAGAGCGGCGAGCGATTGAACGTCCCGCTCAGACCTCGAATGTTTCGCGATACCGCTCCATGCTGCGGCGGATGATCGCCAGCGCGTCCACACTCTTCTTCCAGCCGGTGATCTCCATGCGCTTTCCCTCGAGATCCTTGTAGATCAGGAAGAAGTGCTCGACTTCCTTCAGGTAGTGCGGGGAGAGATCGGCGATGTCGAAGACATCGTGGTAGTACGGATCGTCGGCCGGCACGGCGAGGATCTTGTCGTCGGGTTCGCCCTTGTCGAGCATGCACAACACGCCGATCGGTCGCGCGGTGATCTGACATCCGGGAAACGTAGGTTCGTTGATCTTCACCAGCACGTCGAGCGGATCGTTGTCCTCGTGGAGCGTGCGCGGAATGAAGCCATAGTCGCCGGGATAGTGCACGGCCGAATAGAGCACCCGATCGAGCTTGAAGTGGCCGGTTTCCTTGTCCAGTTCGTACTTGTTGCGCGAACCGGCGGGGATCTCGATGATCGCCGTGACCTGCTCGGGCGCCTCTTTGCCGGCGGGAATGTCGTGCCAGGGATTGTGCAGCATCAGAAACTCCGATTCACGGGCAGGATTCAGCGACGCGCCAGATGCGCGGCCGCTTCGATGGCAAAGTAGGTGATGATGATGTCGGCGCCGGCACGGGCGATGGCCGTGAGCGATTCCATCATCGCCCGGTCTCCGTCCACCCAGCCACGCTCCGCGGCAGCCTTGATCATCGAGTATTCGCCGCTCACCTGATACGCGGCGAGTGGCAGCGCCGTCTCGCGTTTCACGGCGGCGATCACGTCGAGATACGCCCCCGCGGGTTTCACCATGAGGATATCCGCGCCTTCCTCGATATCGAGACGCACTTCGCGCAACGCTTCGCGTCCGTTGGTGGGATCCATCTGATAGCTGCGCCGGTCGCCGAACGCCGGGGTGCTTTCCGCCGCCTCGCGGAACGGGCCATAAAATGCCGACGCATACTTCGCGGCATAACTCATGATCGGCACCCGGTGATGACCGGCCCCGTCGAGCGCCGCACGCAGATGCGCGACCCGGTGATCCATCATGTCGCTGGGCGCGATGATATCCGCTCCCGCGTCCGCATGCACCAACGCCTCGCGGGCCAGCAGCGCCAACGTGGCATCGTTGTCCACGTCCCCGTCAGGCGTGAGCAGTCCGCAGTGTCCATGATCGGTGTACTCGCACATGCAGACATCGGTCACCACCAGCAATCCCGGAAACTCGCGCTTCACCGCCCGCACGGCTTCAGGCACCGGTCCGGCCGGGTCCCATGCCGAACTGCCGATGGCATCCTTGGTGTCGGGAATCCCGAACAGCAGGATGCCGCCGATGCCCGACGTCACGGCGCGCTCGGCGTCACGCAGCAGTTCATCCACCGACGTCTGGAAGACACCGGGCATCGAACCGATGGGCGCTCGCACGCGCGTACCCGATCGCACGAACAACGGCCAGAGAAACTGCGCCGCATCGAGGCGCGTTTCCCGCACCAGCCGTCGCAGCGATTCGGAGCGACGCAACCGCCGCAGACGCATCGTCCGCATCATCGCGTTCCCATGCGCGGTGTCGCCTACGGAGTGTGAGGAATCGTTCACCATGTTGCCCGCCATGTGGCCCGCCATGTCCTTCACCCCGTCGTTCACCGGAGCTCCGCGAGAATCCGGTCGCCACCGGCCGCGCGCAACTGACGCGCGAGTTCGATACCCGAGGCCGCGGGATCGGCGTGATTCACCGGCATGCCGCCACGTACCATCGACGAGCCATCGAGTGCCGCGATGAGACCATGCAACATCGTGCCATACTCCGCTTCCTCGATGACCGCCGCGCCGATGGGCACCTGGCATCCCCCTTCGAGCGCGGCCAGCAGCGCCCGTTCGGCCGTCACGGCCAGACGCGTGGGCGCATCATCGAGCACGCCCAGTGTGGCCAGCAACGCGGCATCGTCGGCGCGCGTCTGCACCGCGATGGCGCCCTGCCCCGGCGCCGCCAACCAGTCGGGCGCGTCCAGCAATGCCACGATCCGCTCCGTCAGCCCCAGGCGACGCAAGCCCGCGGCGGCGAGCAACGCCGCATCCATCTGTCCTTCATCGAGCTTGCGGAGGCGGGTGCCCACATTGCCGCGCAGTTCACACACCTCGAGATCGGGCCTGAGCGCACGCAGCTGGGCCTGACGGCGGAGGGACGACGTCCCCACCCGCGCCCCTTCGGGCAGCGTCTCCAGATTCACGGCATCGACGCCGGCCCGCACCACCAGCGCATCGCGCGGGTCTTCACGCTCGAGGATCGCCACCAGCACGATCCCCTCGGGGTCCGCAGTGGGCAGATCCTTCAGCGAATGCACCGCACAATCGATGCGGCCGGCGCGCAGATCGGCTTCGAGTTCCGCCGTGAACAGCCCTTTTTCGCCGATCTGCGCCAACGGACGATCGAGAATGCGATCGCCAAGCGTGGTGTACTCCACGAGCACACTGGCGATGCCGCGCGCGGCGAGCTGCGATTCGACCTGCCCGGCCTGTCGCAATGCGAGTGCGGAGCTCCGGGTGCCGATACGAATGGGACTGCGCAGGGGAACGGTCATGCTCGAAGTTAGGCAGTCCGCAGGGCCTGCACGATACTCCGCACCCAGCCTTCCACCGTGGGCGCGGTGCTTTCCACCTTCACCGGGAATCCGGCCGTGCGCGCCGCACGCGCCGTCACCGGTCCGATACATGCCACCGGCAGACGCCCCGCCCGTTCCGGCGGCAGCACGTCGAGCAGGGCATCGATGGCGCTCGGGGCGGCCACCGCGACCAGATCCACCTCGCCGGCTTCCACCAGACGCAGCATGCGCTCCTGACCGTCCGGATCGGGCACCGTCCGGTACAACGGCACCACGTCCACCTGCGCTCCGAGTGCACGCAGCCCTTCGGGCAGGACATCGCGGGCCGCGGCCGCCGCAGGATACAGGATGCGCGTGCCTTCCACATCCGAGCGGGCCGCCATCTCGTCGAGCATGCCCTCGGCCTGCATGCGCTCCGGCTGCACGGTGGGCAGACGCCATCCCTGCGCTTCACAGGCAGCCGCCGTGGCCGAACCCACCACGGCCAGACGGCGCGTTGCCATGGCCACGTCGGCGCCACGATCGCGAACCACCGTCGCCAGACGCTCCACCGCATTCACACTGGTGAGCAGCACCCAGTCGTAACGCGCCAGATCGCGCAGCGCATCATGCAACGGCGCCGGATCGAGCGCTTCGAGGCGCGTGAGCGGAATCTCGTGCACCGTGGCGCCGACGCGCTCGAGGGCCTGCACCAGCGGACCGGACCGGTCACCGGCGCGGGTGACGGCAATGCGTACGCCCGTCAGCAGTGTATGCAACGGGGTTGAGTGCGGTGCATGCAACGACGCGACCCGTCTGTGGGACGGTTTATCGGGACCCGTCACCGCCGGCTCCACGCACGGCCAGTTGCTGTCTGCTGCGTGCGATGCGTCGCAGCATCAGCACGATGTAGGCGAGATAGAGTCCCAGCGCGACGACGTATCCGCCCCACATGTAGCTGCTCGTGTCCGGTGGTCCGCTGGGCTTCGCCACATACGCAACTTTGCCGGCGGTGTCCTGGACCGACCGTTCGGCCGCATGGCCTGCGTCCTGCAACCGCGCGACGGAAATCACCACCGGCTGCACGGGCAGCGGCGCAATCGGTGACATGGTCGCGGAGGGAGCTCCCCAGAGCGTGCCCGATATGATCGGCATCAGGCGGTCTCCATGGCCACCACCGCGTTACGCAGACCGCTCCAGCGGTAGCGCATGCGCAGCAGCACGAAGAACAGCAGCAGGAACGCAAGATTGGACCACAGGAACGTCGTCAGCATCTCCGGCGGCAACGACGGCGCCTCGGGCTTGAGCACCACCGGCCCCGGATGCATGCCGCGGAAGAGCCGTACCGTCAGGTGCACGAACGGCACGAGAATCACCGCCAGGGCGCCCATTACCGCCGAGAGTCGGGCACGGCTTTCCGGCGTTTCCACAGCACCGCGCAGCACGAGATAGCCGAGCACCATGAGCCAGAGAAACACCGTGGCCGTGATGCGGGCTTCCCACACCCACCACGTCCCCCAGCTCGTGCGCGCCCAGATCGGTCCGGTCACGAGCACCATGCCCATGAACAGCAGCCCCACTTCGGCGCTCGATTCCGCCAGCCGGTCGAGCCGTTCGTCCTTGATCCACAGATAGCCGAGGCTCGAGATGGCCATCAGCGGACAGGCGATGTAGAGACCCGCAATGGCCGCCGGCACATGGACGTAGAAGATCTTCTGCGCCGCGCCCAGCATGGCATCCACCGGCGTGAACCAGATCGCGCGTACGCACACCGCCACCACGGCGACAAGTGCGATCACGAGCCAGGCGTCGACACCGCGGACCGCGCGCGGATCGGAGACCGCGGTGGTTGTCGGTGAATGGGTCATGCAACCAACCTCTACTCCTCGATCGTGAACGGAAAGACCACGATGCTCGCGAACACGAACATCAGATCGAATGCGAGCAACAGCTTGAACCAGTCCATCGCGGCACTGAGCGGCAATCCGCGCAGCACCACGGCCGAGGCCTGCGCCGCCGGAATCACCAGCGGCACGAAGAACGGCAACGTCATCATCGGCAGCAGCAACTCCGCCAGCCGCGTGTTGGCCGCCACGGCGGCGAACAGCGTGCCCACCGCCGAGAGGCCGAGCGCCGCCAGCAGCACGATGCCGATGAGCAGCCCCCACGCTCCTCCCACCGGAAGATCGAAGAAGAGCACCACCGCAGGAAGCGCCAGCGTCTGGATGGCCGCCACGAAGACGAGGTTGGCCAGCACCTTGCCGGTGAAGATCGCCTCCCGCGACACCTGTGACGCCAGCAGTCCGTCGTACGCCCGCTCCGCCAGCTCCAGCGCGAACGAGCGGTTGAGCCCCAGCAGACCGGAAAAGGTGAAGATCACCCAGAGCACGCCGGGAGCGAGATCCATGGCCGGAATGGCCGTCGGATCCCAGGTGAACCGGAAGATCGCCACCGCCAGTACCGCAAAGACGGTTGCCGCCAGAAAAGCGCTGCGCGTCCGGAACTCGATCAGCAGATCCTTGCGCGCGATGCGCAGCGCGTCGCGCACGAACGACGGTGCGTGGTGCGTCGCATGGGGCGTGACATGATGCGTCGCGGGATCCAGGGCCCGATCCCTGTGTCGGTCGTCTGCGCTCACGCGATGCTCTCGTGGACGAGACGACGATAGAGGGCCTGGAACCGTGGCAGATCAAAGCCCGAGGGTTCCGCGCGTTCCTCGTGCACCAGTCGTCCGTCGCGCATGATGGCGGCACGGTCACCCAGCGTGAGTCCTTCGGCCAGATTGTGCGTGATGAGCACCAAGGTGGCGCCCGAGGCCTTGAGCTCGCGCAACGCATCGGTGAACGCCAGCGCTCCCACCTCGTCGAGGCCGGTGTACGGCTCATCGAGCAGGACGAGCCGCGGCCCGTGCACGAGGGCGCGCGCGATGGAGACCCGCTGTTGCAGCCCCCGGCTCAGAAACCGCACCGGCGTGGCTTCGCGGTCGAGCACCCGCAACTGCCGCAGCACGCGGGTGACGGCCGCATCGGCATCGGGGACCCCCTGGCACTCGGCGGCAAACCGCACGTTCTCGCGTACGGTGAGCGCGGGGTACAACATCGCATGATGACTGATCAGCCCCACCAGCCGACGGGTGGACGCCGGCCCGGGGAGCGGGGTCCCATGCAGCACCGTGCGCCCCCGGGAGGGGCGCAGCAGACCGCCCAGCAGCCTCAGCAGTGTGGTCTTCCCCGCCCCGTTCGGACCGAACAGGGCCAGGCACTCACCATCGGCCAGCGTCAGCGACACCTCGTTGACGGCTTTCCGCGCCCCGAACGCCCGCACCAGCCGCTCCGCCACCAGCGCCGGCTCCGATATGCCATGCGATATGCCATCGGCTGTGCCACCGGCTGCCGGCATCACCGGCGCGACCGGAGCATCGTCGACAGCGTCGAAGAATCTGCGATACCGGTCGCAGTGGTTCCGTGCGGGATTGGCATCGATCTACATTAGCGGGACACGCGGCTGCTCGCGACACGACTCGCCCCTCTGGCCAGCGTCTTCCGGACCTCTCCGGAGACCCACCCTCCGGGGCATCCTTTCCTGGCTTCCCCCACGCGCCGGTCCGGCCGGCCTTCAGAGCCCATGAGCGACATCGACGTCCTGTTGCAGGAAACTCGCACGTTTCCGCCGTCCGACGAATTTCGCGCCAACGCCCAGGTGCGGGACACCGCCCTGCAGGAGGCGGCCGCGGCCGATCCGGTCCGGTTCTGGTCGAAGGAATCGGAAGCGCTCGACTGGATCACGCCGTGGAAGACGGCGCTGGAATGGGAACCGCCACGCGCCCGATGGTTCCAGGGCGGGACTCTCAATGCCTCCGTGAACTGCGTCGATCGCCACATCGCCGGTCCGCGTCGCAACAAGGCGGCGCTGATCTGGGAAGGCGAACCCGGCGACCGCCGGACGTTCACGTACTGGGATCTCTACCGCGAGGTGAATCTCGCGGCCAACATGCTCAAGAAGCTCGGTGTGGGGCGCGGCGACCGGGTCGCCATCTACCTGCCGATGATTCCCGAAGCCGTCATCGCGATGCTGGCCTGCGCGCGCATCGGAGCGATCCACACGGTGGTGTTCGGCGGGTTCTCCCCCGAATCGCTGCGTGACCGCATCAACGATTGCGGCTGCAAGCTGCTCATCACCGCCGACGGCGGCTCGCGGCGCGGACAGATGGTGCCCCTCAAGCGCAACGCCGATCAGGCGCTGAAGGAGTGCCCCACCATTGAGAACGTGCTGGTGGTGATGCGGCGGCGCAGTGGCGTGGGCGACGAGACCTTCGCCGAAATGCAGGAAGGACGCGATCACTGGTGGCACCGTCTCAAGCGACAGGTGCCGCGGTACTGCGAGCCCGAGGCGATGGACGCGGAAGACGTGCTGTTCGTGCTGTACACCTCGGGCACGACCGGCAAACCCAAGGGCATCGTGCACACCACGGGCGGGTATCTCACGGGGGTCACGAGCACCACGAAGTACACGTTCGATCTCCGGGAGGACGACGTGTTCTGGTGCACCGCCGACATCGGCTGGGTCACGGGACATTCGTATCTCGTGTACGGCCCGCTCGCCAACGGCGCCACCTGCATCGTGTACGAAGGCGCACCCGACTGGCCCGACAAGGATCGCTTCTGGCAGATCTGCGAGCGGTACGGTGTCACCATTCTCTATACGGCGCCCACCGCCATCCGGGCGTTCATGAAGTGGGGCACCGAGTACGTGAAGAAGCACGATCTCTCGCGCCTGCGCCTGCTCGGTTCCGTGGGGGAACCCATCAATCCCGAAGCCTGGATGTGGTACCACGAACACATCGGCGGTGAACGCTGTCCCATCGTGGACACGTGGTGGCAGACGGAGACTGGCGCCATCATGATCACGCCGCTGCCGGGTGTCACCACCACCAAACCGGGTTCGGCAACGCTGCCCTTCCCCGGCATCCGCACCGCACTGCTCGATACCGCGGGCAACGACGTGAAGACCGGCGGCGGATTGCTGGCGATCACGCACCCCTGGCCCAGCATGCTGCGCACCATCTGGGGTGACGATCAGCGCTACGTCGACACGTACTTCTCCAAGTGGCCCGGCCGCCCCGATCTCTACTTTCCCGGCGATGGTGCCAAGCTCGACGAAGACGGGTACCTCTGGATTCTCGGGCGCGTGGACGACGTGCTCAACGTGTCGGGGCACCGGATCGGCACCATGGAGGTGGAGAGCGCGCTCGTCGATCATCCGGCGGTGGCGGAAGCCGCGGTGGTGGGCAAGCATCACGATCTCAAGGGGCAGGCCATCGCGGCGTTCGTGACGCTGCGCGCCGGCTTCACGGCCAGTGGCAGCCTGCGCGACGAACTCCGCGATCATGTCGCGCTCAAGATCGGCGCGCTGGCCCGTCCGGACGACATTCTGTTCAGCGCGGATCTCCCGAAGACCCGCTCCGGTAAGATCATGCGGCGTTTGCTGCGGGACATCGCCGAAGGGCGCGCGCTGGGGGACACCACCACGCTCGCCGATCCATCGGTGGTGGCGTCCCTCAAGGACCAGTACGAAGCGCAGGAATCATAAACCGGGCGCCCGTGTCGGGCGTCCGTGATGGCCGTCACGGCGCGAAACCGGTCGCCGTGGCATTTCGTCTGTACCGATATGTCCATTCTGAACAAGCTGTTCCCGGAGACCCTTTTCCCCCGCAAGCTCTCGGCGGAAGCCGAGCAGCGGCTGCGCCTCGTGCAGGCGCGGGCGGAGGAGGCGCTCATCCGGACGCATGTCGAGAACGCCCTGCTGTTCGTGGACACGCTGGCCACGGATGTCGGCTACGAGCGCGCGCTCGACATCTACGTGCGCGAGATGGGTGTACCGGAGCCGCTGGCGTCGGTGGTGGCCACGCGGGCGCTGGTGGCTCTCGGTGAAGCCCTGGTGCCGCACACGGACGATCCGGCCATCGGTCCGGTCGTTCATGCGGACGCCGGCAATGCCGCCGGAAATGCAAACGGCACCGCCGAAGCGGTGCCGATGCCGGAATTGCGTCTCGACGAAGCGCAGGCCCGCCGTCGGCGGGCCTGAGCCGTCCTGTGTTGTCGACCCGACCGGAAAGGTCGGGCGTGGGACGTGGCGTTACTTCTTCGCCGCGTCGCCGGCCGGAGCGGCCACAGCGGCAGGCAGTGCGGCGCGCATGGAGTCGACGATGGCCTTGAGCTGGTCGGCCGTGGGGGCCGGAGAATAGACCTTGTTGCCGATGATGATCGTCGGCGTGCTGTTCACGCCCCGCTCACTGCCCGCGGCGGCGTTGGCCTGGATCTGCGCGAGATTGCGCTGCGAGTCGTAACACTCGCCGAACTTCGCCGCATCGAGACCGAGCTTGCTCACGTAGCCATCGAACACCTTGCGCGGGTTGCCCGTGGCCTGCGAGTTCCAGTCGTACTGCCCTTCGAAGAGCATATCGTGGAATTCCCAGAATTTGCCCTGCTCGTTCGCACAGGACGCCGCCAGATGCGCGGCGAGGGTGTTGCGATGGATCGACGTGAGCGGGAAGTCGTAGAAACGGAAGTTGGCGAGCCCGGCATCGATCACGCGCTTGCGGAGATCCGGTTCCTGCACCGCCGCGAACGAACCGCAGCCCGGGCATTCGAAGTCGGCGAACTCGATGATCGTGATGGGGGCATTCGGATCGCCCCGCAGATAACCCTGCGCTTCGGGCAGCGGCGTGCCAGCCGCCAGCTCCGTCGGGATGGGCTTGCTCTTGTTCATCGTGGTCCAGATGGCGGCACCGCCGGCCACCAGCACCACCAGGATCACGGCAAGAAAGGCCGTGTTGGACTTCTTCTTCGGGGTCGGCTTTGCCACTCGTTCTCCTCGTCGTCCGGCATCCGGCCGGGGGGTTCACTGAACATCCCGCAAAGCGGTCGCGCTGCTTCCCCAAGCTATCCGCCGAACCGTTCCCGGCGCTATCCTGCGCAGCGTGTACACCGAGCACCTGCACATCCCGGTGGGCGTGGGGACGCTGCACGTCGAACGCCTCGGACGGGGCGGACCGGCCGTGCTGCTCCTGCACGGCTTCGCGACCAGCGCGTTCCTGTGGCGCCAGGTGGCGCCGCGGTTGGCCAGCGCCGGGTTCACCACCGTGGCCATCGATCTGCTGGGCCATGGCGAATCCGATCGTCCCATCGACGCCGCCTACACCGCCAGCGCGCAGGCCGATTATGTCGAACGGGCGCTGACCGCCCTCCGACTCGGCGAAGTGGCCGTGGTGAGCCAGGACATGGGGGCTCTCGTGGCCGCGATGCTCGCCGCGCAGCGCCCCTCGCTGGTGCGCTCCCTGCTGCTGCTCGAACCACCCGATCCCGACGACCTGCCCGGCCCGATGATCCGGGCGCTGCAGCGCGGTTCGGCCCGGGCGGCCCTCAGCGCGAACACCCTGTTCGGCGCCCGTCCACTGCTCGAACCCTGGCTGCTGGAGCGCACGGGCACCCCCGCGGAGCCCGATCGCCTGCTGGCCCGCTATCTGGCCTCGTTCGTGGGTCCCACAGGGGCGGCGGAGCTGCTGCAACTCGCCAGTCACGTGGCCCTGCTCGACGGGGAACGGCAGCGCCTCCGCGACGTCCGGGTGGACACCACCCTCTGGCTGGGTTCGGCCGACGGTGACCCGGGACCGCCGGCGATTGTTGATCAACGGGAATCCACCGTGTCTCCGATACCGGAGCCCCCTCCGGAGGATCGTCTCCGGTATCCGGGGGCCGGTTCGGTGCCCCTTTCGGGCGTCCGCCGTGAGCGGCTGGCGGCTTGGTCGGCTCTGTTGCCGGCGTCCCCGGTCCGGGCCCTTCCGATGCCAACACCGGCCGGTGCGCTGGTGGCAGAGGTGAGCCCGGTGCCGTTGGCCAAAGTCATCCTGGCTGGGTCCGAATCGTCAACGGCAGCAGCGCTCGAGCCGTGACACGCGTAGTTCTCCATGTGGCCCGGGAGCTCCACCTCCCATCAGCCACTAGGAAGCAGTTCTCTCATCGGTTAAATTTTCCATGCTGCCCCGGAGTCGCCGGGCGGCCCTGTTCGACGCACTACCCCGAGGAAATGGCCAAGCACAAGCTTCGTCCGCGTCGTGACGCCATGGTGCCCTCGCCGTATCAAGAGGCCCGTGACGAGTTGTTCCAGCAGATCATGCAGTGTGGTGTGATCGGATGTCATCCCGAAGACCAGAAAGAGTGGTTCGACGCCACCATGGTCTACCTGTCGGATCGGTACCCGGAGCTCAAGGCTCCCGAGTTCACCGAACTGCGCACTTTAGGCGAGCGCTTTGCGCAGCCCCCGAAAAGGCAGACGCAGGAAACGGCCGCTGTCTGATCAGCGCCTCGTGCGCATCCGCTGCTGAATCACAAGAACCATCACAAAGCGGCACGATCTGAGATTCTCGCAGATCTTCGCAGGTTTGCGGAGTTCTCCGCAAAGACAAACGCCTCCCTCGTGGAGGCGTTTGTCTTTGTGAGTCATGGCGGGTCCACTCCTGCCGGACTCTTCTATGGTGCGTCCGGTGTGCTCCGCACGCGCTCACGCCACAGCATCAGCGTGTAGTCGACCGTGGCGATCACGCCGAGCACGGCCACGATGAGCACGAGCGCATCCACCCATGTGGGGGCCACGAGCACGGCGATGAACGTGGCGAGCTGAAACACCGTCACCAGCTTGCCGACGATGCGCGCGCGGAACGTGATGGGCCGCAGCCAGCTCACGCGACGGGCCACGAACCAGCCGATCACCGACATGACGTCGCGGAACATGATGGCCACCGCCTGCCAGAAGGCGAGCTGTCCACCCAGGACGTAGCTCACCACCACACCGAGCACGAACAGCCGGTCGGCGATGGGATCGATGAGCGCCCCGATGCGGGACACGGCCTTCGTGCGTCGCGCGATCCACCCGTCGAGAAAATCGGTGATCGACGCCACACCGAGCAGCGCCAGACGCACGGGCACCGTATCGATCGCCACGAACCCGATGGCCAGCAGCACTCGGGACGTGGAGACGAGATTCGGAAGCGTCAGCACATTGGACGGATCGGACGCGCGGGCCATGACGGAAACTATGCCACGCTTCCCGGGGTGGCCACCGGGCGACCGAGGGCGTTATCGTGCCGAAGCATGTGGACCGATCCTCTTCCGCTCGTGGTCATCGGCATCGCTGCGGCGGTCCTCGTGTGGGACGTGACCCTGGCGGGATGGATCACGACACGCCGCGAAGCGCCGCGATTGTTCACGCAGCTCACCGCGTTCTGCGGTCTGCTCGTGATCCCCGCTCTGGTGGTGAGTGTGGCATCCGGCACCGAGTCGGGCGCCCGCACCATCTCCGGCATCACCTGGCTGCAACCGCTCGTGGCGGTGACGTTCGTGCTGCAGGTGCTGTATGCCGTGGGTGTGCGCCTGGTCTCGCCCGTGGTGGGCATCCCCATCCTGCTGTACGACCTGCTGCTGGCGGCGGTGGCCATCGGCGACTACCTCGTGTCGCAACACGGCGCTGCGCCGCTGGCGCTGCAGGCCGCCGTCTCCGCCCGCGATGTGATCGTGGGCATGGGCGTGGGGCGCGCCGCCCTGCTCTCGCCACTCACCATGCTGGTGCCCATGCTCGCACCGGCCTACCCCGCACGCTGGCGCATCTCCGGTGCCGTCCGGGCCGTGCTGGTGCTGGCAGCCACCGCGCTGACCACATTGCTGGCGATGGAATGGCCGCGCGGCGTGGCCGCCGTACGCAGTTACGACGTGGCCATGGCCGAGCCCATGCAGGCGCGCCCGCGCGGTGATTTTCTCATCGGCGTGCGTTTCCTGCCGGTGCTGGACGGCGTTCCACTCGCACGCACCGTGCGCGCCGACACCATGCTCTTCAGCGCCTTCGCGCCGGATGTGGTGCTGCTGGTGCTCGACACCGAAGGCACCACGCCCGCCGCGCTCGATTCATTGGCCCGGGTCCTGGCACCATGGCGTGTGGACAGCGCGAGCGGCGATACGCTGCGAGTGGCGATCGGACTGCACATCGGTCGACGCACCCCCCTGGCCGGCGACGCCGCCCGCGTACGTGCGGTGGGGCGCGTGCTCGAGCGGCTCAAGCCCGACGTGATCTTCCCCGCGCTCCCCGATCCCGTGCCGTCTTGGCTGGGCGGCACACCGCCGTCCCTCGCGTGGTGGCAGACCACACTTCTGGAAACGGCCCGCGAAGTCCGTCGGGTCAGGCCCCGCACGCAGGTGGGATGGAGTGCCGCACGACTCGATGCCACCGACAGTGCCGTCTACGCCTGGGCCGCCGCCCCCGGTTCTCCCGTGACGCTGCTGGGTGCCGCAGCCTTTCCCGGTTTTTCGGGACTCCCCGCCGTGGATGCGCGACTCCGCGCCTTCGAGCGCTGGCACGCGCAGGCTCTCGCCGCCGGTGGTGGACAACAAACGCACTGGCTCACGACGGTTGGTGGTCTCCCGCATGCACACGGCGATGCCGCGCAGGTGGCGGCCATCCGGCGATCCCTCGCCTGGGCGTCGCGCCGCGAATGGATCGGCGCGGCCATCGTCGGCGAACCGGCCGACTACGAAGGATGGGT
The DNA here is from genome assembly GCF_037190085.1 of Gemmatimonas aurantiaca. Taxonomy (NCBI): domain Bacteria; kingdom Pseudomonadati; phylum Gemmatimonadota; class Gemmatimonadia; order Gemmatimonadales; family Gemmatimonadaceae; genus Gemmatimonas; species Gemmatimonas aurantiaca. The sequence goes on from NZ_JBBCJO010000002.1 coordinate 30,706, forward strand.
TGGCCTGCGCGCGTCCAATGGTCGTATCCGCAGTGCCATGACGGCTCTCGGACTGGCGTCGCGGCGCATGCGCGAGGTCAGACGGTGACGGCCAGGCGATAGTCGCCAGGCACAACCACCAGGCGGCAACCGCTAGGCGGTAACCGCTAGGCGGTAACCGCTAGGCGGCGGTTCCCGTGCCGTGCACCAGCCCTTCGGCTTCCAGCCCGGGCTGCAGATACCGCCGCGCCAGTTGCATCACATCGGCACCGGTCACGGCCGCGATATGCGTGGTTTCTTCGTGCCGCTCGTGCAATCCCGCGCCGAACAACCAGGCATCCACGAGATCGCCGAGCACCGTGCCACCCGACTGCTGGGCAATGGCGTGCGATCCGATGAGATACTGCTGCGCACGCTGCAACTCCTCCGCGGAGGGTTCGGCTTCGCGAAAGCGCGCGAATTCGCGCAGCAGGCCTTCACGGGCTTCGTCTTCCCGTGCGGGCGAGGTGGCGATGTACGCCACGAACGCCCCGCCGGCCCGACGCTCCACCGGGAAAGCACTCACCGTGTAGGCCAGCGACTGCACGTCGCGCAATTGCTCGAAGAAACGTCCACCCAGTCCACTCGCGATCGCCGACAGCACCCGGGCCGCGAATCGCGCCGGGTCGTTGCGCGAAGGACCGGGGAACATCAGCGCCAGCGCGGACTGTTGCTTGGCACGGGTATCGCGCGCGGCCCGTCGACCGTCCGGCCAGGGCAGCGGAGACAACGGCGCATCGCCGGCCTGTGCGATCTCTGCGAACCGCTCCGCGCACAGCGCGGCCACCGTTTGTGGATCGACATCGCCAACCACGGCGATCACCGCCGGCGCGTGCATCACGTGGGCGGCATGCCACGCCACCACGTCCTCGCGTCCGAGCGTGGCCAACGAAGTTTCCGAACCGATCGTCGAACGCGCATACGGATGATCCCCATATGCGGCGGTCACGGCGAGACGCATCGGCCAGCGATACATGTCGTCGCGAAGCCGGGCCACTTCGGCCAACGCCAGCGCGCGTTCGGTCTCCACGCCGTCCTCGGGGAAAGCCGGATGCTGCACGACGTCGCCCAGCAATGCGAGCGCCATCTCCAGATGGCGCGTGGGCACCGACATCGTCCATCCCACACTTTCCAGCCCCGCTGACACGCCGATGCTGCTGCCCATCGACTCGGCAGCTTCCGCGATCTGCGCACCACTGCGGGTGGCCGTGCCCTTCAGCATGGCCTGCGCCGTGAGACGCGCCAGTCCTTCCCGCTCGGGTGCATCGAGCACGGCGCCGCTCCGCATGAACACACCGAAGTGCACCAGCGGAGCGCCCGGCTTGTGCACGACGAGAATGGGAACCCCACGCGCCGTGTGATACACCTGCACATCGTCTTCCGCGCGGGTGAACGATACACGCGTCGGAACTCCGGCCTGCTCCGCATCGCGGCCGGCAGGGCGTTCACCATCATCCGCGGCTGCGACGCGCGGCATGCCAAGCGACGGGGTGGCCATCACGGCGGAACCCATCGCCGCTCCACGCCGCAGCATTCCGTGCAGCGTCTCCAGATCGTCGGCAATGGCCGTTGACCCCGCGGGGCGATACGACACGATACCGACCTGCTCGGGTGCGAGATGGCGCTGCATCGCTTCCTGCACCGCCCCCGCATCGAGAGAGAGCAACGCGTCGTAGTAACGCGAGGCGGCGGTCAGTCCGCCGTCCGCCTCCCACGACGCGAGATACTGGGCCTGTCCGTCCATGCTCTCGAGCCGCCGCAGCCAACGCGCCTCGAGGATGCGCTGGGCCCGCACCACTTCCGCGTCGCGCAGTCCGTCCTCGCGCGCGGCCTGCAGTTCCCGCCACATCGCGGACGTTGCGGCCCGCGCCTGCTCCGCCGGTGCCTCCGCATGCGCCACGAACACACCCACATCACCGCTCGTGTAGTTCCACGCCGACACCGAACTGGCCAGCTGGCGCTCCCGCACCGCGCGATAGAGTCGCGAGGCCCGTCCGGTGCCGAGTACCACACCGGCAAGATCGAGCGCCGGACTGTCCGCATGGGTTAGCGCAGGCACGCGCCAGCCGAAGGCGATCTGCTGCTGCGCGATGTCACCCGACCATTCCCGATGACGCAGTCCGGGCAGCGTCTGCTCCTGCGGTCCCCCCGGTCGGGATGGCGTCTCGCCACGCAGCGTGCCGTGACGGGCCATCACCTCATGCCGCACCATCTCGGGATCCACATCCCCGACCACCGCGAGAATGGTGTTGCCCGGCTGATACCAGTGCCGGTAGAAACCCAGCACCTGCTCACGCGTGAACCGGCGCAGCGCCTCCTCCTCACCCATCCGCCAGCGACGGATGCGATGCCGGTCGTGCAGCAGCGCATAGAGCGATTCGATCGTGACGGCCGACGGCGTGTCGCGCTTGCGTTTGACTTCCTGGATGATGACTTCGAGTTCGCGCGCGAGTTCCTCGCCGTCGATCACCGAGCGCGTGTACGCGTCGAACTGGATCTCGAGTCCGGCCACGAACGACGACGCCGGCAGCACCGTGTAGTAGCTCGTGTGATCGTAGATCGTATGCGCGTTGAGATAGCCGCCATTGGCCTTGGTCTCGCGCGCGATCTGCCCCACGCCCCGCGTCGGTGTGCCCTTGAAGTACATGTGCTCCAGCACATGCGCGATGCCGACCTGATCGTCGGTCTCGTCGAAATACCCGGCCTTCACCTGCGTGACGATGGAGACCACCGGCGCCGAACGGTCGCGCCGCACGAGCAGCGTGAGCCCATTGGGCAGCACCTCACGCTCGGTTTCGGTGTGCAACGCCAGCGCCTCACTCGGGCGCAGCGACGGAGTGCCCTCGATGATGTTCGACGTGATGCCCGCTGTGAGGCTCATCGACGGCCCGGAGCAGCAGGAGACATGGGCATCATTGGCACCGCGGCCAGGCACCCCTGCCACTCACCAGGTCCGGCGCGCTGGATCCAACGCTGCGCCTCGTCGAAACGGGCCAGGCGTACCAGCGCGCACCCCAGAAACCCCTGCGCCGTCCGGTCGGTGGGATCGAGCTCCACGGCCCGCACGTAGAACCGGCGCGCGATCTCCGGCTGACCATCGGCCAGCATGATGCTCGCCAGCTCCCGCGCCGCGATCGCGCTCCCGGGCGCGAGGCGCACCGCATTCGTGAGGAACGTCCGGGCCCGCGCGAGATCTCCGTCCTCGCGGGTGATGCGCCCGAGGTAGATGAGCGGACGGGCATCGTCGGGATGTTCCATGGCCAGCCGCGCGAACGAGCTGCGCGCCACTTCGTGGGCGCCGCGCTGATACGCCGCGACGGCGTCCCGGAAATCACGTTCCGGTTTGCCTTGCAGAAACCACCATGCCGCGCCACCGCCCACCGCCGCGAGCAGCACGGCGCCGCCGACGATCAGAGCCAAGCGCCGGCGACCGCGGCCGGCAGGCACAACCTCGCCCGCGTCTGCGCCGCCAGCCCCTCCGCGAAATTCCGCCTGCGACGCATTGCCGGCCGCGGCCGACGCCGCACCGACGCCCGAGGCTCCTACCGGCGTTCCCGGCGGCGCCCACGGCTGATGCGCCGAGGGCGGTGCGTACGGAGAGGGTGGTGTGCCCGCAGGCGCCGACGACGGCACTGACGACGGCGCGGCGTACGATGACAGCGGCGCCTCGGGGATGGCATGTTCGAGCGCCATCCAGGCTTCGCGCACCAGAATGCGCTCGGCTTCGTTTTCTGCCAGCCCCGTGGACTGATCCGCCCACGACGACAGCGCGACGAGCGCATGCGCGTCGGCCAGGTTGATGAGCCCCAGCCGCCGCACTTCCGAGATCAGCGCCTGTCCCGTGAGTTCGGAGCGTCCGATCGCGAGTTGCAACACCCCCTGCGCCGCCTGCCACAGTTCGGGCGCCGTATGACTGTTGGACGCGGCGAAGACACGACGCGCCGCGTCGAGCGCGGCGCGAGCAGACGATGTGGACACCGTAGGGACTCAGCGCACGATGCGAAGCATGCCGGCGTCGGCACTGCCGCGGATGAACGCTTCGGGAGCGTGCGAATCGACCCGCTTCCCGGTCGCGCCATAAAAACGGCGCGCTTCCATGGCCATGTACTCCTCGATCGGACGGCCGGCGTCGCGGGCATCCCGCAAAGCCTGCACGATGGCCTCCCAGGTGCCTTCGAACGTACTGCCATCGCGCATGACCACCCGATGCGTGTCGCCTTCCGGTGTCATGACATTGGTGCTCACGGCTTCGGCCTGCTGACTGGCCAGCCCCGTCAGCAGCGTGCCAAGTGTCTCCAGTTGCCCCGGGGAGGGGGCAACTGGAGCCGATTCCTCGGCCTCTTCGCTGGCCTGTTCGATCTCGGCCAGCAAGGCATCGATCGCATCGGGTTCACCCGCCAGAACCTGCAGACGGGCTTCCCACGGCTTGAACTCGGGATCGGTGTCCGGCAGACGATACACCGACTTCTTGAGTTCGATCAGGCGCCAGATCCCGAGTTCATCCCAGTGATCGTCCGGCGCGGTCTGCTCGAACTCGCGCAGTGCGCCATCGAGATCGCCCGCGTCGTACAACAGATTCGCCAGATACACGCGCGCTTCGGCGAACTGCGGATCGAGACCGATGGCCTGACGGAGCGCCGTCATCGCTTCCGCGTCGTTCCCCAGGCGATGCTGCGCATACCCGATGCACGCCACCGCCTCGGTCAGATCGTCCGCATGATGCACCGCGCGTTCGAAGTACGTCAGCGACATCTCGACATACCCTTCGCGGAACAACGCGCGGCCGATCTGCAGCATCAGATCGACGTCGTCGTCATACCCGAGCTGCAGTGTGCGCTCGAACGCCCGGAACCCGGCGTCGACCTGCCCGAACTTGAGCAGCACCTCGCCCAGTCCGGCCAGCGCATCCTCGTGCTCGGCATCGAGCAGGAGGGCCTCCTCGAAACTGCGTCGTGCCCATGCATACTCCTCGCGCGCGAGACGCGCGTAGCCGGCTCCCACGTGCAGTTCGACTGCCGTGGGATACAGCGAGAGTCCCTCGCGCAACAACTCGAGCGCCTCATCGAACTGCCCCTCGTTGTAGAGGGCGTGGGCGCGCTCGTCGTACTCCTCGGAACTCAGGAACGAGTTGGACATCGCGTGTCAGACCTCCGGAAGCAAACAGGGAGCGAACGGGTTACCGGATTGTACCGTGCAGCATGACGTTGGTTCACGAAGTTCCCCCGGCCAGCGCGACGGCGATCTCACCCGCCAGACGGGCATTGGCTTCGAGCAGCGCGAGATTGGCCTGAACGGATCGGCCGTCGGTGCGCTGCTGCACCTGCGCGAGCAGGTAGGGCGTGACGGCTGCCCCCCGGATGCCCGCCGTGCTCGCCGCCTGCAACGCGGCGCGGGTGGCCTCCTCCACGATGCCCGCGGGGATGGCGAACGCCGCCGGCGGCGGCTGCACCACCACCATCGCGCTGCGTCGTCCCAGCGCACGATGGGCCCGCCAGGCGCGGGCGATCTGTGCCGGTCGATCGAGACGGCAGGTGAGTGACAGGCCCGTGCTGGCGGAAAAGAACCCCGGCAGTTCATCGGTCCCGCATCCCACCACCGGCACTCCCAGCGTCTCCAGACGTTCGAGCGTGGCCGGCAGATCGAGAATGGACTTGGCGCCGGCGCACACCACCAGCACCGGCGTGCGGGAGAGTTCGACCAGGTCCGCCGATTCGTCGAACGGCGCATCCCGATGGACTCCGCCGATGCCACCGGTCGCAAACACCTCGACGCCGGCCAGTGCGGCCAGCACCAGCGTCGCCGCCACGGTGGTCGCCCCATCGGCCCCGTCGGCCATCGCGATGCCCAGATCGCGCGCCGACACCTTGCGCACCCCGTCGCGACGCAGGAAGCGTTCGAGATCCTCGTCTTCGAGTCCGAGGACCGGGACGCCCCGCACAACGGCGGTGATGGCCGGAGTGGCGCCGGCCGCGATCACCGCAGCCGACATCCGTTGCGCCGCATCCCGGTTGTGCGGCGGCTCGAGGCCCTGCGCCAGCACCGAACTTTCGAGGGCGACGAGGGCGTGGCCGTGATCCAGCGCGCTGGACACGGCAGGGGTACAACGGGGACGCAGGAGGCGTTCAGTCACCGGGTGGATACGGCGACCGAATCAGCTCGCGGCGTTTTCGAACGCGTCCGCCTTGCGCGCCTCCACCAGCTCCCACTCGCTCGACGTGGGATCGTACACCGCCATGATCTTGACCGTTTCGCCGGCCCACGCATCGAAGACCTTCCCCGTGTTCTGATAGATCTTGATCTCGTGTCCGTCTTCGAACTTGAGCACGATCAGGGGATGCGTGTTGTTGACGTACTGTTTGCGCAGCTTCTGGGGCGTGGACGCGTTCATGATTCCGGGGGCAGAGGTCGCTGAAAGGCTCATCTGAAAATTGCGATGTGTCGCAGGGCGGCGCCAGACAGCCTCCGACTCCGGTCGTCATTCCGCCAGGCGTTCCACAATCGGAGAGACCGTGCCGGCGCGGCGGACACGCACCGGCCGCCGCGCCTCCAGCCAGGCATACAGCACCGGCAGCACGAACAGCGTCAGCACCGTGCTCGTGATCAGACCGCCGATGACCACGCTGGCCAGCGGTCGCTGCACCTCACTGCCCGGGCTCGTGCTGAGCGCCATCGGCACGAATCCCAGACTCGCCACCAGCGCCGTCATGAGCACCGGCCGCAGACGGTCCGCCGCCCCCTGCCGCACGCGCCCTTGCACCGAACGATCGGGCAGCCCCTCGTCGTGGCGCAGGTGGTTGAGATGCTCCACCATCACCACGCCGTTGAGCACCGCGATGCCGAACAGCGCGATGAACCCGATGCTCGCCGACAGATTGAGATTGAGTCCGCGCAGCCACAGCGCGGCGATTCCCCCCACCAGCGCGAACGGCACGTTGGACAGCACCAGCACCGCCTGGGGAATGGACCGGAACGACAGGTACAACAGACCGAAGATCAGCAGCAACGCCAGCGGCACCACGAGTTCGAGTCGGGCCATGGCCCGCTGCTGGTTCTCGTACTGCCCGCCCCACTCGAGAAACACCCCGTTGGGCAGGGTGACTTCGCTGGCGATGCGCGCGCGCACCTCTTCCACGAAGCTGCCCAGATCGCGTCCCCGCACATTGCTCAGCACCAGCGATCGCCGCTGGGCATCCTCGTGGCCGATGAGTTCCGGCCCGGTGGTGGACACCATGGCCGTCAGTGCCGACAACGGCACCAGTTCACCACCCGGTGCCCGCACCGTGATGCGACCGATCGCCGCCGCATCCGCGCGATATGCTTCGGGCAGACGCACCACGACCCCGATGCGACGGAAACCGTCGATCAGCTCCGCCGCCGTCTGCGATCCCATGGCGTAGTCGATGGCGTCCCGCACATCGGCCACGCTCACGCCATACTGCGCCAGCACCTCTCGGCGGATCTGCATGCGCACCTGCCCGCTGCCCTCCGCCACTTCCACCGCGACGTCGGCGCTGCCGGGCACCGTCGCCACGATCCGCCGCAGACGTTCCGCCACCCGCTGGTTCTGCTCCAGATCGGGGCCCACCACCTTGATGCCCAGATCGGTCTTGATGCCGCTCTCGGCCTCGTCCAGCCGCATTGCCAGCGGCTGCGTGAAAGACACGTCGACGCCCGGCAACACCTGGAGCGCCGAGTCCAGCGCCGCCACCAATCCCTCCCGGTCCTTCGCCGTGGTCCACTCACTGCGTGGTTTGAGGATGACGTACATATCACCTTCGAACAGCCCCATCGCCTCCGTCGCGAGATCGGGACGTCCTTCCTTGGTCACCACCGTCAGCACTTCCGGAAACCGCTTCGTGATCCGCTCGGCGGCCAGCGACAGACGGGTGGCATCCTGGAGATCCACGCTGGGCATGCGCCGCGTGGTCACCAGAATGGCGCCTTCGTCCAGCTTGGGCATGAACTCCGTGCCGATGCGCGACAGCGACCACACCGACACGACCACGACCACGAACGACGTGATCAGCAAGGGCTGCGGCCTCGACATGACGGCGTCGAGCGCGCGACGATACCGCGCCGTGAGCCGTTCCAGCCATGGCGCCGGGGTCGAGGCCACATCGCGCAACGCCCACGCGGACACCGCGGGCACATAGGTCAGCGCCAGCAACAGCGAACCCAGCACGGCGCACACCACCGTGAACGCCATGGGTTTGAACATCCGGCCTTCCATGCCGTCGAGCGTGAAGATCGGGATGTACACCGCCACGATGATCGCGATGCCGAACAGGATGGGACGCCCCACCTCGACCGCGGCGCGTTCGAAGAGACTCAGTCGATGTCCGTCGCGATGTGCCTCGAGCCGGCGGATGAAACTCTCCACCATGACCACCGAGGCGTCCACGATGAGCCCGAAATCGAGTGCGCCGAGACTCATGAGGTTGGCCGAGTATCCGAAGAGCGCCATCCCCACGAACGCGATGAGCATGGAGATCGGGATCACCGAAGCCACGATCAGCGCCGCACGCACGTTCCGCAGGAAGAGGAACAGCACCGCAATCACCAGCAGGCCGCCTTCCACCAGATTCTTGACGATCGTCCGGGTGGTGTGGCCCACGAGATCGGTCTGATCGTAGAAGGGCGTGATCTCGACGTGTGATGGCAGCGCGCGCCGGATTTCCTCCATCCGTGTGCGCACCCGCTCGATCACGTCCCGTGAGTCGGCGCCCTTGAGTTTGAGCACCATCCCGCTGACCACTTCCCCTTCCCCATCCTTGGTGACGGCCCCATTGCGGGGCAGCGCGCCGCGGTGCACGGTGGCGATATCCGCGATGCGCACCGCCGCACCGAGGTGGGAGCCCACCACCACCCGTGCGATCTCGTCCAGGTCTTCCACGCGACCGAGTCCGCGCAGGGTGAATCGCTCCCCTCCCTGTTCGAGATAGCTGCCGCCGAATGCCATGTCGTTGCGCGCCAGGGCGCTGTGCACGTCGCCGAGCGTGAGACGCCGCGCGGCCAGGCGCACCGGATCGACTTCCACCTCGATCCGTTCGGTGAGGCCGCCCCACGAGTTCACTTCCGACACGCCGGCCACGGTACGCAGACGCGGACGGATCACATAGTCGTGCAACGTCTTGAGATCGGTGAGCGACAGCGAATCGCTGGTCACCACGTACTGATACAGTTCGCCCATGGGGGTCGAGACCGGACCGAGACCCGGCTCGATGCCCGCCGGCAGCGCACTCTTCGCATCACCCAGGCGCTGCTGCACGAGCTGCCGCGCGAAGTACACGTCGACATTGTCGGGGAACGGCACGGTGATGAGCGACAGGCCGAACTTGGACACCGAGCGCACGCGCTCCGCGCCCGGTGTGCCCATGAGCGTCGATTCGATGGGATGGGTCACGAGGCGTTCGACTTCTTCCGGTGCCATGCCGGGAGCGGTCGTGATCACCTCGACCCGGGTGCCCGTCAGATCGGGAAACGCGTCGAAGGGGATGTGTTGCAGTGCATACAGTCCCGCCGCCATGATGGCCAGCGTGAACGCCACCACGACGCCACGACGCCGCAGCACAAAATGGATGAGGGTGCGCATGCCTATTCGCCCGCGCCGCCGCGACGCCGCAGCAACTCGGCCTTAGCAATGGCCGCACCGCGTACGACCACCGTCGCGCCGCCGGGCACGCCGGCCACCAGTTCCACACGATCAGCACTGCGGCGCCCCACACGCACCGGCGTCGCGCGCAGGAACACATCGGCCCCACGGGGTTCGGCCACGAATACCACCGTGTCCCCGCCCATGGCCTGCACGGCACTCACCGGCACCACCACGGCCTCACTGCTGCCCTTGCCCAGCACGTGTGCCTGCACGAACGATTCCGCACGTCCCGGGGGCGCTCCTTCGGGGCGTGCGATCACCTCGATGGTCCGCGTCAGCGTGTCGACGGTGGGCGCCACACGGACCACCGTCGCCGTATGCAGTTCGGTGGGCGACTCGGTGAGGGCGTAGCGCACACTGCTCCCCACCACGATGCCATTGGCCGCGCTCTCCGTCAGATACAATTGCAACTGCAGACGCCGCGGATCGCCCACCGTCAGCAAGGGCATGCCCGGCAGCACCACCGTGCCCGGCTGCGCCACGCGTTCCGTCACCACACCGCTGATCGGCGTCCGGATCAGCACGTCGTGTTCATCGGCATCGGGCGGCAGCGGGCCGCTTCCGGCCAGATGATCGACCAGCGCCATCGCGCGGCCCTGCTCCGCGCGGGCTTCGTCGAATCCCGCGCGGGCCACCCGTTGGGCCACCTGCGCGCGCTCCAGCTCGGCCCGCGACATCGCGCGCGCATCGAACAGACGCTGCGCGCGCTCCGCCGCGGTGTTCGCGAGATCGCGTTCGGCCACCGCAGCATCGAGACGGGCCCGCGCGCGCAGCAGACTGCTGCGCGCGTCCATGATCTCGTGGCTGTGGATCATCACCAGGGTCTGTCCGGCCGACACCCGGTCACCCACCCGCACGGTGACGTGCGTGATTCGCCCCTCGGTGATCGAACCGATCGTTTCCAACGCTTCCGGATCGAGCATCAGTCGGCCCGGTACGGTCACCGACGCCTGCCATGCCATCGTCCGTGCGGTATCCACGGCGAGATCCGCGATGCGCGCGGCTTCGGCCGAGAAGGTGGCGGTGTCCATCGCCGCTGCCGGGGCACTCTTCTCCACCGGCTCGGCCGATGGCGCGCCGCCACAACCGATGAGGAGCGCCAGTACGAATACCGTGGATCCTGTCTTCATCTTCGAGGGCGTGTTCGGAAACGTGTTCGGAGACATCTTCGAGTGCATGCGTCAGCGTTCCGGCGTCAACGTGGAGATCAGCGGCAGATCGAATGCGCCATCGGGAGCAAGGCGCGCACCGATGGCACGCTCCAGATCGAGGCGGCTCGTCCAGGTGTCGCCGATCCAGCGGATGAATGCGTGCATGGCATCGGCCGCCGCACGCTCGGCATCGAGCAGTTCGGTGAGGGTGATGTGTCCTTCGCGATAGGAGACGCGGGCGATCTGTCCCACATCCCGCCCCCGGGTGAGGAAGGTGCCGGCCGCCGCCTGCGCCTCACGCATCTCACGGTAGTGCTGCAATGCGGTCGCGACTTCGCCCTGCACGGAGCGGCGCGCATCCTCGAGGTGGACACGCGCTTCCATCAGCTCACCGCGTGCCCGCTGCCGTGCACCATCGTTGCGATTGAAAAAGGGCAGCGGCATGGCGACGCCGATCTGTCCGGTCATCACCCCGCTCGTTTCCTTCGTGCCGCCCTGGAGCTGCACCTCGCCGATGACCCCGCGCTGTTCGGCGGCGAGACGGCGCTCCGTTTCGCGCACGGCGGCCTCGAATGCCTGAACTTCCGGGCGCCTGGCCAACGCCACGGTCACGGCCTGCACCGAGTCGGGCGGCGGCGGCAGTTCCGGCAGGCCGAGAATGTGCGCACCCACCGGCGTGCCCAGCAGGCGAGCCAGTTCGGCCCGCGCGGCCTGTGCCGCGGCGCGCGCCTGCACCACGGACACCTGGGCACGGTCGGATTCGAGTGAAGTGCGGAGCCCCACGGCTTCCGACACCAGTCCCTCGCGCAGCCGTTGCGAATCGACGGCCGCGATCTCTCGCAGTGCGCCGGCGTGCTGCTCGGTCACGGTGAGCGCCATCTCCGCGCTGCCCGCGTGCAGCCACGCGCGCGCCACGGCGTACTCGGCATCCAGCCAGTCCCGCTGACGTTCTCCCCGCGCGCGGGACTTGCCGGCCGCGGCCGACTGCCGTAGCGCGAGCCGGCGCCCCGAGACATCGAACGGCACGTAGGCCGTGGCAAACACGTCCGGATCGAGCGCGCTGCCCAGATTCTCCCGTCGCCACTCCAGCGACGGATTGGCCCATTGGGCACTCTCCCGCACCCGGCCGATCGCCGACTGTTCACGCGCGCCCGCCAGGCGGTGCAGCGGGCCGTGTGCCCGGGCCAGCGTCAGGGCGTCATGCAGGCTGACCGACGGGAGGGCACCCGCCGTCGGTGACTCCACGGAGGATGGAACTCGCGGCGCCGACTGGGCCGACACGTGATCCGCCACCATGAAGAGGAGGGCCAGCGGGACCCACCGAACGCGCCGCGCGTGGCGCCATGCGGGACGGGGAGAACACCGTGTGCGGGGATTCCATACGTTCATACGGCATTGTATTCCCGTTGCATGAACGTTTCGTGAATGGCGTCACCGTCACCCTCCCGGTGCGGCCGCGGAGCGCCGGGAGCCGTGCCGGTGCAAATCGTCACAGCGACGTGATCCAATTGGCATTTCTCATTCAAGTCGGAACCGTCGGCAACCGATGAACTCAGTGCGGCGCACGACGACGTGCCGCGATCGTTCGACTCTGTTCCCGTTCCCGCTCCGAATGTCCGCGATATTCCAGCAGGTGATCGATGATGATCGCCCCCTGATCGATCCTCTCGCGCGCCTCGTGCGTGCTTACGACCGCGCCATCCGTGCGTGTGAGGCGTTCGATCACGCCGCGTCCCGCGAAGCCATCGCTGTGCTCCGATGTGCGCTCGAACTCGACTCGAGCGCCTCCCGCAGCTTCGACGCGCTGTACGCCTGGTGCGAAGAGTCGGTGGACGGTCGGGACTTCGTCGGAGCGGCCCAGTGCCTGCGCACGCTGCGCAACGCCTGGCGCGCGGCCACGAATCCCACCGGCGCACCGGGTGCCGTGGACCCCGATCGTCGGTCCGTCATTCTGCCCCGCCGCGACATCCCGGTCAGCTGACGGGCCGTCCGACTTCCGGCTGCGCTTTCAGCCGGTCTTCGGGAGCAGCAGAGGCAGGCGTACGGTGAACACCGACCCGCCCGACGTCGACGTTCCGACATCGATGCGCCCTCCGTGCCGGCGGACGATCCACGACGCGATGGCCAGTCCCAGTCCGCTGCCGTCGGCGCGCTTGTGGCGCGCATCCTCGCCGCGATAGAAACGATCGAAGATGCGCGCGCGGTCGGCTTCCGAAATGCCGATGCCGGTGTCTTCCACATCGAAGCGCGCGGCATGACCCTCCGGACGCACCGACAGACGCACGTCACCGCCGGCGCCGGTGTAGCGCAGGGCATTGTCCACCAGCACACCGACCAGCCGACCGAGCAGGATCGGATCGCCCATCACCGGCGTTTCTTCGATCGCGGCAAAATCGAGACGGATGGACAGCCGTACCGCCTGCGGTCGCCAGCGCGGCATTTCGTCGGCCACCAGATCGTCGAGGAACAGCCGCCGCAGTACCGGCACCTCGTCGCCCGCCGCATCGGCGCGGGCCAGTTGCAGCAGTTCATCCACCTGGTGTGACACCGCGCGCAGCTCGCTGTCCAGTGCGGCCAGCACCTCGCCGCGCGCGGCCTCGCCCCCGGGCAGATCCTCCCGGCCCTCGAGCATCGCCAGTTCCACCCGCGCCCGCATCCGCGCGATGGGCGTGCGCAGTTCATGCGCCGCATCGGCCAGAAACTGACGCTGCTGTGTCAATGCGCCGTCGAGACGGTCGAGCAGCGCATTGAACCGCAGACCCAGCCGCCCGATCTCGTCGCTCGGATCGTCCACCGGCAGGCGGGTGCCGCTGGCCGGGGCGATGCGTGCGGCCGCGTCGGCCATCGCGCCCACCGGACGCAACGTGCGTCCGGTGAGCCACCATCCGGCCCCGCCCGCACACACCAACAGCAGCGGAATGCCCACCAGAAACCAGCGATCGATCTGCCGCTGCAGGTCGAGCACGTTGGCGAGACTCGCCGTCACTTCCACATCGAAGCCCGGCGCCAGTTGCGGATCGAGTGGAAACCGCACCGTGCGCACCGGGAGGCCGCGCAGGGCGTCGGCCCGGCGGGCCAGCGCTGTTTCATCGCCCACGATCGCCCCATCCGGACGGCGCACCCGGATCGCGCGGTCTTCGAAAACGAGTTCCTGCGTCACGTGCACGATGGTGCCTTCGATGGTGCGCAACTCGTGCAGTTCGGTGCGGAAGAACTGCTGCACCAGGGCCGCCGAGGCGATCACCGATTCGCTGAATTCACGCTCCAGGGTGGCCCGCAGGGCAAACCGCAGCGCCATCACGGCCGATAACAGCACCACCAGCAGGGTCGCCGCATAGAGCGCGGTGAAACGCAACCGGATGCGCGGCAGATGGGCATCGGCCCGTTCCGCGAGCGCCTGCAGCGGGGGCATGCCGGCGCGTCAGCCGCGTGACGACACGGCCAGCCGGTAGCCGGCACCGCGCACGGTGGACAGGAGCGGCGTTTCCCCTTCGCCGTCGATCTTGCGCCGCAGACGGGCGATATAGACGTCGATGACGTTGCTCATCGGGTCGAAGTTGTCGTCCCACGCATGTTCCCCGATGAACTCACGGGTGAGCACGCGACCCGGCGCGCGCATGAGCACTTCGAGCACCGCGAACTCCTTGGTCGTGAGCGTGATCACCCGACCATTGCGATGGGCTTCGCGCGTGGCGGGATCGAGCACCAGATCCTCCACCTGCAGCACAGTCGGCGCCGCATGGTCGGGACGCCGCATGAGGGCACGCAGCCGCGCCACGAGTTCGCCCAAAGCGTAGGGTTTCACGAGATAGTCGTCGGCGCCGAGATCGAGCCCGGCGATGCGGTCCTCCACCCCATCGCGCGCCGTGGCCATCAGGATACGCGGGGCCGGAATGCGCGCCCGCAACGCGGTGCAGAGCACAAATCCGTCGTCGTCGGGTAATCGGACATCGAGCACCACGACATCATACGGGCTGACGGCGGCGAGCCCACGCGCCATCTTCCCTGTGGCGGCCGGGTCCACCGCAAACCCGGACGCCCGCAGAAATGCCGTTGCGCTCTCGCGCAACGTGTCGTCGTCTTCCACCAGCAGCACACGCATTCGTGGGAATCTATCGGCGAATATGACGGGCGTATGAACGGCAGGAAACACAAGCTCGACACCGCCACCGGCGAGTGGGCCGCGGCACGCCCGCGGATCCGCCCGCGGATCGGATTGGTGCTGGGCGGGGGCGCCCTCAAAGGCATGGCGCACATCGGGGCCCTGCGTGCGCTCGCCGAAGCGAAGATCACGCCGGCGCTCTACGCCGGCACCAGTATCGGCGCCATGATCGCCGCCGCCGCGGCCAGCGGACGGACACCCGAGAATCTCCTCGAGCGGGCCCGCCGCTTCCGCCGTCGCGACCTCTTTCGCATCAATCACATGGGCATGCTGATGGAACGCATGCTCTCCCGGTCCATCTACCTCGAAGGCCCCCTCCGGAGCCTCTGCGAGGAACTGGTCGACGAAGGCACCTTCGAAACGTTCCGCCGGCCCCTGCTGGTCACCGCCGTGGACATCGAACGCGGGGTGCCCGTGGTCTTCGGCCGCCCCGGGCTCCGCGCCGTGAAGGTGCGCGATGCGGTGTATGCCTCCTGTGCGCTGCCGGGCTTCTTCCCACCCGGCGTGGTCGGCAACCGGGTCTGCATCGACGGGGGCACCACCGACAATCTCCCCATCGGCATCGCGGCGCTGGGCATGGACGCCCTCATCGCGGTCGACGTGGGCATGGCCGACGTCCCCCTGGCCACCGGCGTGGCCGAACAGGGCTTTGCGTCGATCTTCATGCGCGCTGCGGCCATGATGATGCACGAGCAGCAGCAGGGCGTGCTTGACCGCTGGGCCGCCCCGCCGCTGCTGCTGGTGCGGCCTCCGGTCTCCCACATCGGCCCCTTCTCCTTCAGCCACGTGGAGGAACTCATCGAGGCGGGCTATCACTCCATGCGGGACGCCCTGGGTTCGCTCGACCAGATGCTGGCCGCGCCCGGCGGCGTGTTTCCGCGCCAGGAAGTGAAAATCGTGGTCGACCGGGACCGTTGCACCGGCTGCGGCATCTGCGTGGCCAATGCGCCCGAACTCATGGCGCTCGATCGGGAACAAAAAGCCTTCCCTTTGCTCCCCATCCACGAATTCTCCCCGGCCGACGCCGCGTTCGCCCGCTGCTGCCCGGAGGACGTCATCCGGGTGGAGCCCACCACGCCCACCGAAACCGTGGCCGATCAACTCGTCCAGAGCGCGTAGGCGCGCCCAGGCGCGCACGCCGGTCGAGCGCATCCGCGTGACGCTCGCTCATGGCCGCTCACGCGGATTACTGGTCACACTCCGTGCCGTGGCCGATATTTCCCGGTAGCCTCGTCGGTACCGGGCGTCGCCGCCAAGCGACGACACGGCGCGACGAGTGGCTCCGTTCCGTACGCGCGTGGCCGCCCGAGGGGTCGGCGCGCGCAGGACAACCTCTTCATGGCGCATCCCAATTCATTCGGCAGCCGTTCCACGCTGCAGGTGGGCGACCGCACGTACGCCTACTACCGGCTCGCCGCTCTCGACGCCCTCGCCGGAAGCTCGGCCAGGACGTTGCCCTTCTCGCTGCGCGTCCTGCTCGAAAATCTCCTGCGCGGCGAAGACAATGCCTTCGTCAAGAAGGCCGACATCGAAGCGCTCGCACACTGGGACGTGAAGGCCCCCGTCGACAAGGAGATCGCGTTCCGCACGGCGCGTGTGCTCCTTCAGGATTTCACCGGCGTGCCCTGCGTGGTCGATCTGGCCGCCATGCGCGATGCCATGGTCGCCCTCGGCGGTGATCCCACGAAGATCAACCCGCTCCAGCCGGTCGATCTCGTCATCGACCACTCGGTGCAGGTCGACGAGTACGGCACCGAAGCCGCGCTGCTGCTCAACACCGAACTCGAATTCGAACGCAACGGCGAGCGCTATCAGTTCCTCAAGTGGGGCCAGACGGCGCTGCGCAATTTCCGCGCGGTGCCGCCGGGCACGGGCATCTGTCACCAGGTGAATCTCGAATACCTGGGCCAGGTGGTCTTCACCGCGAAGGACGGCGACGACACGCTCGCCTACTGCGATTCGCTCGTGGGCACCGACTCGCACACCACGATGATCAACGGTCTCGGTGTGCTGGGCTGGGGCGTCGGAGGCATCGAAGCGGAAGCGGCCATGCTCGGTCAGCCCGTGAGCATGCTGATCCCCGAAGTCATCGGCTTCAAGCTGCACGGCAAGCTGCCGACGGGCGCCACGGCCACGGACCTCGTGCTCACCTGCACCGAGATGCTCCGCAAGAAGAAGGTCGTCGGCAAGTTCGTCGAGTTCTACGGCACGGGTCTTTCCAGCCTCGCTCTCGCCGATCGCGCCACCATCGCCAACATGGCGCCCGAATACGGCGCGACGATGGGCTTCTTCCCGGTGGACGCCGAAACGCTCAAGTATCTGCGTCTCTCGGGCCGCAGCGACGAGCAGGTCGCGCTGGTGGAAGCGTACTGCAAGGAGCAAGGGCTGTTCCGCACCGACAGCACGCCCGATCCGGTCTTCACCGACACGCTCGAGCTCGACCTGGGCACGGTGGTGCCCAGCCTCGCGGGTCCCAAGCGTCCGCAGGATCGTGTGCCGCTCACCGAGAGCAAGCGCATGTACCGCGAAGCGCTGGCCGCACAACTGGCCACGCAGGCGGTGGCCGCCGGCGCGAACGGTTCGGCGGGTTCCCCCGCCGCGGCCATGGTGTCGGAAGGCGGTCCGGTCGACACCGATCACGGCGTCGAGTGCACCTACCGGGGGCAGACGTTCAAGCTCCAGCATGGCCATGTGGTCATCGCGGCCATCACCAGCTGCACCAACACCAGCAACCCGAGCGTCATGCTCGCCGCCGGCCTGCTGGCGCGCAACGCGGTGGCCAAGGGACTCACCACCAAGCCCTGGGTGAAGACCTCGCTGGCCCCGGGTTCGAAGGTGGCCACGGAGTACTTCAACAAGGCGGGTCTCATGGACTCGCTCGATCAGCTCGGCTTCAACGTCGTCGGATACGGCTGCACCACCTGCATCGGCAACTCGGGACCGCTGCCGATCGAGATCAGTGAAGCCATCGACTCGGGCAAGCTCAACGTGGCCGCGGTGCTGTCGGGCAACCGCAACTTCGAAGGCCGCGTGAATCCCCAGACGCGCTTCAACTACCTCGCGTCGCCGCCGCTCGTGGTGGCCTACGCGCTGGCTGGCCGCATGGACATCGATCTCGCCACCGAACCCCTCGGGATCGGCACCGACGGTCCGGTGTTCCTACGCGACATCTGGCCGTCGCCGCAGGAAGTGGAGGACACCATCCTCACCAGCGTGAAACGCGAGCAGTTCACCACGCAGTATGCCGACGTGTTCAAGGGCGACGAACACTGGCAGGCCATCGTGGCGCCGTCGGGCGATCAGTATGCCTGGGACGCCAACAGCACGTACGTGCAGAATCCGCCGTACTTCGAGGGCATGACCATGACGCCGCCGGGCATCCGCCCGATCAACGGCGCCAAGGTGCTCGGCATGTTTGGCGATTCCATCACCACCGACCACATCTCGCCCGCCGGTTCCATCGCCGGCGCGAGCCCGGCCGGCAAGTATCTCAACGCCCTCGGCGTCGAGAGGAAGGACTTCAACTCGTACGGGGCCCGGCGTGGCAACCACGAGGTGATGATGCGCGGCACGTTCGCCAACATCCGTCTCAAGAACGAACTGACGGGTGGCAAGGAAGGCTGGTGGACGGCCACCGCGCCGGGTGCCGAACCGGAAGCGATCTATGATGTGTCGATGGCCCGTCAGGCCGCCGGCGTACCGCAGATCGTCATTGCCGGCAAGGAATACGGCACGGGTTCATCGCGTGACTGGGCGGCCAAGGGCACCATGCTGCTCGGCGTGCGCGCTGTGATCGCCGAAAGCTTCGAGCGCATCCACCGCTCCAATCTCGTGGGCATGGGTGTGTTGCCGCTCGAGTTCGTGAACGGCGAGACGCGTCAGAGCCTGGGGCTCACCGGTTTCGAAATGTACGATGTGCTCGGACTCGACGAATCGCTTACGCCGCGGGCCACGCTGGTGGTGAGAGCCACGGCGGCCGACGGTTCGGTGAAGCAGTTCAGCGCGCGGTGCCGCATCGATACGCCGGAAGAGATGCAGTACTACAAGAACGGCGGCATTCTGCCGTACGTGCTGCGCAGCCTCGTCGGTCGATAAGGACCGCAGGCCAGAGCGGTACCCGATACGACAACACGGCCCCGCATCGATCGTCCGATGCGGGGCCGTGTGTATCACAGGGCGTCCTGGTCACGTTGAGATCAGGTGTGCCTCAGGTGACGCCTCAATCCGGTACACCGTCGCGGTTCTGGTCGCGGATGACGCGGAAACCAGCCTGGATGTTCGCATCCACCGTGGTGCCCAGCACTTCGTCGACCAGGGCTTCGATCGGCGAGAGCAGGCTGCCGTCAGCCTTCGTGAACCACTTGCCCACATCCACCAGGACGGTGATTTGCTGCGTCTCCGAGCCGGTGGACACCGCCGACGACAACGCCACATCGAGGGTCTCATTCACATCGCTCGTGAATTCGAAGGCCTCCCCGTTGTAGGTGCCTTCCACCTTCACACTGACGTTGGCGAAGGCCGGATTGGATGCCAGGAAGGCCGCATCGGCCGAGTCGCCAGCCGTGGGCTTGTGCAATTGCAGACGTAGCGACGAATAGCTGCTCTGTGGCACCTTCACGGTCACCCGTTCACCGTCGTTTCCATTCACGGGAATATTCACGATCGTCGGACGCAGGCGGATCGTCGCGCATCCGGCAACCATCGTGCTGTCGTTGGCCTGGCACGCCGAGGCGTTGCTGAACAGCCGCACATCACGCAACACGAGCTGCACCTTGGTCACCACGATGGAGTCGTCGTCCTGCGTGATGATGACACCATTGGGCCCGACGGTCACATCGGAAGCGGTATCCGATGCGCCACCGCGCGCGATCTGGAAACCCAACGCCATCTGGGTATCACTCGGAGTCCCGGTGATATCATCCTTGTCACTGTCACAGGCTGCCAGCGCCAACGCACCTGCCAGGCCGAGGATGACGCCGCCGAACCGCATGGCTCGCGCATGAGTGAGTCGCTGCATATGAAGCACTCCTGTTCTGGAGGAAGGATCGATGCGCCGAAATGAACGGATCGCATACTCATCGTATCTTCACCCATATCGCGTCTTCTGTCGGTGACTCATCACACCGCATCGACAATTTTTCGCCATCGGGGCGTGCGCGATGTCACGTCGCACGCACCGCAGATGCATACTGAACAGTTCATGCACACACGTGTCGTGTGTTGCCGCCCGTTCACATTCGTCTTCTCACCCATGCCCGCGTTCGTGTCGGGATTGTCATTCAGATTCGTACGTGGATCTCGATGATTGCCGTTCTGGTCAATCCCGCGGCGGGACGTGGACGCGCCCGTGCGATGGCGCACCGTGTGATCGACGCCCTGCGTTCGATCGACGAGACGGTGGAGTTCGCAACGGAAGCGCGTGGTGACGAAGCCCGGCTGGCCACGGAGGCCGCGGCGCGTGGCGCACGGATCATCGTGATCGTCGGCGGCGACGGATCGGTGCATCATGCGGCGCGTGGACTGCTCGATGCACCGACGCGTGTTCCCGTGGCCATCGTGGCGGCCGGCACCGGCAACGACTTCGTGAAGTCGCTCGGGACACCGGCGCACGATATTCCGGCCATGATCGCGCGCATCACCCGTGGCCATATCCGCGCCGTGGACGTCGGCCTCATCGATGGCGTGCCCTTTCTCAATGCGGCCGGGCTGGGTTTCGACGTCGAGGTGCTCGAGCGGATGCTGAAGCCCTCGCGCCTCTCCGGCACCACAGCCTATGTCGTCACCGCGCTGCGCGCGCTGTTCGGCTATCGCGGATTCGATGCGTCGTTGCGGACCCATGGCGACGAGCCGGAACGCATCGCGCATTTCACGCACCTGATGACGGTGTTCGCCAATGGCCGCTGTTTCGGCGGAACGTTCCGGATCGCGCCGGAAGCCGTGCTCGATGATGGTCTGCTCGACGTCATCGACATCGGTGAGGTGCCGTGGTGGAAACGCCCCGCGCTGTTTCTGCGCGCCACACGCGGCATGCATCTCCCGTCACCATGGGTGCGGGCACATTTCGGCCGGGGATTTTTGTTGCATTGCCGCTTGTCCGCTGACACGTCGCCCGCTTTCGAAGCCGATGGGGAACTCTACCGGGCATCGTCTCCCGTGATCCGGATCGGGATCCGTCCACGCGCCATCGACTTCATCGTCTGATTCATCGCCTGATCTTCCGGCCCATACAGAGCCCAAAGCAAAACCACCCGGACCGACATTCGTCGGCCCGGGTGGTTCCCCCCTGTTCGCCCCCTCCACGAAGCGAGCAGAAACCTGCTGGCAGCTGTCCCCTCATTCGCCGCCATCTTCTGGGACACCGGACCCGCTTGGAAGGTTCCGGTATCCCAGGGCGACGTTCACTCGTACCACATCCCGATCTCATCTCCCTCAGACGTCATTTCGCGGTGTTCCACCGTCGTTGCCGACATCACCACCTGTCGCGTTACGGACGCTGTACCTCGTGTCCGATCATCCCGCCCAGCACCGCCCCACCCAACGCGCCCACGGCAGCGCCCTTGGCCTTGTCACGCGAAGACAACACGCCGATCGCCGCGCCCGCCGCCGCGCCATAGATCGCGCCCTTCTCCGTCTGTCGACGACCGGCCTGCGTACCCGCGCCGCTACCGTTTCCGCCGGCGCCATTGCCCTCCCCACTGCCGGTGCCCGAGCTGCGTCGCACACCACCCGACGATGGCGCCGGAGCCGGCACGTATACCACGCGGGTCTGCGGTTGCTGTTGGTACACGGGCTGCGGATACGTCGCCTGTGGATATCCCGCCTGCTGATACCCGTACGGCGCCTGGTACTGGCCGGGGTACGGCGCGTAGCCCTGCGGATATCCCAGTTCCGCCGGACTCGCATACATCTGCCGATTGGCCGGCGCCTGTGCCGCCGCCATCAGATCGGCCCGCAGCTGCTGATCGAAGTCCCGATCGCGACCACCACACGCGGTGAGCACACCAAACGCGACCGGGGCCAACAGGGGCAGCGCCGCAAACCGCAGCTTGCTGCGCAACGATGGCGCGGGTTCCGGATGGATTCGAGAGGTGTTCATCGTCGGTTCTCCTCAAAAGGGTGAGCGGGCGCTGATGCGCCGCTGACACCCAGCCAATGCGCAGGGACCGTGCCACGATGATTTTCCTCTCCAGCGCCGGAAAACCGGCCTCCGGATCGCCCGAATGTCCTCAATCGGGGGCAGTTCGCCGTCCAGCGCGGGCGACATCCCGCCATCGATCACACGCCGACAGCGACCTCCACACGACGATCGTCGATCGATCACAACCAGATGGGGATTGGCGGCGTTATCATCTTGTGCGTACAGTTCCGGTCCGGCAGTTCCGGCACCAGTACCAGTGTTCCCGAAGTTCCATCGATACCCGCTGGTCTCCCCGCCGCATTCCCCGTCAGGAGTCTTCGATGTCCATCCGTTCGCGCATCGCCGCCTTCGCGGCGTCGATTGCCCTGCCTCTTGCCTTCGCCCCCGGTCTGGCTGGCGCGCAGGGTGCCCCCGCCGGTCCGGCACCGCTCAAGGTCGGTGATGCCGCGCCCGATTTCACCGTCACCACCGTGACGGCCGCCGGCATCACCAGCAAGCCCTTCCGCCTCTCCGAACACAAGGGTGAGACGGTCATCCTGGCGTTCTTCCCCAAGGCGCGCACCCGGGGCTGCACGGTGCAGATGGAGTCGTACCGCGATCGGTACGCCGAACTCTTCAAGAGCGGCGAGAAGGTCACGTTGGTGGGTGTGAGCGTCGACCCCGATTCGGCACTGACCTCCTGGGCCAAGGACGCCAAGTTCCCGTTCCAGTTCGCGGCCGATGTCGACCGCAAGGTGGGTGTGGCGTATGCGGCCAGCACGGGCGACGGCTTCCACAAGCGTCTGCTCTACGTGATCAACCCGCAGGGCAAGATTTCGTACGTGGCAGCGCCGTTCAACCAGATGTCGGCCGACGCGTATACCGACCTCGGATCGGCCATCACCATGGCCGGCCACGGGCACTGAGCGGCACCTGCCGGTGACATCCTCCCGCGCCCTGCTCTCCGCGCTTCACGCCGCGGCAGTGCAGGGCGCGGCGCCGTTTCTGCGAACCCGACAGACCGTCGACCAGTGGCTCGACGCGCACACCGTCAGCCCCGACTCCGCCAGCGCGCCGATCCACCTCTTCGCGCTCGGCAAAGCGGCCTGGGCCATGGCCGAAGGGGCCTGCGCGGCACTCGAGGCCCGTGGACTGTCGGTGGCAGGGGGCATCGTGGTCTCCAACCACCTGCCCGACGCCGCGCACCCCGGCGACTTCGCGGCGCTTCCGGAGGTCCTGCGGCGCTGCCTGGGTGATCATCCCGTCCCGGGCCCGGCCTCTCTCGAGGCCGCTGACGCCATCGACGACGCCATCGGGGACGTCGTGCCCGGCGCACTGGCGCTGGTCCTGCTGTCGGGCGGCACCACCGCTCTCTGCGCGGCCCCCATCCCCGCGCTCTCGCAGGCGGTCGGGGACACCGACCGGGCCCAGGCGCATGTGGCCAATCTCGCCCAGACGTTGCTCGAGTCGGGACTGGCCATTCACGAAATGAACGCCATCCGCCGGCGCGTCCTGCGATTCGGCGCCGGCCGACTGGCCTCGGCTCTCGCCCGGCGTGGCGTACGCCGGATCGGCACCTTCGCCATCAGCGACGTCATCGGAGACCACCCGGCCGTCATCGGCTCCGGCCCCTGCTCCGCCGACATCCTGACCGACGAGGAGTTTCTCGCGCTGCTCGACGCGCACGATCTGCGGGGGCGCCTCGAACGTGCCATGAGCACGGTGCTGGGTCTCGAAGGACGCGGCCTGCCACCCGCCGTGCCGGTGGTCGACGATCCGGCGTTCGGTCTGGTGGACTACACCCTCGTGGCCACCAACCGCGATGCGGTCGGCGGCATGGCCGAGGCGGCCCGCGCGCAGGGCATTGCCAACGTCCTCGTGGAGGCGGAGCCTCTGGCAGGTGACGCCGATGCCGTCGGCCGTGCCTTGGTCGTGCGGGCACTCCGCATGGCCGCCGCGTTTCCACGTGGAACGCCACTGGAAGGATCGACCGTACTGCTGAGCGGTGGCGAACCCGTGGTGAACCTCCGCGACACCATCGAGCGCGCCGTGCGTCATGGCGACGAAGACGATGCACGCCGCGCCGAGGCCGAGGCGGATACCGAAACCAGGCAACCGGCCCCCGCAGCGGCCGACGAACCCATGCGTGGCGGTCGCATGCAGGTGGTCGGACTCGCCGCCGCTCTCGCCCTGGAAGAGGCCGCCATGCGCGGCAACCCGCACGCCTGGCAGATCGCCGTCCTCGCGGCGGGGACCGATGGACGGGACGGTCCCACTGACGCCGCCGGCGCCATCGTCGATGCCGCCGTGCCAGCCCTCGCGCGCCGCGCTGGCCGCACGCCCGAAGGCGATCTGGAAACCGGCCGCTCGTGGTTCTCTCTCCACGCCGCCGACGCCCTGCTGCGCACCGGCCCCACCGGCACCAACGTGATGGACGTGGTCGCGGTGCTCATTCGCCCCTGAGCTCCGCCCGCCCTCATTCCGCTGTCACTCCGGCGTGCGAGCCCCACAGGGGTCGCCATGGTGCCGGGCGCGACCGGCCGATAGTCTTGCGGTTTCCCTTCTCCTTCCCGCCGAGCCGGTGATGCCCGCCAAACGCGCCCCACGCCATCCCGTCCCGTCCCCCGCCTTTTCCCCATCCGCCTCGCCGGGGGCCGGCGGCACGACTGCGGAATCGGTGGCCGCTTCCACGGAGAACCCGACGGCCGCCGAATCGCCGGAAGCCGGTCCTCCCGACGCCTTTCGGCGGCGACCGCGCCAGTCCCGCGGGCAGAAACGCGTGGAACTGCTGCTCGACGCCGCCGCCACGGTGATTGCCCGCGCCGGTCTCGAAGCTGCCACCGCCGAGGCCATCGCGCTGGAAGCCCGCACGGCCAAAGGCTCGCTGTATCAGTTCTTCCCCAACCGGGACGCCGTCCTGGCAGCGCTCGCGCTGCGGTACGCCGACGAAATGCGGGCCATCCATGAGCGCGCCTTCCCCATCGACTCCCGCGGACTCGCCCTCGAACGGCTGATCGATCGCATCGTCAAGCCGCTCGCGGAATTCCACGATCGCAACCCGGCCTTCCGGCGGGTCTTCGCGCACCATGACGGGCCTACCGATGACACGCGGTCGGCGCCATCGCGGCTGCGGATACAGCTCTTCGAGTCCTTCGTGGACCGGCTCGATGTGCTCTTCGCGGCGCGCAATCCGCGGCTGGCTTCGCGCGAACGGCGGCGTGCGGCGCTTGTCGCCGCCACCATCGGTCAGAGCATCCTGGCCCGGCGGGCGCGTGCCGCCGCCACGGAAAAGAAACCGCTGCTCGACGACCTCCGCCGGGTGCTGCTGCTGTATCTCGAGCCGCTGCTCGATCCCGCGCCCGTGCGCGGGACCTCCCGCGCGCGCAAGACATCCGTTCGCAGATCCACCTGACCGGCGGAGCCCCACCCGGCGCCCACCACCGCGCACGCGTGGCGTCCTGGTGACCTTCACGCAGCAGAAGGGGTACCATCGGCAACGTCCGCAGCGGGCATTCCATCGAATGCGCTGACGCGAAACACCGCGGTCGGGGGAGCGACGCATTGCACCCGACTTCCCCATTCGTGAGCTTTCCGGCATGACCAACATCGTCACCATCGGTCTCGTGCAGGACACCGCGTCCGATGATCTCGCCGACAACGTCACCCGGGCCGTGGCGCGCGTACGCGACGCGGCCGCCCGTGGCGCGCAGATCATCTGCCTGCAGGAGCTCTTCAACGCGCCGTACTTCTGCAAGACCGTTCGCCCGGAGCGTTTCGACATCGCCGAGCCCGTGGACGGTCCGGTCGTGCACACGTTCCAGGCATTGGCCAAAGAGCTGGCCGTGGTCATCGTCGTCCCGTTCTACGAACGGGAAGCGCCGGGCCTCTATCGCAATTCGGCCACGGTCATCGACGCCGATGGGGCCATCCTCGGGACGTATCGCAAGATGCACATCCCGCACGATCCGCTGTTCGAGGAGAAGTACTACTTCGCTCCCGGCGACGTGACGGGTGACCAGCGGCAGGATCGTCATCCCGGTTACAATGGCTTCCGCGTGTGGCGTACGAAGTACGCCGACATCGGTGTCCTGATCTGCTGGGATCAGTGGTATCCCGAAGGCGCCCGCATCACGGCGTTGCTGGGCGCGCAGATTCTTTTTTATCCCACGGCCATCGGCTGGCATCCGTCGGAGAAGCCCACGTTCGGCGACGCGCAGGTGGACGCGTGGCGTACCGCGCAGCGTGCGCACGCCATCGCCAACGGCGTCTTCGTGGCCGCGCCCAATCGGGTGGGTTTCGAGCCAGAGCCCGGCACCGACGGTCTCGAGTTTTTCGGGCAGTCGTTCATCTGCGATCCGTTCGGCCGCTACCTCGCGCAGGCGGGCACCGAGCCCACCATCCTGACGGCGGCGTGTGATCTGAGCCTCATCGAGGAGACGCGGCGCAACTGGCCGTTTCTCCGGGATCGGCGCATCGACGCCTACGGGCCCATCACCCAGCGGTGGCTGGGGTCTGCCGCCGGAGGCGCCTGAGGTGGCGTCCGCGCCGATCATCGCCGCCAACGCGGCCGTCATCGCGGCCAATGCCGTCATCGCGGCCAACGCCGCCATCACGGCTTCGCGCGCCGGTGCGACGCTCCCGCATGGCAGCGGGGCGTTGCCGGCGCTGCGCATGCCCGCCGAATGGGAGCGACACGACGCCACCTGGATCGGCTGGCCGCATCACGAACCCGACTGGCCCGGCAAGTTCGCGCCCATTGCCTGGGTGTACGCCGAGATCGTGCGTGCCCTCTCCCGCTTCGAACGTGTGGAGATTCTCTGCCACGATGAACACGTGGCCGAACAGGCGCGGCATTGTCTCGCGCAGCACGACGTGTCGCCCGATGGCTATCGTCTGCACATCCAGGCCACCGATCGCGTGTGGCTCCGGGACTCTGGCGCCACCGGCGTCATGCGTCCCGACGGCAGCATGGCGTTCGTCCAGTGGGGCTTCAACGCCTGGGCCAAGTACGACAACTTTGCGCTCGACGCACTGGTGCCCCCACGCATGGCGGCCATCGCGGAGCTGCCACGCATCGAAGCCCGTCGTCACGACAACGGCGAACCCCTGATTCTCGAAGGGGGAGGCATCGAAACCGACGGACTCGGCACCATGCTCGTGACCGAGGAGTGGCTGCTGTCCGACGTGCAGGTGCGCAACCCCGGCTACACCCGCAAAGATTACGAGCGCGCGTTCGCCGAGTACCTCGGCATCACGCATACTATCTGGCTTGGTGAAGGCTGTGTCGGCGACGACACCCACGGCCACATCGACGATATCGCGCGCTTCGTGGCGCCCGGTGTCGTGGTGCTCGCGCACGAAGAAGATCCGGCCGACGAGAATCACGCCCGTTCGCTCGACAATCTGCATCGTCTGCGGAACGCCCGGGATGCGCGTGGGGAGAAGCTGCGCGTGGTGACGCTGCCTTTCCCCCGCGCCGTGGTGATGGACGGCATGCGGTTGCCGGCGAGTTACGCGAACTTCTACATCGGCAACGGCGTGTGCCTGGTGCCCACCTTCAACGACCGCAACGACCGGATCGCCTTGAACACACTGGCCGACCTGTTTCCCGATCATGAAGTGATCGGCATCCATGCCGTCGATCTCGTCTGGGGCCTGGGCACGCTGCACTGCCTGTCGCAGCAGCAGCCCGCCCCCTTGCGCGGAGACGCCCGATGACGCTGCCCCCGCCGGACGAACCGCGTTCCGATTCCCGGTCGGACGGTCAGCCCGATCTGCCACGCTGGGCGCAACGTCCCTCGGGTGGCGGCGCGGTGCTGTCCGACGAACGCATGGCGACGTACTTCGGCGCGAAATGGGAGCAGGTGTATCGCCGGAAGCTCGCCCCGTTCCTGGAAGATCCGTCGTTCGTGCCCACCTGGAACTGGAGTGCGGCACTCGCGCTGCCGGTATGGTTTCTGTACCGGAAGCTCTACCTGCCGTTCGCGATTTTTTTCCTGCTGCCCAACCTGGTGTTCCGGCTGCTCACCCGCTCGGACACGGCGCTCACGATGGAAGCGCTGCGCAAGCCCGAGAACGAGTGGCTGCTGATGATGAACCTGGCCGTGCATCTGTCGTCGGCGATCGCAGCGGGCGGGACGGCCAACTGGCTGCTCTTCCGTCGCGCGCGGGCCGCCTCCCATTTCGTGTCGGCTCAGCAGTTGCCGGCGGGTGAAGAGCTGGGGCTGCTGCGTCGCATGGGCGGCGTGAACCGCCTGGCCACGGCGCTCTTCGTCTCGCTGTCGCTGGTGATCGTGCTCGCCCAGTACCGGGGATGATGACGGCGTCACACCCCCGGCCTTTTCGTCACGAACGGGCCTCGGCACCGTATCGGGTCGGCGGCGCAAGACAAGAGTGACGGAACGCGCGTCGGTGATGTTGTGACTGTGATGACTGACGCCGAGTTGGTCGTCCGGACGCGTACCGGGGATCCGGAAGCGTTCGGGACCCTGGTATCGCGTTACTACGACGCATGCTGGCGGTTCGCCTACCACATGCTGGGAGAGCGGGCAGATGCGGAGGACGTGGTCCAGGAGTCGTTTCTCCGGGCCTACCTGGCGATCGCGCGTTATGACGAGCGCGATCAATTTCGCGGCTGGCTCTTTCGAATCCTGACCAATCAGTGCCGCAACGCGCTCACATCCCGCGGCCGCCGGACCCGGCGGTTCGTGCAGGACGACATCGCTCTGGAAACAGCCCCGGCGGCTCCGCCGGGGCCGGCCACGGGCATGGAGGACGCGGCGTTGGTGCGGGCATTGGCGCAACTCGATCCGGCCCAGCGCGAGGCGCTGCTGCTCAAGTATGCCGAGGGACTGGAATACTCCGAGATGTCGGCCATGACCGGCGCGGGCGAATCGGCACTCAAGATGCGTGTCAAACGGGGCAGCGAGCGGCTTCGCGTGTTGTTGGGACGCTCGCTGGAGGACCCGCCGTTCGGGTCTTCGGGGGAACCCTCGGCATGATCGATCGTATGGTGCAGTATGGCTGAGAATCCGGATCTGACGTTCGAACCCATGGCGGACGACGACGTGCTCGTCGCCCGGATGCGCGCCTCGTATCGCATGCTGCCGGCTCCATCGGTCGCGCAGATCGAACGCTGCACGCGGGGTGTGCTGGCCTCCGTGGCGGCGGGCGCGACCGAGGGGTCGGTGGCCGGAGCGCACGGCACGTCCGGCACTCAGGGCACGCGACGCAGCGGCGGGCTGCTGCTGCGTCCGCAATGGTGGTGGGGGGTGGCCGCGGCGGCCACGCTGGTGGTGACCGTGATGCGCCCCTGGCGCGGCGCGGAAACACAGCGGAACGCCGACAGTGCGTTCGCGGCCGGCACCGCCGCGGCGCTGCCCGTGGGCTCCATCCGCGACGAAGGGGACGGCGAGATCCGTTTCGATCTGACGCTCCCCACCGCGGCCCGGGCCGTCGCCATCGTGGGGGATTTCAACGGCTGGGATGAGACCAAGACGCCGATGGCCAAACGCGGCGCCGACGGCACATGGTCGGTCCGGGTTCCGCTCTCGCCGGGGCGCTATTCGTACGCGTTCGTGGTGGACGGCCGGGAATGGCTGGTGGACGCTCGTGCGCCCCAGGTGCCCGATGCCGGTTTTGGCCCGGCGAACGCCGTGATCGTCGACGGCGCGGAATAGATGCGGCGAAGCGGCGCGATCTGGGTGCTGCTCGCGCAGCTTGTGGCCGGCACGGTCCCCGTGACGGTGTCGGCGCAGGCATTGGTCCCGCCCGCCATGCTCCAGGCCCTGTCGTTGGGAGCGCAGCCGCCGGCCCAGCCGGTGATCCAGCAGATCCAGTTCGACACCTCCCGGTTCGATGTGGCCACCGCCAACGCGCTGCGGGGGCTGTTCGAGGTCGCCGCCGAAGCCGGGCTGCCCACCAGACCGCTCATCAATCGGGCGCTCGAAGGCGCCGCCCGCCGTATGAGCGGAGACCGCATCCTGCGGGTGGTCCGCGAGCTCACCGCGGCGCTCAACGAAGCCAAGGACATTCTCGGGCCGGGCTCAACGGCGGACGAACTGGTGGCCGGTGCCGACGCGCTGCGCGCCGGATACGACGCCCGCGCGGTGTCCGCGGTCCGGGCCACCCGCCCGCCGGGGTCGGCGGCGGCGGCTCTGGTCGTGATGACCGACCTCGCCAGCCGCGGCGTGCCCACCGTGACGGCCCGTGACGCGGTCACCAGTATCGCCCGGCTGGGCAAATCGGATGAGGCGCTCTGGGGGCTGCAGATGGCGGTGGCCAAGAACGCCCAGCGCGGGCCCGGTATGGCCCTGGACGCGCTGAATCGTTATCTTCGGGGAACGGTCCCGGGCTCACCGGGATCGCCCGTCCCCGCGACGACTGACCGCAAACCGGTCCGCCCCCCAGACTCGTGACGCCCGCCCGCCGCTCCCCTCGCGCGTCGCGCCGCCGCTCCCTCAGGAGCAGCGGATGGGCTGTGCCATGCGCGCTTTCGGCGGCCATGGCCACGGTCGCGCTGGCCGAGTCGGCCGACGCACAGGTGCGTGGTGAGGCGCCCATCGCACCCGCCGCCACCATCGGCCCGGTCACCGACGCGCCCACGCTGTCGCTGCTTGGCATGGCATCGGTTCCCGACGGCAGTGGTGGCCCCTTTGCGCAGCGCAACGACCTCTGGTTCGGCGCTACGCAGCCGGTGGGTCGTCTGGGCGGGGTGCATTTTTCCGCACTGGGGAGCGGGAACTGGCGTTTCCGCGAAGTGGCCGGCACCGACGCCCAGTCTCAGGGCATCGTCACGCTGCGCGCCCGCACCCGTGTCGGTGAGCAGCGGGTCTGGAGCGCCGTGAGCTATGGCTATGCCGGCTCCAGCGGCAATCCCGGCGCCGGCCTGCTCGGCAATCTGTCGGGCGCCCAGGCCGGTGGCGGCGTGGACACCCGCGGCTCCGACACCACGGTCTCGCGTCGGGTGGATGTCGGCCAGGTTGGACGGGCGGAAGCAGGCATGGTCAGCAACTATGCCGGCATCGAGTTCGCGATCGGCATGTCCGTGGAGCGCGCCACCCGGTTCACCACGCAGACCATCACCGTCGACGAACCCACGGTGACGCGGTCCGCGCCGACCAACGCCGATCGGATCGTGAGTTCCCGATCGGTGCGCACCATGCAGCGTCGCGATCTCGCCACTGGCATCGCCTCGGTGGGGTTCAATACGGGCGCCACCACATGGCTGCTGTCGGTCACGGCTCCCGTGGCCAGCTGGATCAGCAGTGACGCCCTCGCACCGGCCGCCCAACCCATTCCCACGGTCGCCTCGCTGGCCGTGGTGCAGCCCATCACCGGATGGCTGTCGCTGGTGGGCGCCGCCGCCAGCAACCCGGCAACGGTGGGTCCCAATGCGATCCGCGATCAGGTGAACAGTCAGGAAGGCCGTGGCTATCGCAGCTTCTCACCCGTGGTGGCGCTCGGTATCCGCATCTCCCGCCTGCCGGGCCGCGGTCATGACGGAACGCCGGGTGGGATCCTGGCGTTCGAAACGCGCACGCTGGGTGCCGTCGATTCCATCTCCATCGAGCAGGGATCGCTCGATCGCGATCACTCCGAAACCGATACCCTGCGGGTCGTACTGCTCATCGATGCACCGCGCGCCGAGTCGGTGGAGCTCATGGGTGACGCCACCTCGTGGACCGTGACGCAGATGCGCCGTCATGCCAATGGACGCTGGCGCGCCGAACTCAAACTCGCGCCGGGCATGCACCGGGTCATCGTGCGCTCCGATGGCGGCAAGTGGGTGGCACCGCCGGGTCTGCCCGTGGGCAACGACGACTACGGCACACCGGTTGGCATGATCCTCATCAAGTCGCCACGACAGTAGCCCCCCGTTTCACCCCCTCCACGAAACGGAAACGCCGGACGCATCGCGAGATGTCGTCCGGCGTGGCTTTTTGGGGTGAGGTGATGGGTGGTGAGTTTGGGGTTTGGCGTGGAACAGCCGGATTGTGGGACACGAGTCGCGGGTCACGGGACCGTACCCGGCACCCCACACCCGCTGCCCGATGGTTCACCCTCACACCGCAAACCCAAAACCCCAAACTCCTCCTCAGCGCCCGCTCTTCACCCGCACGACCTGGGTGGTACTGTCCGTGCCCCCCGCGCCGCTCACCATCAGCGTCAGCTGATAGTCACCCGACGGCACCGACGGGAAGTTGAGCGTCAGACTGCGCCCCGCTCCTCCGTCGGGACGACCGTTGTCGTTGTACTTGATCGACACCGGCGTCAGCGCCTTGGACAGACCGATGGAGCTGCCCAACCGCTGGAAGAAACTCGCTCCCAGGCGCGTCGCCCGCAGCGAGACCTGCAGCGGCGCCGACGGGCTCGCCGGACGGTACATCTCCCAATAAATGCCGATCGTCGTGCCACCTTCGATGTCCGTCGATCCATACGCCTGCTCGGCGTTGCGCTCCAGCGTGGGCGTCGGCGATGCATCGCCCCGCTGCAGCAGCAGATAGTCCGAAAGGCGGGCGTCGCGTGGCAACGGCTCGACCGTATTGCGGACCCGTGCCGCACGTTTGCCCACAGGTGCCAGCACTTCCACACTGGCCAGCATGCGTGAGGAGAAAGGCACCAGCAGCGCGCCGTTGGCCGCCGCGCTGTCCTTGATCACCTGCACCGGCGCCCTGCCGTCGAATCCATCCAGCGTGAGCGCCGCGGTGTACGGAGCGCGTCCCATCTCCAGTTCGCGCATCAGACGATAGCCACCGGCCAGAATGGTCGTATCCCCACCACGACGGAAACGCGCGAACTGGTGCGGCAACGCGCCGAATCCCGCGGCATACCGGGTGGCATAACGCATACGTGCTTTCTTGCGATTCGGATCCCAGTCGGATGCCGTGGCGCCCGTGGGGTTCGCGATCGCCGACAGCGCCGGCATGAAGTCGTAACTCGGTGTGGGCTCGTGACCGATCACCTGGGGCGGACGGGGATCGGCGGCCCCACCGTTCTGTACCGACCACGCCGTCGGCCAGCCGTAGCGCAACTGCGACTCGAGCAGATCGTCACCCCACTGCAGATCGTAGGGAATGCGCCCCAGCGACTGCACACGGGAGACCGTGAACCGCGAATACCACTCGTTCTGGATGTCGTTGCCCGGCAGCATCCAGAGCGGCTGCGCCAGGCGGAGGATGCGTGCGTTCTCCGCACTCCGACCGGCACACCCCAGTGCCTTGTAGTTCGCATGCATGGCCGGGTCGAGCCACATCGTCAGGTCGGTCCAGACGCACCGTTGCGCTTCGGGCATCTCCGCGAGAGCGCGATCGAATGCGGCCGTGGCGTCGGCGTGGCGATTCAGATTGTGCAGCGCCAACCCCTGCAACGCCGCGCACCACCACGCCGTGCCGGCGCAGGCTCGCGCCGCCGTGAGCGCCACGTCTGGCTGCTGACCCTCCACGGCATACCGCACGCGCATGCCACTCACCCAATCGTCCTTCGGATTCTCCGCCTGCGCGCGCGCCAGGATATCGAGCAACTGTTCGCGTTCGAGCCGCGCATCGGCCCGCTCGGCCGGCGGCGGCACATCGCCATTGTTGTTCCAGTAGCAGATGCGCCCCAGCGGCACTTCGCAGGTCGCATCGGCACCACCGTTGTAGAAACGCAGACCGAGACGGTGACTGCGTTCGAACGCGTCCTGCTGCGTGCGGGCTTCCGCGCCCAACCCACTGATCGTGGCCGGTGTGCCGCGCAGCGGGTCGGTCGAGCGCGAAACCGCCCGGGTGGTGTCCGCGGCTGCTGCGCCCGAAGCCGCCCCGCCGGTGGCCGCCTGCGCAGACATCGCAGCGGGCACCGACATGACGGCTCCGGTGAACAGCACCGTCGTCAGCAGACGACGTACGCCGGGGAACGAGCGGAGGAACGCAGGAATGAACGAACGGAAGATCTGATCCACGAGTCCGGTCTTCTGAGGGAAAGCTGAAGGCGAATCTACTGCCTCAGAAGCGCTGACGGGATCAGAAGGTGAACTTCAAACCCGCCGTCAGCGCGAAGTTGTGCGCAAGATTTCCTTCGGCGCGGAAGCCGATGGCATCTTCCGAGTTGAATCGGCCGATCCAGTCCTTGGCCTGCAGACGCAGCGCCATGCCCGGTGTGAAGCCGACATCGACCCCTACCCCAAGAGTGTAGGCAACGTTCGTCGCCCGCACGTCGAACACGCTCGCGCTGATGTCATTGGTCATGCCGCCGATGCCCGCCGTCGCGAAGGGCGCGATGCCCTCGGGACGTGCGGCCAGGCCGCCCAACTCGATCCCGGCATCGTACATCCACGTCTTGGTCGACCCCACGTTGACACCACCGATGAGCGGCAACCCTATGCGCAGATCGCCCGAGGAATAGGCCAGACTCCCGGTGAGCGACAATCCCTTGGAGAGCGGAAAGCTGCCCTGCGCTCCGATCACGGGACCGTTGGTGTTCTTGAGGCTGGTGCCGATGGGCCCGTCATACCAGTTGCCGCTGATCACATAGCCGGCGAACGGTGTGAGGGATGCGGCCGCACCCGTCTGCTGGGCCGCCAATGGCGACGTGACCAAGCCAACCGCCAGGAGTGCCGAAGCAACCGCGGTAACGACCGAAGTGACCATCGGGCGGCGGCGAACGAAGACAGTGTTCATCGTGAGTGACTCCAGAATAGTGACGCGGAATCCAGGTGCAGAGCGCAGGCCACGATACCTGCGCCCAACGGCCTCCCGCAAACGCATATGCTTCAAGTGTTTCCACGAACAGGATCAGACGGACCGTCCAACGTTGTCCTCTGATGAGGACAGGCGAGCACGGGTACAGGAGTCACCCCGCTCCGCCCGCGGGATGGTCAGCCTGGCCAACATCCCGTCTCCGCGCACGTCCCGCTGCCCGAATATTCAGCATCTCCACGATCACGGAGAAGGCCATCGCGGCATAGGTGTATCCCTTGGGAATGTGCTGACCCAGCCCCTCCGCCACGAGGTTCGTGCCGATCAGCACGAGGAACGCGAGCGCCAGCATCTTGATGGTCGGATGTTCGTCCACGAACGCACTGATGCGTCCCGCCGCCATCAGCATCACCAGCAACGCGACGACGTTGGCGACGATCATGATCGACACATCATCGGCCATGCCCACCGCGGTGATGACCGAATCGAGCGAGAAGACGATGTCGATCACCATGATCTGCGCCACGGTCACCCAGAGGCTGCTCACCGGACGCGCCTGTTGCTGCGCCTCCTCGTCGGGCCCCTCGAGCTTGGCGTGAATTTCGTGCGTCGCTTTGCCGATCAGGAACAGACCGCCGATCAGCAGAATCAGATCACGCCCCGAAATCGGATGATCGAGCACCGTGAACAGCGGCGCGGTGAGCTGCATGACCCACGTGATCGACAGCAGCAGCGCCAGCCGCGTGACGAACGCTCCGGCCAGACCCAGCGAGCGGGCGCGTGGCTGCTGATCCCGCGGCAGCTTCCCCGCGAGAATGGAGATGAAGATGATGTTGTCGATGCCGAGGACCACCTCGAGCACCGTCAGTGTGAGCAGGGAGATCCACGCCTGCGGGTCGGCGAGCCACGAGAGCATGCGGGAAGTCTGCCATGCGTTCCGGAAAGCGCCAAGCCGGAAAGGGCCGTCACCCGCCTGCCGGACGGAATCCGCTACTTTTCGGGGCTATGACTTCGTCCCATGTAACGACCGCGGCGGCCGCACGTCCGGCCGTCGTCCTGCTTTCCGGCGGTCTCGATTCCGCCACCGCGCTCGCGGTCGCGCACCGCGACGGCTACACGCCCTATGCCATGACATTCCGGTACGGTCAGCGGCACGCGGTGGAAATCGATGCCGCCCGTCGTGTGGCCGAGGTGCAGGGTGTCGCGAAACACGTCGTGGTGGACATCGATCTCCGGCAATGGGGAGGCTCGGCGCTCACGGCCGACGTGGAAGTCCCCAAGGATCGTGACGTGGACGAGGTGACGGACGAAATCCCGGTCACCTATGTGCCGGCCCGGAACACGATCTTCCTGTCCTTCGCGCTCGCCTGGGCGGAAACGCTCGGCGCCGACGCGATCTTCATCGGCGTCAACGCGCTCGACTATTCCGGCTATCCCGATTGCCGTCCCGAATATGTCGCGGCCTTCGAAGCCATGGCCAACCTGGCCACCCGCGCCGGCGTGGAAGGTACACAGCGCCTCACCATTCATGCGCCGTTGCAGCATCTGACCAAGGCGCAGATCGTGGCCCTCGGCACCTCACTCGGTGTGGACTACAGCGTCACCACGAGCTGCTACGACCCGACGCCGGATGGCACCGCCTGCGGACACTGCGATGCCTGCCAGTTGCGCCTGCGCGGCTTTGCCGAAGCCGGTGCCGTCGACCCCATTGCCTACGCCGGCTGAGCGACTCGTGGCATACACGGTGAAGGAGTGTTTCTACACGTTGCAGGGTGAAGGCGTGAACGCCGGACGGGCCGCCGTCTTCTGCCGGTTCACGGGGTGCAATCTGTGGACCGGCCGCGAGGCCGATCGCCACAAAGCCACCTGCACCTTCTGCGATACCGACTTCGTCGGCGTCGGCCCCGACGGGGGCAAGTTCGCCACCGCCGAAGCGCTGGCGGCCTTCGTGAAGAGCCGCTGGCCCGCCAACGCACCCGATGACGTGCGGCCCTTCGTGGTGTGCACGGGCGGCGAACCGTTGCTGCAACTCGATACACCGGCCATCGACGCGCTGCACGCCGTGGGCTTCGAAGTGGCGGTGGAAACGAACGGCACTCAACCCGCACCCGCAGGTCTCGATTGGATCTGCGTGAGTCCCAAAGCCGACGCCCCGCTGGCTCTCACCCACGGTGACGAGCTCAAGCTGGTGTTTCCGCAGGACAAGGCGCGCCCGGAACGTTTCGAATCGCTGGACTTCACGCATTTCCTGCTGCAGCCCATGGATGGCCCGCGGGCCGCGGAAAACACGCGGGCCGCGCTGGACTACTGTCTCGCACATCCGCGCTGGCGGCTGTCGTTGCAAACGCACAAGACACTCGGGATACGCTGAGTCTTGCGAGGGACCAGACCCTCATGTAGTAAGACGGATTGAACGACGGATCGAGCTGCACGTTGCCTCTCGTCAGGGTCCCGCCCCGTCCCCCGTCCTCCCAACCCGCTCCGCCCATGCGACCGTCCC
This sequence comes from Gemmatimonas aurantiaca, assembly GCF_037190085.1. Lineage (NCBI taxonomy): Bacteria > Pseudomonadati > Gemmatimonadota > Gemmatimonadia > Gemmatimonadales > Gemmatimonadaceae > Gemmatimonas > Gemmatimonas aurantiaca. The sequence goes on from NZ_JBBCJO010000002.1 coordinate 67,983, forward strand.
GCAGGCCCTCTCTGACGGCGTGCCCACCCCACGCTCCGGCTCTCGCCGAGGCGGCCACCGCTGTGGTCACCGCCGTGGCGCGCGGCGCCGCCCGCTGGCTGGCACTCGGCGCCTTCGTCCTGCCATTCACCGCTCCGGTGTTCGCGCAGAACGCACCGGCCTCGCTGTCGATGCCCACCAAGCCGGCACCGACTGTCAACGCCGCCATCACCACACCGGAGAAGTTCTTCGGTTTCCGCATGGGTGCGGACCGCAAGATGGCACGCTGGGACAAGATGATCGAGTACTACAACCTGCTCGCGAAGCAGAGCCCGCGCATCAAGGTCGTGAATATGGGGCCCACGTCGATGGGCAACCCGTTCCTCGCGGTCTACATCTCGTCGCCTGCGAACCTGGCGCGGCTCGAGACGCTGCGGAAGTGGAACCTCGAACTCGCCGATCCGCGCGGGGTGCCCGAAGCGGAGATCCGTCGCGTGGTGCTGCAGGGCAAGGGCGTCGTGTTGCAGTCGATGAGCATGCACGCCAACGAGATCGGCGGCTCGCAGATGGCGCCAGAGCTCATTTACGATCTCGTTGCGCGCACGGACGCCGAGGCCACACGCATCCTCGACAATGTCATCTCGATCATGGTGCCCAGCTTCAATCCCGATGGGCAGATCCTGATGACTGACTGGTACAACAAGTACCTCGGCACGCCCTACGAAGGCTCCACGTATCCACGGCTGTATCAGAAGTACGTGGGTCACGACAACAACCGCGATGCGTTCATGACCAACATGGTCGAATCGCAATACATGGCGAAGCTGTTGTTCCGCGAGTGGAAGCCGCAGGCGTACGTGGATCACCATCACATGGGCAGCTACGGCGCGCGCATCTTCCTGCCGCCGTATGCGGAGCCGGTGCGCCCCAATGCCGATCCCATCGTGTGGCGTGAACTCGCCTGGTACGGCGCGCACATGGCCGCCAAGGAAGAAGAAGCCGATCTCTCGGGCGTGATCAACGACGCGATCTACTCCGGGTGGGGACATTTCGGATTCCACTGGATCACGCCGTTCCACAACATCGCCGGCATGCTCACCGAGTCGGCGGCCACCTATCTCGCCACCCCCATCGAGATTCCGAAGGAGCGCCTGACCGGCGGCGCGCGCAATCTGCCCAAGTACGAGGAGCAGACCTCGTTCCCGAACCCGTGGCCCGGTGGCACGTGGCGTCTCCGGGACATCGTCGACCGTCAGAAGGTGTCCGCGTGGGCCACCCTCGATCTCGTCGCGCGCAACAAGGAGATGGTGCTCGACAACGCCTATCTCAAAGCCAAGCGGCAGACCGAACGTGGTGCGGCCGGTGCGGTGCGGGCATATCTCATCCCGGTCAACCAGCACGACCCGCTCACCACGCAGAAGATGGTGAACAAACTGCTGGGACAGGGCATCGAGGTGCGGCGGGCTTCACAGGCGTTCACGCACGATGGCAAGCAGTATGCCGAGGGCAGTTTCATCGTGTCCATGGCGCAGCCCAAGATGGGACTGGTGCGTTGGCTGCTGGGACAGACGTTCTACCCCGACAATACCTGGACGCGTGAGCAGAACGGCACGCCGATCCGCCCGTACGACATGAGCACCGACACCATGAATGAATTCATGGGTGTCACCGCGGAACCCGCGGCCTCGATGCCCACCGTGGCCATGACGGTGGTGAAAGCCGATCTCGCGCCGGTGGGCACGGTGAGCAAGGGTAGCAACGGGTATCGTCTGGACGGCAAGCTGAATGACGCCATTCACGCCGTGAATCTGCTCTTCGAGAAGGGCGTGGCCGTGCGCCGGATCGATCGTGCCGCGAACAGCGTGGCGGTGGGCGATTTTGCGGTGGATGCGTCGGCGCCCGACGCGGTGATTGCCACGATCGCGAAGACCACCGGCGTGAATTTCGAAGCGCTCGACACCGACGTGAGTGGCGTCAGTCATGCGATGGTGCGTCAGCGGGTGGCCATGTACGACCGCTTCGGCGGCGGCAACATCGATCAGGGGTGGACGCAGTTCACGCTCGAGCAGTTCGGATTCGCGCACACGAACATCATGGACGCGGAAGTGAAGGCGGGAAATCTCAACGCCCGGTACGATGTGCTGATCCTGCCGTACGACAACGTGGCCACGCTCGTGGGACGTCAGGCGAATGCCGCGGGTGGTGAAGGACGTGGAGGCGGTGGCGGGGGCGGCTTCGGTGGCCCGCAGGTCCCGCCGGAGTATCGCAGCGGGATGGGCGAGGAGGGTGTGGCGGCGATCAAGGCGTTCGTGCAGGCGGGCGGCACGCTCGTCACGTTCGGCGAAGCGGGCTCGCTGCCCATCGAACGGTTCGGACTGCCCGTGCGCAATGTGGTGGCCGGCAAGACCAACCGGGAATTCTGGTCACCCGGCTCCACGTTCCATGTGAACGTCGCGAACACCAACCCCCTCGGCTACGGCATGCCCTCACAGGCGCTGGCCGTATGGCTGATGGGCTGCCAGGCCTACGAAGTCACCGACCCGGCGGTGAAGGCGGAAACGATCGTGTCGTACGCCGACAAGGACCTGTTGCAGAGCGGATGGTTGAACGGTGAGTCGGTGCTCAACGGCAAGGCCGCGATGTTGTCGGTGCCCTACGGCAGCGGCCGGGTGGTGCTGATCGGTTTCCGTGCGCAGCACCGCGCGCAGACGCATGGCACCTACAAGCTGGTGTTCAATGCGCTGATGAAGTAGGACGGCCGTTGACGCAGACGAAAGTGCCGGCTCCGGTCTTCCGGGGCCGGCACTTCGGCTTGATCCCGGCCGCATCGTCCCTCGAATGGCACGGGATTCCCGGAGGCAGGCACTCGGCTGTTGTCCGGTTGACCTAGACCGAACCGAACCTTTCCCGCACTGTGACGCCGCCCTCTGGCCAGGCGTCAAACCGCGGGATACCTTGTGTATCTCCAGCCCGTCACCGGATCACCCTCCACCCGGCCTGCGCGCCTCGCCCTATCGTGCGTTTCCGCTCCGCCATCCTGCTCTCCGCCGTCACCGTGGCCCTCGTGGCCAACGTGTCGTCGCTGCAGGCCCAGGAGCTGAATGGCATCCCCAAGGGTGATTCGAAAGCCGCCGAGCCGGTGCTGGAGTCGCGCAAGCCCTTCGCGGCCTTCAGCGCCTCCGCGGAGCGCCTCCGCGATGGCATCGTAGAGAGAGCCCGGGAATCGCTGGGCACCAAATACAAGCTCGGGGGCTCCAAGGCCGGTGTGGCCCTGGATTGCAGCGGCCTCGTTCGTTACGTCATGGGCGCGCTCGACATGGTGCTCCCCCGCACCGCCCAGGGCCAGTCCAAGGTCGGCGTGGAAGTCCCCAAGGACGTCGCCGCCCTCAAGCCGGGTGATGTACTCACCTTCGGACGCGGCAAGCGCATCTCTCACGTGGGCGTTTATGTGGGCGACGGCAAGATGATCCACGCCTCCACGTCCAAGCGCCGCGTCATCGAGACCAGTCTCAACCAGCGCTCCTCGCTCATCCGCCAGTGGCAGGGCGTCCGTCGGTATGTCGACGGCTCATCGAAGGCTTTCGGCGACTCCATCCTCGCCTTCGCGGATTCCCTGAGGTAGTACAGGGCCGCAGTGCTCCACCGCGCTCGCCATCGGCGAGCACGCGCGATATGCTCATCGGGTTCCCTTCTCGGAGGCTTCGATGCTGCCCCTCCCCGTCCCCAGCGCTGGCCTGGGCGGACTCCCCGCCCGTGCGCTGCTCGTGGTCGCCCTGCTGGCACCACCGCTCGCCATCCCATCCGCGGCAAACGCCCAGTCCACTCCCCCGAAGGACCGGCTCACCATCGCCGATTACTTCAACTGGGAAGACGTCGCCAATCCCTCACTCTCTCCCGACGGCAGACAGATCCTCTACACCCGCACGTGGATCGATCAACTCAACGATCGCCGCGAGTCGTCGGTGTGGATCATGAATGCCGACGGCACGAAGAATCGCTTCCTCGTGAAAGGCTCCAATGCCAAGTGGAGCCCCGATGGGTCCCGCATCGCCTATGTGGCCACCGGTGAGCCCACCGGACAGCAGATCTGGGTGCGTTACATGAACGCCGAAGGCGCCACCACGCAGATCACCCGTCTCACCGAATCGCCGGGTGACGTGGAATGGAGTCCCGATGGCACCACGCTGGCCTTCGGGATGCTCGTGCGGCAGAACGACGAATGGCGCATTCCCATGCCCGCCGCGCCCAAGGGCGCCAAGTGGACCGAACCGCCGCGTGTGGTCACCAAGGTGAAGTACCGCGCCGACCGTCAGGGCTTCCTCGAGAACGGGCTGCGTCAACTCTTCACCGTGCCCGCCGATGGCGGCACGCCCCGGCAGATCACCACCGGCGACTGGGCCGCCAACGGCACCACCTGGATGCCCGATGGCAAGGCGCTGCTCTTCACCTCGCTGCGCACGCCCGACAGTGAATATGCCTGGCGCGAAAGCGAGATCTACAAAGTGGATGTCGCCAGCGGCGCCATCATGCAACTCACGCACCGCAAAGGGCCGGACAACAATCCCGTCCCCAGTCCCGACGGCAAATACATCGCCTACACCGGCTACGACAGCACCGACGCGACCTGGAAGGACGCCGCCCTGTACATCATGGATGCGAACGGCGGCAACGTGCGCGTGCTCACCGAGAAGCTCGATCGCTCACCCAGTGGCCTGATCTGGTCGCCCGATGGACTCGGCGTGTACTTCAACGTCGAGAGCGAAGGGTCGCGCAATCTCCATCATGTCTCGCTCAAGGGTGACATCCGGCAGATCACCCGAGGCGCGCAGACGCTCACGGTGAGCGATATCGGCAAGTCGTTCCTGGCCGTGGGGGTGAACAGCACCGCGCTTCAGCCTACCGACATCGTGGCGTTCGACGTGCGCACACCCACCCTGCGCAAACTCACCGATGTCAACGGCGACGTGCTCGCCGGCAAGAAGCTCGCGACGACCGAGGAAGTGTGGTACACCTCGGCCGACGGCATGCGCATTCAGGGGTGGATCGTGAAGCCTGCCGACTTCGACGCGTCGAAGAAGTACCCGCTGATGCTCGAGATCCACGGTGGACCGCACAGCATGTACAACGTGGCCTTCAATTTCGCGCGACAGGATCACGCCGCGCACGGGTACGTGCTGCTCTACACCAATCCGCGCGGCTCCACGGGCTATGGCAGCGCCTTCGGCAATGCCATCAAGAACGCCTACCCGGGCAAGGACTACGATGACCTCATGGCCGGCGTGGATACGGTCATCGGGCGCGGATACATCGACACCAATCGTCTGTACGTCTTCGGCTGCTCCGGCGGCGGTGTGCTCACCAGCTGGATCGTCGGCCACACCGACCGCTTCTCGGCCGCCAGCGCCAACTGCCCCGTCACCAACTGGGTGAGTTTTGTCGGAACGACCGATGGCTCCAACTGGTATTACAACTTTGCGAAGTATCCCTGGGACGACCCCAGCGAGCATCTGCGGCGGTCGCCGCTCATGTACGTGGGCAACGTGAAAACGCCCACGATGCTCATGACCGGTGTCAACGACCTGCGGACGCCCATGGGGCAGACAGAGGAGTACTACGAGGCACTCAAGGTCCGCAAAGTGCCCACCGCCATGGTCCGCTTCAACAACGAGTGGCACGGAACCAGTTCGACCCCGTCGAATTTCCTCCGCACCCAGCTTTATCTGCGCAGCTGGTTCGAGAAGTACCAGCAACCTCCCTCGGCGACCAAGGTCACCCAGGAAGAGCGATAGCTGAAACACAACGTGCGGCAGATCACCAAAGGCCGATCGAAAGGTGATCCACGATACTTTCACGGAACGCCTGAGACCGGTACGTTCCTGCCGCACGTTCCTGTTTCCACTTACCCGCACTTCCATGCCCCTTCAGATCCGCAGCGCCACGGCAGCCTCGCTGCTGCTGGCCGCCTTTGCGGTCTCCGCCTGCACGGACACCGCTTCCCGTGCCCGGGCCGATTCTCTCGCGGTCGCCCTTGCCTCGGCCAGCGCCGAGCGTGACTCGCTGCAGGGTCTCGTGCAGGGCTCCAGCGCGGACAAGGACCGCGCCCTGGCTCAGGTGGTCGAAGCCTCCCGGTTTGCCGACCAGGTGGACGCCGAACTCCGTCAGGTCCGGGGTCTGTCCTCCAAGGTGGGAGTCAATACCACCGACGAATCGGGGAAGACCGAGGCGGAAGCCGCGCAGCGGGACATCCTGGATCGCCTGAAGCAGATGCGTCAGCGTCTGTCGGCCCGCCAGGCCCAGGTGGAACGCCAGCTGGCCGACCTCCGGCGCATGCAGGCCGACTCGTCGGCGGCGGCCACCCTCCTGGCCGATCTCAATGCCCGGCTGTCGCAGCGTGACCGGGAGATCGCGGCCTTCCAGGATGAAATCCGCCAGCTCCGCACGGCCAACGAAACGCTCACCGCCGAAAAGGCCGTCCTCACCGATACGGTGAAAGCCATGGACGTACGTGAGAACCAGGTCTTCTACACCATCGGTTCGCGCCGCCAGCTACTGGCCGATGGCGTCGTCGCCGAAGAAGGCGGATCGCGCGGGTTGCTCATCGTGAAGCTCGGGAAGACGCTGGTGCCGGCCCGCACGCTCGACGAGACGCGCTTCACACGCGCCGATCGCCGCGATGTCCTCACCATTCCCCTCCCGCGCACCGACCGGGCCTACCGCATCGTGTCACGGCACGACGTGGGACTTATCGAAGTCGCCAAGAAGGAGAAGGACGGCTCCTTCCGCGGGGAAAGCATCCGCATCACCGATCCGGCAAAATTCTGGGGCGCCTCCCGCTATCTCATCATCACCGAGAAGTAGCGGGCAGCAACCGGGTCTCCGGAAAAACGACGCGGCGCGCACCGATGGATGGTGCGCGCCGCGTTTTTCTGTGACGGCTTTCCTGGGAAGTTCAGATCTGGGGCAGCTCCCGCTCTCCGTGGGAGCCGTCCTCGCGATGCCAGTGCAGCTCCTCGCGTGTCATCGGACGCACCGCCAGATCCACCGCCAGAAAGGTGGTTTTTGCGAAGGGATAACAGACCACACAGCCGGTGAGCATCAGGGCGGCCGTGACGTAGGTGATCATCTCCCACGGCGGATCGGGCCAGGTCATCACCACGAACGTGCCCACACACACCGCCAGGATCATCTCCACGGCGATGAGATTGAACAGATAGGCCCCGATGAAATAGTCGCCTTCGCCGCGCTGCAATCGCATGCCGCAGGTGGGGCAGTGTTCACGAAACTCGAAGAAGGACCGGAAAATGCCCCGTCCCCCACACTGAGGACACCGCAGCCGCGCGGCGCGTGTCATCAACTGCCAGGTGGTCGGACGCGTGGTGAAAGGACTCATCGTTCTGGAAGGGTGCGGAGGAACGCCGAGAGATACCTGCCCCAGATACGCGGCTGCGAATGTGTGCCATGACCGCGCGTCTCGGATGAAATGGGCAGGAGAATGAACCGCGTGCGGGGCATCTGTGCGGCAAGCTTCTCGGCCAGCCCCAGCTCAGGCGGATTCACCTGATCATCGGCCGAATTGATGAACAACGCGGGCGCCTCGATCTCCCGCAGGTGGGTCGAAGGATCGTAGTCGCGCGATGCGTCGAACTGATAGAGAAAGTCGTTGGCGTCGGTGGTCCGCATGCGTGCATCGAGCCAGGAGCGAATGACGGAATCGGCCTTGTCGCGCGTGGGAGCCTGTGTCTGCTGAACCAGGGGCGCACTGGACATGATGTACAGCAGCATCTGCGCGGCCTTGAGTCCCGGCGGCTGCGTGCGGTACTCACCGCCCTGCCAGGCCGGATCGTCACGAATGGCGTCCATGGCCATGGTGCGGATCATGCGATTGCGCCCCGCGATCTGGGACGGCACACAGGCCAGCGGCACCAGGCCATCCATGAAACCGGGGAAGGTGTATCCCCACATCCACGCATGCATGCACCCCATCGAGGTGCCCATGATGAGGCGCAGATGATTGACGCCCAGGTGTTCGGTCAGCAGCCGGTATTGGGCCGCCACCATGTCGGTATAGCCATACTTCGGGAAGCGCGCATGGTCGCCGTCACTGGGCTTGCTCGAGCCCCCGTGACCGATCCCGTCGGGCAGGATGATGTAGTACCGGCTGCTGTCGAGCAGCTTGCCGGGGCCGAACAGCTCGCCCGCATAGGTGGCCGACAGGAACGACCGCCCGCTGCCTCCCGTCCCATGCAGCACCATCACCGCATTGCGGACGGTCCCGCGGGCATCCTTCCGGGGCGTCCCCAACGTCGTGTAGTGAATGCGCAGGTCCCGGAGCGACTCGCCCGTGTGGAAAGTGGTGCTTCCCAGCAGCGCATCCCCCTGCTTTCCGGCCTGGGCCCAGCCCGCGGCCGCCGGGGGCTGCGTACCCGCCTGCGCATTCACCCTCACCGGTCCGACCAACAGAAGGAAGGCAGGCAGTCCGCCTCGGAGGACTCTCCTCACGAACGGCCGAGGCCAATCGGGCAGGGAACGCGAAACCGGAGGCATGTGTGCAACATACCCAAAATCTGCCCGAAAGCGGAGGAACCGAGCTCGACCATAACTCTCCACCCGACTCCTACCTGTCGATGCGCTTGCCTTCAGCACTGAGACTGATAGGTTCGCTCCTGTGAGCCTACGGAAGAGCTGTCCCAAGTGCGGGGAGACCTACGACGAATCCATCGCGTTCTGCGCGAAAGACGGGTCTTCCCTGATCGTCGTCGACGAGAGCGGCCTCATCGGCAAGATGATCGGCGGACGCTACCGGGTGATCTCGCGCATCGGCGAGGGAGGGATGGGCCAGGTCTATCTGGCCGAACACGTGCGCATGAAGCGCAAGAGCGCCATCAAGATCATGCGCCCGGCGCTGCTGCACGAACAGGAAGCACTGCAACGTTTCACGCGCGAAGCCGAGAACGCCAGCAAGATCACGCATCCGAACGTCGCGGCGATCTTCGATTTCGGCGAAACCGATGACGGGCTCGTCTATCTCGCGATGGAGTTCGTGGACGGTGAATCGCTCGCCGCCACGCTCAAGCGCGAAGTCGCTCTCCACCCCGTGGTGGGTGCCGACATCATCGCGCAGGCGGCCGATGCGCTGCAATCCGCTCACGACCTCGGCATTCTTCATCGCGACATCAAGCCCGACAACGTGATGGTGTCGAAGCGCACCGACGGCACCTTCGTCGTGAAGCTCGTCGACTTCGGCATTGCGCGCACCATGGAACGCGGTTCGCAGCAGGTGACACGCACCGGCTTCGCGGTGGGCACACCCGAATACATGTCCCCCGAACAGCTTTCGGGGGATGTGCTCGATGCACGTTCCGATCAGTATTCGCTCGCGCTGGTGGCGTTCATGGCGCTCACGGGCCATGAAGCTTTCGTGAGTGCGTCGTCGAAAGAATCGCTGATTGCGCGTCTGACCAGCCGACCGCGGCGTCTCGACGAAGTACGCAGCGATCTGGATTGGCCGGCATCGTTGCAGGATGTCTTCGACAAGGCGCTCGCTCCCGATCCGGTGGATCGATATCCCGCCATCGCGGACTTCGGCAACGCGCTGGCCGACTCGGTGTCGGAGATGACGCCGACGCAGACGGCCGAGATCTACCGGCACGCACTGGGGCAGCGCATGAGCAGTGTGGCGTCGCGCACGCCCCACGAAGCCTCGACGGTGCGGACTCCCGCCAGTGGCCACGACCCGCAACGCCCCCGCGCACAGGCCGCCGAACCCGTGCGTCGTGCACGCAAGGACCCCGTGCGCATGGGACGCCGGCGTTCGGTGTTTCCGTACATCATGCTGGCGGTGGTCTTCACGTACGGGCTGTGGTGGTATGGGTCCACGCAGCCCGAAGGAACCACCATGCACAACCTCTCCGACCGCATCGGCGCCGTGTCGGGGAAAGCGCGGTCGACGATCGCGGGATGGATCGGCTCGGATTCCACGGCCACGGAGACTGGCGTCACGGCAGCACCGACCGAGCCCACCCCGAAGCGCACACGCCGGCGCACGTCCGACGCACCCGCTCAATCGTCGCCGGCGAAGAAGGCCGACAGCGCGGTGACGAAGAGCGATTCCGCTGCGGTGAAGCGGGACAGTGTGGCCACGCCGCCGGGTTGACCGAAACGAGTGAAGAGGGCGCCGCCCTGTCGCCGCGCCCCCTTCCCCGCGTCACTGTTGGCGTCGCAACGTCGCCGTCACGGGGACGGTGATCACATGACAGAGGTCCCGTCGCACGAGGATATCCGTCGCGGTCCAGGGTGCGTATCCCTCCGCGCGTACTGTCACCGTGTACCGACCCGCCCGTTCGTACACGAGGCCCAGCTTCATGCCGGGGAGCAGACTGTCGGTCCGGACCGAATCGCGGAAGGCGCCATCGGTGGCAAGCACCCGGACATTCCGGAATGTCGCACGGCCCGGATCGATCGAGTCGACCAGTGACACGGTCATGGCCGACAATGCCACGGCCGTGCAGGCGATATTCGGCATCGATACGCGCAGGGTCACCCGATAGTCCGCGGGATCGATGGCACGATCCGATCGCGGCTCCGGCGCGAGCCCCACGAGATGTACGAGATACCGGCCGGCCACCGCCTGACGCGGCTCGATGTGGGTATTGAGGCGCAGTGTATCCACCGCGCCGTCCTGTCGCGCTTCCAACAGGACTTCGGCATTGCCCGACCACACACAGACCACATCGCGCGCGCAGCGTGAATCGTTGAGGACACCGAGCAGCCGGATATTCAACGCCGCACCGTCGATGGTGACCGCCGCATTGCTCCGGATGATGAACTCGTCGTCGAGCGGCGCCGTATGGCTTTCCGTTCGACATCCCGCCTGGGCGATGAGGGCGACCGCCAGAGCGGTCCTGAGGATCGATCGCATGGACACTCCGTGAGCATTCGGTGAAGAATCGTGAACACGCTGCGATACCCGGCAACCGGGAAACCCGTCATCGCGTCGTCACGGCGGCCCCGTGATCGATCTTCCCGGCCCCCGACGCAGACGAGGCGGCTCCCGTATTCCGGAGCCGCCTCGTTGCTGTTCAGCGCGGTATGCAGCGCGATATGCAGCGCGGTGTTCAGCGCCGCTCTTCAGATGTTCCGTCCACGTCGCTCAGACGCGGATCGGCATCTCACTTCCCGGCGTCGAGATCGTTCCAGTTGAGGATCGTGTTGAAGCCGAGGAAGAACGTGCCCTGCGTCTGCCAGCGCCAGAACGGACGGATGGCGAACATCACGACGTGTCCCTTGCCGATCGGCGCATCGACGAGCTGCGCGCGGTTGGCCAGCGCTTCACCACCGGCGAGCGTGCCGGAGAGCAGCATGTCGGACGCATTGGCCGGGAACTGCATGATGACGCGCGGACGGGTGCCATCGATGCTGGTGGCCCCGCCGAACATGCCCGCACCGCCACCGCCGCCGCCGCCGAAGCCGCCGCGACCACCGGCACCGCCGGCCGCACCACCGCGACCCGCGGCCGGTGTGCTCACCGAATCCGGCTTGTTGAAATTCCACGTGGACAGCTGGAGCGGCTGCGCGTTCGGCGTCACGTTCTGCGCGAGATTCGCACCCGCCGCACCCTGGAAGCCGGCAAAGAGACCCGCCGAACCGCCGACGTTGATCACCGGATCCTGGTTGAAGTACACCGGGAGCTGGTTGTCGAAGCCGTACGCGATCGGGCTGTTCTTGTCCGACACGATGCCACGCATGATCGAACCGCGCGCGAAGAGCTGGCTCGGCGATTCGATGGTGATGCCGCTGGTCAGATTGTACGCCGGGAAGATGGAGGACGTCGAACCCTCCACGATCAGCGTGCCACCGGCCTGCACGAACTTGTACAGCTCGGTCAACCCTTCGATGCCCATGCCGCCACGGATGTCGTCTGTGCCTTCCAGCGCCCCGAGGTTGGGCGTCTTCGCCGTCTTCCTGTACGGCAGCGGCGTGTCGCCGTTCTTGATGATGCCCGCGATGTGCGACTGCGCACTGCCGCCCACGTGCGGATAGATGATCACGTCGTACTTGGCGCGCAGATTGCCTTCACGGAGACGGATGTCGCCGAAGTAGGTGTAGGGCACGCCGTAGTTGTCGAGCGCGGCACGCACCCAGCCTTCGTCCTGCGTGCGCTGCCAGGCGTGCACATACCCGATGCGCGGCAGATCGAGTTCATGCTGCTTCACCGTCGGCGCCGACGCCACGGCCACCGCCGAGATGCCCAGTTCCTTGAGCGACGCCTCCATCTTCGCCCGATCACCCGCGGGGACGATGAACGCGCCCGGCTTGAACGTGCGGCCACCGGCCTGGAACTCCGCTTCGGCCGCGAACATCTTCGTGGTCGCGAAGTTCGTGCGGAACTTCATCAGGTTGTTGTCGGACGTGTGTTCGATGACGAGCACCGGACCCGAACCTTCGATGCCACCGGTCGCCACCACCTTGCTGGTCACGGCGTCCATCGGCTGCGTCAGGATGCTCTTGTCGGCGATCGGGAAGATCGCGACGTTGCGCATGAACTGGAACGTCCAGCCCGTGTCGTCGTACGGACGCGGATTGGCCGGCGAGTAGTTCTGGATGCTGAGATACATGTCGGCCAGCGTGCGATATGGCTGATCGCCGCGCACGATGTAGTCGCCCGGCTTCACGCTCACCGATCCGACGGTGAAGGCCGACGTGGCCCGGTGCAGTTCGAGCCCCTGCTTGCGCAGTTCGTTCACGGCATCGGCCGCATCCGCCTTGCGGCGCTGGCCGGCCGGGATCACCCACGCGAACGGCCCGTCGCCGGTCTTGCCCTTGTCCACCGCGCGCTTGTTCTTGATCCAGTAGTTCTCGAGGTACATCGCCCGGTTGTCGGCGAAGTGCTTGAGCGAGATGAGCACGCCCGACTGCTGGATGTTGACGTTGTTGCGCGGGCCCCACTTGATGAACGGCAGGGGCGGATTCGGACGGAACCACTCCTTGCTCGTGGTCGTCGGTCCCGGACGCACTTCGTAGTTGTCCGGGCCATAGCTCTGCACTTCGTAGAACCGGCCGATGGCGTTCTTCGTGTGCGCCACGAAGAACATGTAGTTCGGCGTCCAGCCGTCGTAGAAGCCGTACGTGAACACGCCGGGCACGCCGCGCTTGGTCATCTCCCGCACGTCTTCGATGGCCATCGTCCACCACTCGTTCACCGTGATGGGATCGACGGCGTCGTTGTAGGGGCCCGTGCCGGTGGAGCTGTACAGATAAGTCTGCGCTTCGTGCAGATCGTGCATGACCTGCGGCTTCCACTCGAGGAAGAAGTCATTCACGTGACGCGTCAGCGCGAGAAACTGCCCCATGCCGTCGCGGTTGTTGTCGTGCGCGACATACTTGCCCCAGTACATGAGCGGCAGGCGCGTGAGACCGGGCGCGAGCGTCTTGTTGTAGTAGTACGTGTCCACCTGCTTCTCACGACCGTCGACTTCGATGACCGGCGTGATGAAGGTGATGATGTTGTTGCGGATCGCCTGGATGAACGGCGTCTCCTCGACGATCAGGCGGTAGGCGAGCTCCTGCAGCATCTCGGGACCGCCGTTCTCCGGCGAGTGCATGCCGCTGGTGAGCCAGTAGATCGGTTTGCTGCTCTTGATGAGCCGCTGCGCATCGGCCTCGCTGGTCTTGCGCGGATCGGTGAGCGCCGCCAGTTCGCTCTTGTACTTGTCGAGGTTCGCGATGGCCTGCTCGTCGCCGATCGCGAGCACGACCATGTCGCGGCCTTCTTCGGTCTTGCCGATGGTCCAGTACTTCGCGCGCGGTGAGGCCTTGGCCAGCGCTTCGAAGTAGCGGTGAATGTCCTTGGCGTACGTCAGCTCGCCCGGGGTGCCGACGATACGACCATGGAACTTGAGGGGCGTGGGCACGGTGCTCGAAGCCGGCAGGTGGTCCACCAGCTCGGTCGTGATGCGAGGATCCTGGAGATACTCCTTGATCTTCGCGGTGTACTCCTGATCGATCTGCTGCGCACCGCCCTGCGCCGCCAGTGGCGTCGCGGTCAATGTCACGGTCAGTGTCAACAGAGCGAGCGCATGGCAAGACGATCGCCATGTCCAACGCCGGGGGGTTCCACGCAACATCAGGGGCTCCGCATTGTGGAGGGGGGACGGGGATCACGATCGTCTGATCGTGCCCATGTTCATGCTACGCACAGATCCGGTCTGGCGCTTACCCCCTCGGCGCTTTTGCCGAAGTTCGTACCGGCGTCCGGGTCGCAGTTCGCGCGATCGCGTCCGGCGCTTTCGCGTCACGGCCTTCCGACGGACATTTTCCGGAGCTTCCCGCCGGAGAAATCGCACCATGACCTCCTCGAACGCACCACACCCCATGCATCCGTTCCGTTCGCCACGCCGTGCCCCGCTGTGGATCATGCTGGCGTGCCTGGTCGGCGCCGGCCTTCCCGGACACCCCCTGATTGGCCAGACGCCCTGGCCGCCGGTGGCCACGTTTTCGATTCTGGGGTTCGATCCGGCCACCGGTGAGGTAGGCGGCGCCGTGCAATCGCGGGTGTTTTCCGTGGGTAACGGGGTGCTCTGGGCGGAAGCCGGCGTGGGCGCCGCGGCCACCCAGGCCATCGTCGACGTGAGTTATGGCCCCCAGGCGCTGACCCTGCTCCGGCAGGGCATGCGTCCTGCCGATGTCGTGCGGCAGATCTGGGAGCGCGATCCCGATCCCCGGCCCGCCGACTGGACCAAACAGGGACGCCAGTTCGCCGTCATCGACGCCCAGGGAAACGTGGCGGCCTTCACCGGCCCCAAGGCGACGGAGTGGGCCGGCGACAAGCAGGGCAAGTTCTGCACGGCCCAGGGCAACATCCTGGCCAGCGAGGAGGTGGTGAGCGCGATGGTGCGCGCCTTCGAGAACACCGAAGGCCACCTGTCGCTCCGGTTACTCGCCGCACTCGAAGCGGGACAGCAGGCCGGCGGCGACAAGCGGGGCATGCAGTCGGCCGCGATGCTGATCGTCCGAAAGGACGGCGGCGTCTGGCTGCACAACGACGTCGTGCTCCGACTGCAGGTGGACGACCACCCCGAGCCCATCCGGGAACTGCGGCGTCTCGTCGAAAAGGCAGCCACCCAACGCCGGCCCCGCTCGCGGGAGTGAGCGCTCGCCGTGAGCAGCCCGCCGTGAGCGACGCGCCCGGGCGAGCCCTTCCCCGCCAGCCCGGTCGGCTGGACGGGGAATCTCAGCAAAGATACCGTTGGTGCGTTGTCCAAGATGACGGTGGTCAGCCCCTGCTTGGACCACCATGAGGCGCTCCCTTCCGCGAGTGCCATCGATCGTTCCCGCATCCCCGCCTTCCGTCCGATGACCCAACTCCGCCCCTGGCTCACGGCCTCCCTGCCGGCTGTCCTGCTGGCTGCCGGGCTCGCCACCTCCCTGTCCGCGCAGGGAGCCCGCCCCCCGCGTCAGACCGTCAAGATGGATTCGGCCCGCGCCGCGCTGCTGTACGTGAGCAACCGGCACGAAGACCATCCCGTGGCCGATTACGACGCCGCCATCAAGGACAAACAGAAGACCGATTCCATCTACGCGGCCCGCAGCAAGGGCGTCATGAAGTTCTCGAAGGTCACCTACAAGAGCTCCGCCGATGGCCTCGAGATCCCCGCGTACCTGTTCGAACCCCTCACCACCAAGGGTGCCCGGGCACATCCGGCCATGGTCTGGGTGCACGGCGGCGTGCACAGCAACTTCGATCCGCAGTACCTGCCCTTCGTGATCGAGGCGGTACAGCGCGGGTACGCCATCGTGGCGCCCGACTATCGTGGCAGCACGGGCCACGGCAAGGCGCATCACAACGCCATCGACTACGGCGGCATGGAAGTCGACGACACCGAGTCCGCGGTATCGGTGCTCAAGGCCCTGCCCTATGTCAATCCGGATCGCATCGGCGTGATGGGATGGAGCCACGGTGGGTACATCACCGCCTTGCTGCTCACACGCGAAGCCAACGGCTCGCCCTTCAAGGCGGGAGCGGCCATCGTGCCGGTCACCAATCTCCTGTTCCGCCTCTCGTTCAAGGGGCCGTCCTACCAGCGTTCGTTCTCCACCCAGTCCAAGTTGAGTGGTCTGCCGTTCGAACAGCGCGCTGAGTACATCCGTCGCTCCCCCTACTACTGGGTGGACAGCCTCAAGACGCCGATCCTCGTGCATGTCGCCACCAACGACGAGGACGTGAACTTCGAGGAGGCGCGGCCGCTCATCGACGCGTTCCAGGCCCGCCAGCCCAGGCTGGCCGAGACCAAGGTGTACGTGAATCCCACCCCGGGACCGTCCAGCGTCGGCCACACGTTCAGCCGCCGCGTCACCAAGGGCACGTGGGTGCGTGACGATTCGCCGGAGCAGATCGATTCGTGGAATCGCACCTGGGCCTTCTTCGAAAAGCATCTCGGCAAGTGATCCGGAAATGATCCGAGCGGACTGAGCGTCCGTCGCGGGCCCGCCCTCCGGGGTCGGGCCCGCCTTGACATTCAATATATACGTATTTAGTAATATGCTTGTATGCCAAACCTCAAGACTCTCCTGTTCCTCGCGGCGTGGGGGCTGCCCGCAACGGTCGGCGCGCAGCAGGGCCCGACGAACGCCCCGCCGCTCAGGCTGACCGACGCCATTGCCGAAGCGGATCGGATGGCGTTCGCCAATCGCGGCGCGGGGGCCGCCGCGGACATCGCCCGGGCCGCCGCCCGCCGTCCGCTCCAGGGCCTGCTTCCCTCGGCGCGCGTGGAAGCCGGTGCCATCCGCACCACCGACCCCATCGGCGCCTTCGGGACGCTCCTGCGGCAACGACGCGTCACCGCGGAAGCCTTCGCGCCGGCACGACTGAACGCGCCCGACGCCATCGACAATCTCCAGGGCGCCGCCATCCTCGAGATTCCGCTCGTCAATGGCGACGCGATACTCGGTCGACGCGCCGCATCGCGCGCGGCCGATGCCGCCACCGCCAGAGCCGAATGGACGACACTGTCCACCCGTCTGTCGGTCGTGCGTGGTTATTTCGGCGCCATCCTGGCCGCGGAAAAACAGCAGACGCTGGCGCGGGCGCTCATCGCCGGCGAAGCCATGACCGCCCAGATCGAACAGATGCTCCGTCAGGGACTCGTCACACGGGCCGATCTCCTGCAGATGCAGGTCCGGACACGTGACGTGGAGGCGCAACGGCTGGCCGCCGATGCCGCCGCCGGTACCGCGCGCGAGCAACTGAGCCTGTTGCTCGGTCGGAGCGATGCCGCACACACGTTGCGGGCCGATGAATTGCCGGCGGTGCTGCCCACCGATGCCGCGGTGCGGGCGATGGTCAGGAACACCGGCATTGCGGTCGGCCCGAATGAAGGCAACGACGGGATGCGCGCATCGTCCGTCCGAACCGGCCGTGAAGAAACCCGCGAAGACATGCGGGCCAGCCGACTCGATGTGGAGGCCGCACGCTTCGATGTGCAGCGGGCCGGCAGTACGCTGTTGCCGCGGCTGAACGGCGTGGCCCGCTACGACTGGAACGCGCCGAGTGGCCTGTACGCGGGACGCCCGAGCTGGACCGTCGGAGTCATGGCTTCGTGGTCACTCTTCGGCGGGGGCAGTGAGCTCGCCGACATCGACGGGGGGCAGGCACGTCTCGCGGCCGCCCGCACCGCGGATGCGGCCACCATGGCCGCCGCGCGCCTCGAACAGGAGACCGCGGTGCGGCAGTTGCGGGTGACGCTCGCGCAGCTCGATCTCGCGGCACTCAGCATGACGCAGAGTCAGGAGGCGCATCGTCTCGTGCAGCGGCGCTATGTCGGCGGTCTGGCCACCGTCGCCGAGGTCCTGGCGGCGGAAGCCAGTGAGACCGCATCGGCCCTGCAGCACGCGGCCGCCCGCTACGCCGTCATCGAAGCGGTGGCGCAGTATCGCCTCGCCATTGGCGCCGATCCCGGCGCGATCGCGACCCAGCTCGATCCTTCGCCCGAGCACTGATCCCTACCGAGCCATGTCCAATCTCCATTCGTTCTTCCCACGCTTCCACGAATCCACGCGGGCACTCGCGATGCCGGTCGTCCTGATGACGGCACTGATCGCCGCGGGTTGTTCCGGCAACGATGAGTCGCACCCACGCGAATCGGCCCGTGTCGATGGACCGGTCGCCATGTCGGATACTGCGGGGGTGTTGCTCACGATCACCGATACCACGTTCAGCGGCAGTTTCGGAGCCGCCGGCGTGGCCGCCCCCCTGGAGGAGGCCACGCTGAGTACGACGCTCATGGGCACCGTCACCGATGTGCTGGTGCACGAAGGAGACCGCGTGCATACCGGTCAGGTGCTGCTCCGCATCGATGCCGGCGAACTCGCGGCCCGGGCACAGCGTCTCTCGGCGTCGGTGGCCGATGCGGACGCCATGCACCGTGACGCGGAAGTGCAGGCCAGGCGCTTTGCGGCCCTCTATGCCGACAGTGCAGCCACCCGGGCACAATACGAAGCCGCCCAGACCGGTCTCGCCCGCGCGGAAGCGGGCGTGCGGGCGGCACGGGCCGCGGCGGCGGAACTCGATGCGGCTTCGCGATACTCCACGCTGCGCGCTCCGTTCGACGGCGTCGTGATCCGTCGGGCCATCGATCGTGGTGGCATGGCCACACCGGGCGCTCCATTGCTCACGGTGCAGAACGCGACGACCCTGCGCATCAGTGCCGCGGCGCCCATCACCGTCACGCGCCGCCTGCACCGCGGGCAGCGCGTCGATGTCATCATCGGAGACGTGTCGGCCACGGCCACGATCGAGGGCGTGGTCCCGGCCGGCAGCAGCAATCTCTTCACCGTCAACGCGCTGGTGCAGAATCGCGATGCGCACTACGCCGCCGGCAGCAGTGCCACCATCCTCCTGCCCACCGACAGTGTACGCGGCATCATGATCCCCGTGCGCGCGCTGCTGCGCGACGGTGATCTCGTGGGGGTCCTGGTCGACCGCGGTGGCATGCGCGAACGGCGCTGGATCCGTGTTGGGGGGACCTTCGGCGATCGGGTCGAAGTCACGAGCGGGCTCCATGCGGGTGATCGTGTCGTGATGCCACACGATCCGACCGGTCGCACGGCCGCCTCTGCGAAGGCGCCTGCGAATACCTCCGCGAATGCGCCTGTGAATGCCGACACGGGTGCCGACACGGATGTCAACACGAAACACAACCCGAACGGCGGAGTCTGATCATGTCCGCCTCGTGGGGCATTTCCGGGCGCATCGCCCGGGCCTTTCTGCACTCCAAGCTGACGCCGCTCATCACCATCGCGTCGCTGGCCGTGGGCGCGCTGGGAATCGCCGCTACACCGCGGGAAGAGGAACCGCAGATCTCGGTGCCGATGATCGATGTCATCGCCGCCATGCCGGGCGCCTCGCCGGCGGAGGCCGAACAACTCGTGGCCCGTCCCATCGAGCAGCGCATGCTCGAAATCCCGGGCGTGGACCATGTCTATGGTTCGGCCGGTGACGGTTTCGCGATGGTCACCGTGCGTTTCGCGGTGGGCGAGGATCAGGAGCGCAGCGTCACGCGGGTGCAGGCCAAGCTCGCCGACATCATGACCGTGGCGCCTGCGGGGATGCAGCCGCCGGTGGTTCGGGCACACTCCATCGACGATGTGCCCGTGTTGTCGCTGACCCTGCACAGTCAGGACGTCGACATCAACACGCTGCGCGGCATTGCGGTGCATCTCGAGGACGAGATCCGCACGGTGCCCGAGGTGGCCGAATCGTTCGTGATCGGCGGCGCTCCGCGTCGGGTGAGTGTGGTGCTGGATGCCGCCCGTCTCGCATCCAGTGGTGTCACGCCGGGTGAAGTCATGATGGCGTTGCGTCAGGCCAATGCGCAGTTGCTGGCCGGCGAGATGACCACCGGCAACCATACCGTGCAGATCGCGGTGGGCGCTCCCATCACCAGCGCCCAGGACGTGGCCGGGCTGGTGGTGGCCAATCGCCGCGGCACGCCGATCTATCTGCGCAGCGTCGCCGACATCCGCGACGATCACGGCGACGTGGACACGTATGTCTCGCACCATGGCGCGGGGACCGGAACGGCTCCGGAAGCGGCGGTCACGATCGCCGTGGCCAAGCGCAAAGGCGCCAACGCCACGCACGTCACCGAAGCCGTGATGGAACGGGTCGATCAGGCGCGTGCGCGGCTGCTGCCCTCCACGGTGAAGCTGGAAGTGACCCGCGACTACGGCGAGACCGCCGGCGAGAAGGCCCGGGAACTCATTCTCCATCTGATCATCGCCACGGTATCCGTGACGCTGCTCATCTGGCTCTTCCTCGGCTGGCGTGAAGCCGTGGTGGTGCTGGTGGCGGTGCCCGTGACACTCGCGCTCACCTTGTTCGTGTACTACGCGCTGGGTTACACGCTCAATCGCATCACGCTGTTCGCGCTGATCTTCTCCATCGGCATTCTCGTCGACGACGCCATCGTGGTGGTGGAGAACATCTACCGGCATCTCGCCATGCAGAACCGGCCGGCCGATCTGGCCGCGGTGGATGCCGTGGACGAGGTGGGCAATCCCACCATCCTGGCCACCTTCACGGTGATCGCGGCCATCGTGCCGATGGCATTCGTGAGTGGCATGATGGGGCCGTACATGCGTCCCATTCCGGTGGGTGCCTCGGTGGCGATGCTCGCGTCACTGGGGGTGGCGTTCGTCGTCACGCCATATCTCGCCTACCGCCTGCTGAAGGGCCATGTCGGGCCGCCGCATGGATCCATCGCCCATCCGCCCGAAGAAGGCGGACGTGTCGATACACTCTATCATCGTCTGATGACGCCGCTGCTGGAACGGCCGGCGCGCCGGCGGGCTTTCTACGGCACGGTGATCCTGTTGCTGCTCGGCAGCGTGTCGCTGGTGGGGCTGCGCGCCGTGCAGGTGAAGATGCTCCCCTTCGACAACAAGAGCGAGTTCCAGGTGGTGCTCGACCTTCCCGAGGGCACCACGCTCGAGACCACGCAGCGGGTGGCGTCGGAGATCGCGACATATCTGGGTTCGGTTCCCGAGGTGGTGAGCACGCAGGTGTATGCCGGCACCGCGGCGCCGTTCAACTTCAACGGACTGGTGCGTCACTACTTCCTGCGCCGCGGCGCCAATGTGGCCGACGTGCAGGTGAATCTCGCCCCCAAGGGCGAACGTTCCCGTCAGAGTCACGCCATCGCGGTGGCGGTCAGGCCGGGTATCGATTCCATCGCCCAGCGCTACGACGCCTCGGCCAAGGTGGCGGAGATTCCTCCGGGGCCGCCGGTGCTCTCGACCCTCGTGGCGGAAGTGTACGCCGCGAACGACAGCACGCGGCTGGAGGCGGCGCGCGCCGTGAAGCGGGTGTTCGAGGAAACACCGGGTGTGGTGGATGTGGACTGGACGGTGGAGGCGCCGCAGCAGCGCGTCACGTTTCAGGTGGACCGGAACCGCGCCGCGGAAGTTGGCGCCAGTGTCGAGCAGATCGTGCAGACCATCGCGCTGGCCGTCTCCGGCACCACGGCCGGCGCGATGGCCTCACCCACGGCGCGTGAAGCCGTAGCCATCGTGCCGCGTCTGCCGGCAACGGAACGTTCCAGCATCGATGCCCTGCTCGCGATTCCGGTGCCCACCATGCTGGGCGCGCAACCGCTCGGCCGCTTCGTGACAGTACGGGACGGCATCCGGGAAAGCACACGCATACGCAAGGATCTCCGTCCGGCGATCTACGTGACCGCCGATGTCGCGCGGGAGATCGAGAGCCCGGTGTACGCGATCCTGGAGATGAACCGGAGACTGGCGGACGTGCGCGTCGACGGAGCGTCCATCGGCATCTACAACGCGCAGCAGCCCGCCTCACTGGACGAGACGGCCATCAAGTGGGACGGTGAGTGGCAGGTGACCATCGAGGTGTTCCGCGATCTCGGACTCGCTTTTGCCGTGGTGCTGCTGCTCATCTATGTGCTCGTGGTGGGATGGTTCCAGAGTTTCCGCGTGCCGCTGGTCATCATGGCGCCCATTCCCCTCACGCTCATCGGCATCCTGCCGGCGCACGCCATCGGCGGGGCGTTCTTCACGGCCACCAGCATGATCGGCATGATCGCACTGGCCGGCATCATCGTGCGCAACTCCATCCTGCTGGTCGATTTCATCCAGTTGGAGGAGCGCCGCGGACGGGCCCTCACCGATGCGGTGCTCGAGGCCGGCGCGGTGCGTTTCCGCCCCATCGCCCTGACCGCCGCGGCCGTGGTCGTGGGCGGCCTGGTCATGGTACTCGATCCGATCTTCCAGGGACTCGCCGTCGCGCTCATGAGCGGGGCCGTCGTGGCCACCCTGCTCACCATGGTGGTCGTCCCGCTGCTCTACTGGGAGCTTCGCACCCGCGAGGCTCGCCAGGCTGCCGTGTCCCTCAAAAACGAGAACCCCACTCATGTGCGCTGATTCCATCATCCGCCGTTTCGCCGGCGTGTTCGTCCTCGTTTCCGTGGCGCTGGGCTTTCTGGTATCACCGGCGTTCTTCTACTTTACGGCATTCGTGGGTCTCAATCTGCTGCAGTCGAGCTTCACCAACTTCTGCCCGCTCGAAAAAGCCCTGGCAGCGTTCGGCCTGTTCGGCTGTCGTCCCAAAGCCAGGAGTACGTCGTGACCACCGACAACGAACGTCGCCTGCCCGCGGTCCTGCCCTGCGCCGCGTGCGGCAAGCTCAATCGCGTCGACCTCGCGCGCGTGGACGCCCGACCGGCGTGTGGATCGTGTCGCGCGGCCCTGGTGCTCGACGCACCCATCGTGCTGACGGAAGCCAACTTCGACACGGTGGTGGCGCAGAGCGCCGTCCCGGTGATGGTGGACTTCTACGCCGACTGGTGTGGCCCCTGCCGCATGATGGCGCCGGTCTTCGCCGATTTCGCGAAGCGCCAGCGTGGCCGGGTGCTGGTGGCCAAAGTGGACACCGATGCCAACCCCGCCCTGTCCACGCGGTTCGGGATCCGCAGCATTCCCACGCTCAATGTGATGCGTGACGGCAAGGAAGTGGCCCGGCAAGTAGGCGCCGTGCCGATGGCCGTGCTGGAGCAGATGATCGTGGAGCGATGAGCCGGGCGATGAGCCGGCCGGTGAGCGTCACCGCCCGGCGATGACCTTCCGGCGTTCGCTCAGCTCCGACTCGAGCCGTCCACACACCAGTTCGCACAGCTTGAGCACGTCCCGGTCGGCGAGTTCATAGCGTACATACACTCCATCACGTTCGCGGGCCACGAGGCCATTGGTGTGCAGCAGCGCCAGATGTCGTGAGACATTGGCCTGTCCCATGCCGGTGGCCTCGACCAGTTCGTTGACCGTCAGCGGGCCGCTACGCAACGCCTGCAGCAGACTCAGACGCGCGCGATCGCTCAGCGCCTTGAATCGCTCGGCGACGAGATCGAGCAGCTCGGGTCCCATGTGTTTCACCACGGACGCCTCCACGAGATACACAGATACATACATAGGAATATATAGGAACAAAAACCGGCGCGCCATTCGTGGCGCGCCGGTTCGCCTGTCTTGGGACCGGACTCAGGTCAGCGTGGCGTCGAGCGAGATCTCGGCGTTGAGCACCTTCGACACCGGGCATCCTTCCTTCGCCGCCTTGGCCAGCGCCTGGAACTCCTCTTCGCTGATTCCGGGCACGGTGGCGGTGAGCTGCAGATGCACCTTGGTGATGGCAAACCCGGCGGCCTGCTGCTCCATCGTGAGCACGGCGTTCGTACGCAGCTCGGTGGGCGTGTGACCGGCACGGGTGAGCTGCCCCGACAGCGCCATGGAGAAGCAGCCGGCATGCGCGGCCGCGATCAATTCTTCCGGATTGGTCCCACTGCGACCGGTTTCATCTTCGAAGCGCAGCTTGAACGAATACGGCTGGGCGTTCAGGACGCCGCTGGGGGTCGTGAGAGTGCCGCTGCCCTCGCGGATGCTGCCCTGCCAGACGGCTGTCGCAGTACGTTCCATGTCTCGCTCCTCGACTGAGTGAACCCCGCGCGAAAGTGGCGGGACGAGGGAAGGATAGCCCGCCGTCCGGAGGTGGCCAACGGCTGGCGCCCTCCGAAACGCCGGGGGGCATTCCCTGCCCTCGTGGTTCGCGGCAACTTCCAGCGATCGTTTCCCCCACCCCCTTTTGCCGATGCGTCGTTCCATCCCCCTGACGGCCGCCCAGACGGCGGTCACCGCTGTGGCGGTCACCGCTGTGGCGGTCACCGCCGCGGTGGCCATCATTGCCCCACTGGCATCCCTCGGCGCTCAGGCGCGAGTCGTCACGGCCGACGACTATGCCCGCGCCGAGAAATTCCTGGGCTTCAATACCAGTCAGCTGGTGTCCAACACCGGCGTGCAGCCCACGTGGCTGCCCGACGGTCGCTTCACCTATCGTGTGCGCCAGCCCGACGGCTCGACGCCGATGATCCTGGTGGATGCCAAGGGTGCCAGGACCAACTGCAACGCCGCCGGGACCGTCTGCCCGCCCGCGCCGGCTCCGGGCGGGCGCGGAGGCGGGGGTGGGGGCGGACGCCCCCCGGAGGTGCTGTCGCCCGACGGTACGAAGGCCGCGTTCATCCGGGACTGGAACCTGTGGGTGCGTGATGTGGCCTCGAACCAGGAGACGCAGCTCACCACCGATGGCATCAAGGACTTCGGATACGCCACCGACAACGCCGGCTGGGTGCATTCGAACCGGGCGCTGCTCATGTGGTCGCCCGATTCGAAGAAGATCGCGACATTCCAGCAGGACCAGCGCAACGTGGGAGAGATGTACCTCGTGCGCACCAGGGTGGGGCACCCCGAACTGATGGCGTGGAAGTACCCGCTGCCGGGTGACAGCGTGGTGTCGATGATCCATCGCGTGGTCATCGATCTGAGCGGCACGCCGCGTGTGGTGCGGTTCCGCATGCCTCCCGATGAACACCGCAGTTCGGTGTGCGATCACATTGCCTGCGGCGGCAAGCTGGCCGATGTGGAGTGGTATCCCGACGGCAGCAAGGTGGCGTTCCTCTCCAACTCACGCGACCACAAGATCGCCACGTTGCGGGTGGCCGACGCGGCCAGCGGCGACGTGCGCGACGTGCTGCGTGAAGAGGTCGCCACACAATTCGAAAGTGGCGATGGTGATCAGAACTGGCGCGTGCTGCCGGCCAGCAATGAAGTGATCTGGTTCTCCGAGCGCGACGACTGGGGACAGCTCTATCTGTTCGATCTCACCACGGGACAGATCAAGAACAAGATCACCACCGGAGAAGGTGGGGTGCTGTCGGTGGAGCGTCTCGATGCCAAGGCCCGCACCATCTGGTTCACCGCATCGGGCAAGGAAAAGGGACGCGATCCCTACTTCCGGCATCTCTACCGGATCGGCATGGACGGCAAGGGGCTCACGCTGCTGACCCCTGAAGACGGCGACCACAATATCTCGCTTTCACCCGACGGCGCACGTTTCGTGGACAGCTGGTCGCGCCCCGATCTGCCGCAGACGGCCGTGCTGCGTGATGCCCGCACGGGCAAACTGATTGCCACGCTGGAAACCGGCGACATCAGCAAGCTCACCGCGACGGGCTGGAAGCCGCCCACGCGCATCACCGTGAAGGATCGCGCCGGCAAGTGGGACCTGTACGGTCTCATGTGGACGCCCACGAAGCTCGACTCCACGCGCAAGTATCCCATCATCAACTACATCTATCCGGGTCCGCAGGGCGGCTCGGTGGGCAGCCGCCAGTTCACACCCGCCACACGTGACAACCAGGCGCTCGCCGAACTGGGCTTCATCGTCGTGTCCATCGATGGCACCGGCAATCCGATGCGTTCCAAGTCGTTCCATGACGCCTACTACGGCCGCATGGGCGACAACACGCTCCCCGATCAGATCGCGGGCATGAAGGAGCTGGCATCGCGGTACCGGTTCATCGATCTCGATCGGGTCGGCATCTGGGGCCACTCGGGCGGCGGCTTTGCCACCGCCGGCGCGATGTTCCGCTATCCCGACTTCTTCAAGGTGGGCATCGCGGAGTCGGGCAATCACGACAACCGCAACTACGAAGACGACTGGGGCGAGCGCTATCACGGCCTGCTCACGCGCAGCGGCGGCACCGACAACTACGATGCTGAAGCCAACCAGAACCTGGCCAGGAATCTCAAGGGCAAGCTGATGCTCGCGCACGGCACCCTGGACGACAACGTGCCGCCCGACAACACCTTGCTGGTGGTCGACGCGCTCATCAAGGCGGGCAAGGACTTCGACCTCATCATGATTCCCAACGCGGCTCATGGCTTCGGCGCCGCATCGAACTACATGATGCGCCGTCGCTGGGATTATTTCGTGCAGCACCTCCTGGGTGCCACGCCGCCAAAGGAATATCCGCTCGGGCCGAAGTAACCGCGCGTCACCGAACGCACGATCGAAACGGGGCGGATCATCGATGATGATCCGCCCCGTCGTTCTTCCATCACTCGTCCATCATCTGCAGACGTCGACGTCCATCAACGCTACGGCCTGATCCCAGCCGCCGCACTCGGCACCGTGTAACTCCACGGCTGACGCGTGAGCGGCTTCTGTCGCGGATACACTTCGTCGAGCGTATTGCCGTCGAAGAGGCGGCCGTTCACCATCACCATGTTGATGGTGTTGCTGTTCCGGATGTTCTCCAGCGGATCCTTGTCCAGCACGAGCAGGTCGGCGAACTTGCCCGGCTCGAGCGAGCCCACTTCGGAGGCAAGGCCGATGGCTTCCGCGCCCACGATGGTGGCCGAACGCAGGGCATCGTGCGGGCTCAGGCCGCCCGACTGCACCAACCAGAGCTCCCAGTGCATGCCCAGTCCCTGCAACTGACCGTGGCTGCCGATGCCGATGCGCGCGCCGCGCTCCACCGAGTTCTTGATGTCCACGGCGTGCTGCCACATGGCATACTCCTCCTTCACCGCAAACCCCGCGGGTCCAGGTGCATTGCCCGTGCCCCGGCGTCGCACCTTGGTGTCGAAGTCCACCGGATGCGTGAAGCGGCGCAGCTTCGCATCGCCCAGCAGATCCTCGCTCTGGTAGAACCACCCTTCACCAAACGGCCCCCCGTATTCCACGATGAGCGTGGGGGAGTTCACCACCTGCGTGCCCTTGTACCACTCGAAGATGTCGTCGTACTTGGGCGTGATCGGCAAGGTGTGTTCGATGCCCGGATAGCCATCGATCCCGTGCGTGAGATTGAGCTTCTGATCGAGCCCGCCTTCGGTGGTGGGCATGATGCCGAGCTCCTTCGCCGCCATGATGATCCACTGCCGCTGCTGACGGTTGCCGCTCATGTACATCTTGAGCGTCTTGGTGTCGTAGTACTTCGCGTACCGCGTGAGGATCTCGCGCGCATGGTCCAGATCGCGCACCGGCTCGCTGGAGAAGACGCCGGGCCCGGTGGTGTAGATGCGCGGGCCGATCATGTCGCCACTCTCCACCCGATCGGCATACGACAGGAAGTCGGTCGTGGCCGTCTGCGGATCGCGCGTGGTGGTCGTGCCGTAGGCCAGCGTGGTGAGATACTGCCACGTCTGCGTGCTGTGCACGTTGGGCGTGAGCCACTGCGGGTGATAGTGCGTGTCCACCATGCCGGGCATGATCACCTTGCCCGCCACATCGATGATCTTCGCGCCATCGGGAATGCTCACACTGCCGCGCGGCCCGATCGCCACGATGCGCTGATCGCGCACCACGATATCGGCGTTGTCGATGATCTCCCTGTCCTTCATCGTGATGGCCTTGGCCCCGCGGAACACCACCGTACCACGCGGCACATCACGCTGCGCCGACACGGCGATGCGCATCTCGGCCGCCTTGTAGCCCGGCGGGGTCTTCTTCGTGGTGTCGGCCTTGGCGATGGAGTCGGCGCGGGTGATGCTGTCCTTCACCGCCTTGGTGGTGTCGGCACGCAGACGGGCCTTGCGACGATCGTCTTCCTTGAGCGAGTCGTCCACCACCTTCGCGCGGTCGAGATCGTACGTGAAGAGCGCATTGCCCAGCGCCCAATGGATCTTGCGACCGTCGGCCGCCCACGTGCCGAATTCACCACCCACGGTGTTGAGCTTCTTCACCGGTACGGAGGCGCTTCTGGGGTCGGCGACGCTCACCGTGGGCGCGGTGGCGCCCACCTGCGGCACGGTGATCGTGTAGAAGTCCATGCCCACCATGGCCAGCGCCTGATCGCCCGTGGGCGCCATCAGAATCATCGCGGCCGGTGGCGCCGATGGTGGCGCCGGCTCGGCATCGTCGAGGTGCGTGCCTCCGTTTGCGCCGAGGTGCATGTCGGCACCCACCGGACGCGCCGCCCGTCCGCCGAAATTGAACTGCGATTCCTTCGCCACCAGCGCCGCGTCGAGATTGCCGCCGGCGTTCGGTGGCAGCGGACCGGTGACCCGCAGATGGGTCTTGAGATCGGTGCCGTCCCACCGGAACGACTGCAATCCGCCGCTGCCGCTGTAGGCGAAGATACGCGAGCTGTCGCGGGTGAAATGCGGGGTGTTGAGCCCACCGGCCGGCATGATGAGGGTGGCCGCGCCTCCCGTGGAGGGAAGCCACACGAGATCCGCCGCCGCGGGACCGAAGAACGCGGCCCCGGCCTCCTGCACTTCACGCGCCGCTGCGCGCGTGGCCACGATGCGTGTGCCCGATGGCGACCACACGGGATCGGTGTACAACCCACCGACGGTCGACAAGGTGCGGGTGCGCCAGCCGCGGGTCCCGTCGGCATCGGCGCGCATGATCTGACCGCCGCGACTGTCTTCCCAGGTGACATAGGCGAGCGACTTGCCGTCGGGCGACCACACCGGATTGAATTCGCCCACCGTACCCGTGGACACCCGTGTGGGCTTGCCGTCGGGGAGCGTCGTCACCCACACCCGGTCGAGTGAAACGAACGCGAGCTGCTTGCCATCGGGCGACGGTTGCACATCGCGGATCTGGCGCGCGGTGAACGTCGCCGCGGTGTCGATGGTGTAGGCGAACTTCAGTTGCGGTCCCATCTCGAGGCGCACTTCCGCTTCGAACGGGATCTTCGTGGGCGCCGAACGGTCCACCGGCACACGCCAGAACTCGCCGCCATACGACACGACGATGGCTTTGGAATCGGGCGTGAAACTGTAGCCCGGATAGGCGTCCATCGGCGCCCGCGATTCCATGTCATCCCGTTGCACCGGGAACGCGAGCCATTCCTCCTGCTGCGTCTGCAGGTTGCGGATGCGGAGTCCGGTTTTCGTTTCGAAACGCGTGGCGTACACCAGCCACGTGCCATCGGGCGAGAGCGCGGGTCGCGCGCCGGAACCGAAACGGGTGGTCATCTGCGATGCACGACCCGTCTCCCGATCCCACACGGCGAGCTGGTACTGCGGTCCGATGCTGTTGTACTGCCAGTCACCGGTGCGGGTGGCGTACCACAGATAGCGTCCGTTCGCCCCGAACGCGGCGCCCAGTTGTTTCTGCGTGGCCGCCGGTGTGGGGGTCATGGAGAGCGGCACCCCATTGCCGCCATCGATGTGATACATCCACAGTTTCGCCGCACCGCCCAGTCCACCGGAGCGCGAGGCGATCACGTACTTCCCGTCGGGCGTGAACTCCGGCGAGATGTACATGTTGTTGTTCCCGCGTGTGAGCTGCGTGGTGTCCTTGAGATCGAGCGACAGCAGCCAGACGTTTTCACCGCCGGACCGATCGGAGACGAACACCACCTTCCGGCCATCGGGTGAGAATCGCGGCTGCGCATCGTACGCCATGCCGCTCGTCAGGCGTGTGGCCTTGCCGCCGGCAATGGGCAGGGTATACAGATCGCCCAGCAGATCGAACACCAGGGTCTGGCCATCCGGCGACACGTCCACCGACATCCACGTACCCCTGGTCGTGGTGAAGGTGTGGGTGCGGGCCATCTTGAGAGGCAGGGTCGTGGCAGGTGTCGCAGGAGCTCCCTGAGCCGCCAGGGCACTGAACAGCGGCCCGCTCACCGCACCGGCAACCATGAATCCCAGGCCAATCAGCGACCGGGGGCTGCGAAATGGGATGAGGGGTGACGCGGAAAATGTCATGCAATCTCCAGGAAGTGGCCGATGGGGAATCTTACGGTCGCCTGCGATACGACACCACGATGCCGGTCTTTAGATTTCCGGGATGGACAAACTCTTCCTGATGTTGGGGGCGCTCTCTGGCGCCGTGAGCGTGGCCGCTGGTGCGTTCGGCTCGCATGGTCTCCGTGCCAAGCTCGAGCCGCGCATGCTCGAAGTGTTCGAAACGGCGGCGCGATATCAGATGTATCATGCGCTGGCGCTCATGGCGGTGGCCTGGGTGGCCACGCGGTGGCCTGGCACGATGACGACGGCAAGCGGATGGTTGTTCGTGGCCGGCACGGTGCTGTTCTCGGGGTCGCTGTACGGCTACACACTCACCGGCGTACGCACGCTGGCCATCATCACGCCCATCGGAGGCGTCTGCTTCATCCTGGGCTGGATCTGCCTGGCATTGGCTGTGCGTAACGGGTGACTGGCCCAACGTCCGTTGGCGCCATGCATCTGGGCGCCATCGCGGCCGTGTCCGCCCTGAGCGGCGCCGTCAACTCCATTGCCGGCGGTGGCACGCTGCTCACGTTTCCCGCCTTGCTTGGGCTCGGGATTCCCGCGGTCGCGGCCAATGCCACCAGCACGGTGGCACTGTGGCCCGGCTCCCTGGCCAGCATGCTGGGATATCGTCGCGAACTGGCGGGCGCAGAGCGCTGGGCGCTCCGGCTCGCGGTGCCCAGCATTCTCGGCGGATGCCTCGGCGCCTGGTTGCTGCTGGTGACCAGCGAAGCGCGATTCCGTGCACTGGTCCCCTGGCTGGTGCTGAGCGCGACGGTGCTGTTCGCGGTGCAGGGTCCCGTCATGCGGTGGCTGCGTGAACGGACGGTGGCAGACCCCGAAGCCATGCGCCCCATCGATCCCAGCCTGGGCATGCTGTTCGCGCAGTTCGCGGTGGGGATCTATGGTGGATACTTCGGCGCTGGCGCCGGGATCGTCATGCTGGCCGTCTTCGGTCTGATGGGACTGACCAACATCCATCAGATGAACGGACTCAAGAACTTCAATGGCATCTGTTTCAACGGCGTCGCGGCCATTGCCTTTGCCATCATGGGATTGGTGCACTGGCCGATCGCACTGGTGATGGCGATCGGATCGAGTGTGGGAGGCTATCTCATGTCGGGGCTCGCACAACGCGTTCCGCAGTCGTGGGTGCGCGGCGCGGTGTCGGCGATCGGTTTCGCGAGCGCCGTCTGGCTCTTCTTCACACGCTAGAGCCGAACAGCAGAACCAGACGGCGCCCGGATCTCACTTCACCGACACCTGCTTGATCATGCCGTGCGCCAGATGGGGCTTGGCGTCTTTGGCATCGGGGGTGAAGCAGATGAAGGCATACTCACCGGCGGGAATGTCCACGGAGAGATAGACCATGGCGCCCGGCAGAATGTCGGTGACGCCACCAAAGGGAATTCCCGGAGGAGCGCCATTGGGGTTCTCCGCGAACTGTGCCATCTGCATCGGCGTCTTGCCGGGCATCAGCTTGGCCATGATGAATTCGTGCGGCTGCGTGCCCGTGTTCCGCACGGCAATGACATGTTTGCCCGGCGTGAGCGTCCGCGAGAAGCTGAAGTCGTAATCAGAGAGCGTGAGTGTGATGTCGGCGGAGGGCGCCGCCGTCTTGTTGCCGGATGGCGTGACGGTGAGCGCCTTGATCATCCCCTTCATGATGTGTGGCGGGCCACCGGGGCTCGGAATGACGCAGAGAGCCACGTATTCGCCCGCTTCCAGATTGCTGGTGAAGACCGTCTCGCCGGCGGAAGCATTGGGCCCGCCCACCGGATACATCCACTTCGGCGGCGGACCACCACTCTTGAACCACTGCATCACGTCATCCGGCGTTTTTCCCTTCTCGACTTTCACGAGATAGAGATGATGCAACTCCTTGCCTTTGTTCACGAAGCGCATGGTGGTGAGACCGGCCGGAATGCTGGCCGGCATCTCGAACGCATAGTCATTGGCCGTCACCTGCACGACGTTGGCACCGGCGATCGGTGTGAAAGCGGCTGCGGCCGCTGTGCGGGCAGCCGATGCGCGGGGCGCCGTACTGGCAGCGGGGCGTGCGGACTGAGCCTCCAGCAGGGAAGCTGCACTGATCGACACGCCGAAGGCCGTGACGACGACACGAACGAAGGGAGACATGAAATCCTCGACAAGAGTGCACACGATGTGGTACCGGCAGCGAAACACGCGCTGGTCGGTGGATTACCCGCGCCTGCGTCGATCCGTCACCGCACGTGTCAGTCCCGCAGCGCCCGCTGTCGTCGTCGGGTCCGGGGCCACACATTGCAGGATGTCCCGCGCATTCGTGAACGAAGATGCGGGCCCTCCCGAACGGCGGCCCGACTATGACCTCCCTCCCCGCGACGCGGCGGACTTCGAGGTGACCGCGGCGCGCGCGCTCCTCGAGGGCGCCCGTGCCGGCGATACCGTGGGCGCCGAGGACGCCACCGGATATCGATGGGGGGATCCGCACCTCGTGCCACACATACGGCATTGGCTGACCGTCGCGCGCGAGGAACGCGACGACCGGCTGGAGCAGCTCGCGGAGCGTTATCTCCGGGCGGCCGGCGAGACGGCCTGATCAGCCAATCCCGATTGATTGTATCGTGAAAATTGAATAGGATTCGATGTTCGCTACACGAGAACGATTCTCATCTAAATCGAGCCCGATGTTCTCCTCAGATTCCATCCGTGTGCCAGTCCAGCGCCGTTCCGGCCGCTCGGCGGCCCGCGTTACGGTTGCCCGTGCCGTTTCCCAGACGGTTTCCCGTGCGGTTGTCCGTAGCGCCGTCGTGGTCGCGTCGTTCGCGCTGGCCGCCTGCTCCACCAGCGATGTCACGGCGCCCCCCGCCCCGTCGGCCGGCGCGTTCACCGTGGATGCCACCACTCGCTGGGTGTATGTGAGCCTGGCCGACAGCGCCGTGGTCACCCCTTCGCCGTCGAGCGGAGAGTCCTCGGCGTGGGACATCGCGTTCAATGCGACCAACGTGATGCTCAATGGTGGCCAGGCCGGCCCCGGCGGCGTGACGGGATACTGCGTGTGCCAGAACGCCGCGAAGAATCCCAGCAACGCCGAGTGGCTCGCGATGACGGCCGAAAGCCAGAAGATCCATTTCGACACGCTGAGCCGCACACCGGCCGGTGCCGTCTTCGTGAGCGACCAGCTCACGCCGGCGATCGGTGGCTTCTATAGCGGCGCCGGTACCGGCGCCGTGGCCAATCCCGACTCCGTGTACTTCGTGCGGTATGCGGACAGCACGGGCTTCGCCAAGGTCCGCGTCACGAGTCTCACCTCACCGACGGCGACGACCCCCGGTCGTGTCACCATCGAATACGCGTTGGCCGGCAATACCGACGCGGCATTCGGCACCGTGCGCACCGCGCAGATCGATGTCTCCACGGGCGCGAAGAATTTCGATCTCAATTCCGGTCAGGTCACCACCAACGCCACCGACTGGGAACTGCGCTTCGATGGCTACACCATCCGCGTGAACGGTGGCGCGAGCGGCACCGGCAAGTCCGCCGCGGCGAAGATCACCGACGCGACCTTTGCCACGGCCACACCGGCGAGCACGGTGGCCAACGCCTATCGCAGCGATGTCTACGCCGGCGTGTTCAACACCGCCCGCTATTACCGCTACAACCTCTCGGGCGACAATCGCATCACGCCCACGTTCGATGTGTATCTGATCCGCCGAGGCACGCGGACGTGGAAGTTGCAGATCCTGAACTACTACAACTCCACGGGTTCGTCACGCTACATCACCTTCCGTTACGCGAAGCTCGCCGAATGATGAGGCGGGTGACGACGGGAATGACGACGCACGCGTGGTTGGTTGGCGTTGCACTGGGTGGCATCGCCGGCTCCGTGATCCCCGTGGCTTCGGTTGCGGCGATGATCCCGGGACCGGGCAGCGCGCATGGACGTGTCGTCGACGCCTCCGATCGGCATGCGCTGCCTGGCGCCGAAGTGCATCTGTTCGGCCCGGACACCCTGCGCCTGCGCACCGACGCGCAGGGTGGCTGGCGCGCGCAGCAGGTGAAGCCCGGACGGTACACGGTCCGGGCCCGCATTCTGGGATATGCCTCCACGAGCTTCACGCTGGATGTGGGTGAAGACCAGCAGGTGGAGCGCACCATCGCACTCGATGCCACGCCACTGGCCCTCGAGCAGATGGTGGTCACCGCGGCCCGCCGCGAACAACGTCTCAAAGACGCCGTCACCACGACGGAACTGATCACGCGCGCCGACATCGAACGCACGGGTGCCAACGACATCGCCTCCGTATTGCTCGAACAGACCGGTATCGAATTGCAGGGCGGTCATCCGGCCGGCACGGGGGTGATGCTGCAGGGCATCGGTTCGGAACGTGTACTCGTGCTGCTGGACGGTCAGCCGCTCGCGGGCCGCATTTCGGGCGTGTTCGACATCTCGCGCATTCCGGTGACGATGATCGATCGGGTGGAAGTGGTGCGTGGTCCGCAGTCGACGCTGTACGGCACGGATGCGATGGGTGGCGTGGTGAACATCATCACGCGCACCGCACCGAAGACCGATGGTCCGCTCTACGGCGTCGGTCTGCTCGGCACGCTGGGCACGCAGGCCCGCACCGACGGATCGGCCAGTCTCACGTATTCGCAGGGCGCCATGAGCTCCGCCATGGATTTTTCGCGTCGCCAGACGGAGACGACACCGGGCATGTCGGGAACAGCCGGCGCACTCACCGCACGCAGCGATCTGTCGGCCAAGCTGCGTTGGGCTCCCGACAGCGGCAAGGCCCTCGAAGCCAGTGTACTCGCTCTCGACGAGCGACAGCGCTGGCTTGCCGGTTCGCTCTACAACTTCGGCGACAACCGGCAGTGGAGTGGTCGTCTGAACGGCACGAAGAGTCTCGATGCGGCGCGGCACCATCGGATCGGTGTGACCCTCTCGGGTTCGCACTACGATCATCGGCAGCGCGCGAGCACCGAAACCCGTCCCATCGCCGGCGACACCGGTTCACGCCAGCTCCAGCAGGTGTTCCAGCTCGATGCCGTCTACAACGGCCGGATCACCGACGCCGTGGCGCTCGACCTGGGCACGCAGGTGCGTCGTGACGCCGTGGAAACGGAGCGTGTGCTCGGCGGCAAACGCGACATCACGCTGTTCGAGCCATATGCGCAACTGGAAGCGGCACTGACACCCACACTCTCGGTCGTACCGGGTGTGCGGCTCACGCAGAGTTCGCAGTGGGGCACACATGTGACGCCCCGTCTGGCCGCACGACAGCGTATGGGGGAGCATCTCACGTTGCGCGCGTCGTATGGCACGGGGTTCCGCGCGCCGGACTTCAAGGAGCTCTACATGCGCTTCGTGAACGCCAGCGCGGGATACGCCGTCAATGGCAATCTCGATCTGCGTCCCGAGTCGTCGCGCAACGTCATGGGTGGCGCGGAGTGGACGGCCAATCGCACCTACGTGCGTGTGCAGGCCTTCCGCAACGACTTCGTGGATTTCATCGAAGCCCGTGCGGTGAGCGCGCCGGGGGAACCCACTGTGTTTCAGTACGCCAACGTGGACAACGGCTCGACGCAGGGCGCCGATGTGGAAGGCGGCTTCGCGCTGGGCGGTTTCCGCGGGGAAGCCAGTGTTTCCCTGCTCTCCACCCACGACGACGCCACGGGATACGAACTGCTGGGTCGTCCGGATGTGTCGGCGCGCACCACTCTCAGTCTGCCCGCTGTGTGGGGCGTGCGATTCAGTGCGACGGGCGTTTACACCGGCCGCACGCCGATGGAACGCGACGAGACCACCGGTCGCATCACCAGCTGGCGTGACGCCTTCCCGCGTCTCGACTTCCGGCTGGCGCGCCGCATCGGTGGGCTGTCCGGCACCCCGGAACTCGTGTTCGGCGTGGACAACACCTTCGATACACAGCCTGCACAGTGGGCCGGCTTCAACCGGCGCCATCTCTACACCTCGCTCTCCTGGAACTTCAACCACACGCCCACGCGATGAACGCCGTGACTTCTTTCTCTTCGACCCTGCGCCGCACGTCGGCAACCGTTGCCCTGGCTTGCGCGGCCGTGGCTCTTCCGGCGGCGCTCGGGGCGCAGGCCGCCGGCAAGACCGGTGTCGTCGTACTCGCGCATGGTGGCGACTCGCTCTGGAACGCGTTGGTGGTCGACGCGGCGCAGAAGGCCCGCACCGATGGCCCGATCGAAGTGAGCTTCCTGATGGGCGCGGGTGCGGCAAAGGCCCGCTTCCAGGACGCCGTGGCCCGCCTCGAATCGCGCGGTGTGTCGAAGATCGTGGTGGTGCCGATGCTCGTTTCGAGCCACAGCGGCCACTACGATCAGATCCGCTATCTGGCCGGCGAGCCGGTCAAACTCGACGAGGACATGGCGCATCATCTGCACATGTCGGGCATCGAGAAGCCGAAGAGCAAGCTGCCGATCATCGTGACGCCGGCCATGGACAACGCGCCGCAGATCGCGCAGGTGCTGGCGGACCGCGCTAGGGCGCTCGCTCCGAATCCGAAGGAACGCGCTCTGCTCATCGTCGGTCACGGCCCCAACTCGGCCGAAGACTACGCGGCATGGATGGAGAATCTCCGTCCGGTGGCGGATTCGGTGAAGGCCATGACGGGATTCCGTGATGTGCGCGTCGAACTGGTGCGCGACGACGCACCGGCGCCGGTGCGCGCGGAAGCGGTCACGCGCGTGCGGGAACTCATCGAGCTGCAGCACATGGCCACCGGCAAGGATGTGATCGTGGTGCCGGTGCTCGTCTCGAAGGGCGCCGTGAGCCGGGACAAGGTACCGGCCGACATCAAGGGCACGCCGTCGATCTACTCGGGTGAGCCGCTGCTGCCGCACGATGCGATGTCGCGTTGGCTGGAGATGCGCGTGCGCGAGGCCGGCAATGCGGCGCCGAAGCGCGCGGCGGATACGCAGCAGCAGGCGCCGGCACACCAGCATCGCTGAACACCACGCGTCGCGCGCAGGTAGTCAGAGACAATCAGGCACAATCAGGCACCATCAGGCACAACGAGAAGGCCCCGGGAATCCGTTTCCCGGGGCCTTCGTCGTTTTCTCCGTGCATTGCGCGTATTCACGGGCGCGCCGCGCCAGCCTACGGATAGAGACGATACTTGTCGGCCCGCTGATGGAATCGCGTCAATTCGGGTTCCCACGACGCGAAGATCTCCTGCGGTGTGCGGCCGGCCTGCAGCATGTTCTTGAGGCGCGGCGTCGCGGCCAGACGATCGAGCACCGCGTCCTTCCATTCCAGCTTGTCGGCGTGCAACGCGTTCACCGCCCACATGAGCGCCACACCGGCGCGATACGGCTTGAAGGCGGCCCGATCGGTGACGTGGAGACGGATGCCCGGCAGTGACTGCCCGGCAAAGGCCGGCGGACGTCCATGGAAGGGACGCTGAATGGGCGTGAACTGATCCACCGCGAAGCGTGTGCCCGGAAGATTCAGCGCATTGAGCATCGCCACGGCACGCTGATTGTCCAGCCACGGTGCGCCGATGAGTTCGAAGGGACTGTCGCTGCCGCGTCCTTCAGAGAGATTCAGCGACTCGAACAGACAGGTGCCCGCGTACGCCACGAGCGACGAAAACGCCACGAGATTGGGCGACGGCTTGCTCCACGGCTGTCCCGTGTTGTCGAGCCACATGTCGCGCGTCCAGCCCTTCATGGGCACGACATGCAGTGTACCCTGCACGCCGCCACGCAGCATCCGTTCACCGTGGTAGAAGCGGGCGAGTTCCGCTGGTGTCATGCCATGCAGCGCGGGAATGGCCGTGTACGATCCGAAACGATAGAACGCCGCACTGTCGGCCACGAAACCGTCCGCACTGCGTCCACCCAATGGATTGGGACGATCGAGCACGACCACCGGAATCTTCTTCTCCGCCGCGGCCTCCATCACGAACCCCAGGATGTTGACGTGCTCGTAGAAACGGGCGCCAACCTCCTGAATGTCGTACACGATGACCTCCACACCGTCGAGCATCTCCGGCGTGGGTTTGTGGATCTCGCCGTAGAGACTGTACTTCGGTGCGCCCGTGGCGCTGTCCACGGTCTGTTCGGGATCCCGCTGGATGGAGTAGTCGTTGCTGCGGATGTTGTACTCCATGCCGAACAGCGCCTTGAGGCGTACGCCGAGGGCCTTGCCCGGCCCCGAGTGCAGAGCATCGGCGAGATGCATGCCGTTGGCGAGCCGTCCGCTGTGATTGGACACCAGCGCCACCGACTTGCCGCGAATGAGTTGCGGATACTCGGTGAACAGGCGGTCGGCACCCATCACGAGCGGGGCACGGGCCGGTGTGCGTGCGGCAACACGAGAGGCGGGAGTACGCGGTGCGGCAGTCGCGGCTTGCGCGCTGAGAGGCGACACCGGAATGACCGTCGTGAATGTCACGGCCAGGGCGATTGCAGCCGTCGTCACGCACCGGACGGCGGCGGAAGCAGGAGCGGGTATGGGCATGGATCAATGCTTACCCAGCGTATTCCGCTACGCCAGTAGGTGCCCGGCGCCTGGAAGGTCTCGGGAGTGCCCTAGAACGTCCATCGGACGCCGCCGTTGATCGTCCGTCCCTCCAGCAGGCTCCACACATCGGTGGTCCAGCGTCCTCCCTGCCCCTGTATCGGCAGCACGAGCGGATCCACACGCGTCTGGCGCACGTCGCCGATGTTCTCGAGATTCACGAACAGACGCGCGATGCCCATGCGCGTGGCGAACGCACGTTCCGCCAGTACGCCGATCACCAGATAGGGCTTGCTCTCGTTGCGATAGGGATTCTGCTCGAGTCGTTGACGACCCGTGTAGTACAGTTCGAGTCCCACACGGCTCTTCCCTTCCTGCTCGATACTGGCCACGACACCCGCGGAGTGCCGCGGAGTGAGCGGGACTTCGCGTCTGGCGCACACCGCGTGCACGGGTGGTGCGCTCTCGGGATCACATTCGGTCGACCGCAGGTAGGTGTACGAAGTGGTGATGCGCAGTGTGGGTGCCTCATGTTCGTCGTCAGCGCCCTCCGCCTCCTCATCGTGCCCTCCTCCCAATTCGTGCACCAGGCGGGCGAGCAGTTCGCCACCCCACGTGCGTGTCGGTGCGGCGGCATTCACGAGCATCACGCGCCGGCTCACTCCGGGACCCGGGCCGAACACCCCTCCAAGCTGCACGGCATCCATGATCCGTGAGCCAAAAGCCGTCGTGTTCACTTCCAGCCGACCGATCGCCGTTTCAACTGGCCCTCCGATGTCGAGCGAAGCACTTCGCGCGCGCTCCGCCACGAGGCCGCCGAGTGGATTCATCAGACGCAGACCGGTCGCTTCGGTCTCTTCGGTGAACGGGGTGGGAGCAAACGCGCCCGTTCCCCCGGACAATCGACTCGTCCAGGACGCGAATGCCCCCTCCGACGGTCGGCGCAACAACACCGACACCCGCGGATTGACGAACGTCCCGTACACATTGTGCGCATCCATGCGCGCGCTGGTCGACAACGACAGCCAGGAAGCGGCGTCGACATCGGTCTGCACGAAAACAGCGGGAATCGTGAACGTATAGTCGAATCCCGCGACACTACGGTTCCGGTAGGCATCCTGCTGCAGTGCAGCACCCACCACGTACGTCAACGGCCCACGCGGCACCGCAATCGACGCTTCGCCGAACCAGGTGCGATGCCGGTCGTCTTCGGTGTTCGTACCGAAGCGGTGGGTATGTCGCTGTTCCACCGCCGATCCACGCACCGACAGGATCGCGTCATGCCGTGCGGCGCCCTCCCGCGCGTCCCCGTTGTTCGAGGTATCGCCTGATCTGTCGTCCGATGTACCGCCGGCACCGAGAATCCACTGGCCCAGCCCACCGATATCGGCCCGTTCGGTGCGCAGTGACTCTTCGTATGTGGTGCCGTTCCGTAACGTGCGGCTGGGCAAGGTACCGCCTTCACGTTCTTCGACGGTCAGTCCGCCCGTGAGAAACGCCGAGCGACTCCGGCGATCGCCGTAGAAGAGACGCGGACGCACGACGGCCCGTCGGTATCCCGGCATATCCGTCCAGCCATCGTCATCGAGATCGTTCTGCGTCTGACGATGCGCGCCGGCCAGCAACGTGTATCCCCACCGGTCGGTCATCGGACCAGCGAGGAATGCCACACCATCGGTTCCACCACGCGACGTCTGGTTCAGCAGCACGGTGTTCTCACGCGTGTCGGTTGGCCGACGTGACACGAGATTGACGACACCACCCAGCGCCGAACTGCCATACAACGCAGAGGCCGTTCCCTTGATGATCTCCACGCGACCCAGATCGACGGGCGGAATCTGCAGCAGACCAAGACCTCCCGTCTGTCCACCGTACAGCGGGAGCCCATCGGCAAGCAGAAGAGAATAACGTCCGCGCAGCCCCTGGATACGCACGTTCGCGCCTCCCAGCGAGGGGTTGGTGGCCTGCACGCGCAGCCCACTCGTCTCATTGAGCATCATCGCGATGTCGCCGGGCGTCATCGCCACTTTCTCGGCGATTTCCTCCTCGTCGATCACCTCGACACGGATAGGCGTATCCTCCACTCTCCGCTCGGCGCGTGTGGCGCTGACCACCATCGTCTCCATCTCGGCGTGCTGCATGGTCAGTTGCACCATGATCAGCGTATCCAGCCCACGGCGCACCACAACACGGGTCGTATCCGGTACGAACCCGAGCCGAGCGCTGACGATCTCGTGCACGCCCGCGGGTAGCCGGAGCATCGCGCTGCCCGTCGCGTCGGTCGAAGCTCCCACGCGTCCGCTCCGCACCACCACACCTTCCACCGGGACGACGTCATGGCGTACCTGTATGCGGACCGTGGCCAGTGAGTCGAGCTC
Source organism: Gemmatimonas aurantiaca (assembly GCF_037190085.1). NCBI lineage: Bacteria > Pseudomonadati > Gemmatimonadota > Gemmatimonadia > Gemmatimonadales > Gemmatimonadaceae > Gemmatimonas > Gemmatimonas aurantiaca. The sequence continues at coordinate 108,906 of NZ_JBBCJO010000002.1, forward strand.
GGCACCCACAGGGATCTGGGCAAGAAGGGTATGAGGTGTGGTGAACACACCCAAAGCACACACGACACGGAAGAGCATCGCGCCGGAGAAGCGCGGCAGGAGCCTGCGGGGAGATGGCATGGTGGGTAGGATGCACCTTGTAGCTGCTACAAGGTCAACCACCGAGGAGCGACGAGGAGCGACATGGAGCAGAGCCTGACCATCGGCGCACTGGCGCAACGCACTGGCGTGACCGCCGAGACGATCCGGTACTACGAGCGCGTGGGAGTGCTGCCGCGCCCGGCGCGGAGCAGCGCCGGACAGACGCATGGGGGATATCGGCGGTACGGACCGGGGGACATCGAACGGCTTTCTTTCGTGCGGCGGGCCCGCGATCTGGGGTTCTCCGTGCAGGACGTCCGGGAGCTCCTTTCCCTGGCGGAAGACCCCACGCGTCCCTGTGGAGAGGTGGACGCCCTTGCCCGTCTGCATCTCGCCCAGGTGGAAGCGCGCATCGCCCAGCTCTCCGCGCTGCGGACGCAGCTCGAGCAGGTCATCAACGGCTGCCGTGGCGGCCTGGCGATGGCGGATTGCCGTATCCTGAGGGCACTGAGCGAATCGGGATTGCAGGTCGGGTGACAATAGCATTGGTATGCAGTTCAGTATACAATTTAATGTGATCGGATTTGCGCCCACCATCGCGTCACGGGTGGCCTGCGCCCTACCACCTCCTCCGTCTTTCCCCTCCGAGGATCTCCATGCATCGCATCGCCATCGCGGCGATCGTGTCGCTGTCTCTCTCCCAGGTGTCGCCCGTGGGCGCGCAGGAGAAGCCCACGATCGCGCAATTCATGAGTCCGGCCTACCCCATGAATCTGGTGACCGCGCGGAAGGCCGACCGTATCGCCTGGATCGCGAACGAGCGGGGGATGCGCAACGTCTACACCGCGGCGGCGCCCAGTTTCACCCCGGTGCGTCTGACGAGCTTTCTGAAGGACGAGGGAGCCGATCTCTCCCGGTTGTCGATATCGGACGACGGATCGACGGTGCTCTTCGCGCGCGGTACGCCGGCGAACCGGCAGGGATGGATCGCCAATCCTTCGTACAACCCCGAAGGCGGTGACTACGCCACGTGGACCGTGAAGACGAGCGGCGGACCGGCGTGGCGTGTGGTCGGTGGTGACGGATTCGTACTGTCGCCCGACGGTCGGTTTGCCGTGGGGTCGCGCGAAGGTCAGCTGTACCGCATCAGTCTGACCTACGGGCGTCCGAAAACGGCGATGGATACCGCCGGTGTCCCGTTCGTGAAGGTGTGGGGCAGCAACGGCAGCCCGCAGTGGTCGCCGGATGGCTCGAAGATCGCGTTCGTGAGTCTCCGGCTCAATCACTCCCTCATCGGGATCTACGACGTCAGAACGCGCACGGTCGACTACATCGCACCGAGTTTCGATTGCGACGCCAGTCCCCTCTGGTTTCCCGACAGCAAGCGACTGTTCTTCAGCCGGCGTCCCGCCGTGCCGTTCGGTCGTCAGGCACAACAGGGTATCCCCGGCAACATCGGTTTCCCTGCCGGGGCCGCGGCCACCCCGCTGCCGCCCAACAGCCGGGGCATCGTGGATCTGGAATCCGGCTGCGGCCCCAGTCGTGGGGGCGGATTCGGCCGTCCCGCCACCGCTGGACGTGGAGCGGGCGCGGCGAACAATCCGCTGCTCAATTCGCCGGGACTGTACAACTCCGCGTTTGCCGGCGGATACACGCAGTCGTTCATGATCGCCGATGTCGCGAACCTGACGGCCCGCGAAGTGTGGCACAACCAGCCGAATGATCCCCTGTTCGCCACCATCAACGGCATGCGCCTGGCGGGCGACCACATCGTGTTTCCGGTGCAGGTGCCGCGCGACGAATGGGATCGGTATTACAGCGTGAGTCTGACCGCGACGGGAAATCCTGCGCCGGTGCGCCTGACCACCACCGATGGTCTCATCGAAGGCAGCACGATCTCCCCCGACGGCCAGTCGTTCCTGTACTACACGAACGCCACCGACATCGAGCGTCGGCATCTCTGGTCGGTGCCGGTGGCAGGTGGCACGCCGAAACAGGTGACCGTCGGGCAGAACGCCGAAACCGATCCCGCGCCGCTGGCTTCGGGGAGACATGTGGCCTACCTCTCCTACGGCATTGCACTACCGCCGTCGGTGACGGTGATGCCCACCAGCGGCGGTGCCGCGCGGGTGATCTTCCCGACGTTGCCGAAGGATTTCCCCACGGCCGCGCACGTCGCGCCGGAAGTGGTCGTCACCAAGGCGGCGGATGGTCTGGAGATTCACAATCAGGTCTTCGTGCCCAGAGACGTGAAGCCCGGTGAACGTCGACCGGCGCTGGTCTTCGTGCATGGAGGCCCGCCGCGTCAGATGCTGCCGCTGTATCACTACATGCACCCGTACACGCTCATGTACGCGTTCAATCAGTGGCTCGCGAGTCAGGGCTATGTGGTGATCTCGGTGAATTACCGCCTGGGCATCGGCTACGGCCGGTCCTTCCAGAACGCGCCCGGCACATTCTCCAGTGGAAACGCCGAGTATCAGGACGTGATCGCCGCCGCGAAGTATCTGCAGTCGCGGCCCGATGTCGATCCGACGCGCATCGGCATCTACGGACAATCGTACGGCGGACTGCTCACGGCGCAGGCCCTGGCGCGCAACTCCGACATCTTCGTGGCCGGTGCCGACCTCGCGGGACTGCACCTCTACACGAACGTGCTCAACGACAGCTCGGTGGCCTACCGCTCCTCACCCATCTCGGCCATCGACACGTGGAAGTCGCCGGTCTTCCTGTGGCAGGGCGACGACGACCGCAATCTCGATGCCTCGCAGACCGCCGGTCTCATTCCGCTGCTGCGGGCACGGAACATCTATCATGAGCTGATCGTGGTGCCCGACGACATGCACGAAGCCTCGCTGCATCGGCGCGTGCTCGAGATGTACGGGAAGACCGCGGACTTCCTGCATCGGTTCGTGTGGCTGAAGCAGACGCCGCCGACGGCGAGGTAGTGAGCCGAAGACCGGCGACGATGCACTGAGGTCGTCGCCGGTCTTCCGGCATGCTGGTCATGGGGAGTCGTTGCTCACCATCATGTGCAACAGTCCGGGCCGCAGCAGGATGCCGCGACCGATGAGAGAGCTGCAAGAGGAAGTCCGACCACGGGTACTCCCGCGCGCGATGGCTTGGTGGCGCGAACGAATGCGGCCATGAACTTGCCATCGATGTCGGCAAGATTGGCTTCCACATCGACACCGGCCTCCTGGAGGAATGCGCGCGCATCCGCACTGCGATAGAGACGCGTCGGTTCGATATCGATGTCGCTGAAACCGCTCTCGGCGAGGCGCGTTCTGAACTCCTGCTCCTCGAGCGCGCCCGCCACGCAGCCAATCCAGAGTTCCATCGACTTGCGCACAGCCGCGGGCACCTCACCGCGTACCACGACATCGCTCACGGCAAATCGTCCGCCGGGCTTGAGCACGCGGAATGCTTCGGCCAGCACGCGTCGTTTGTCACCCGAGAGATTGATGACACAATTGGAGATGATCACGTCGACCGAGTCGGACGGGAGGGGAATCTCTTCGATGCGACCACGCAGGAACTCCACGTTGCTCACACCCGCTTCCGCCGCATTGTGTCGGGCGAGCGTCAGCATGTCGTCTGTCATGTCGAGACCATAGGCCTTGCCAGTGAATCCGACGCGGCGAGCGGAGAGGAGCACGTCGATACCGCCACCGGAACCGAGATCGAGCACGACATCACCCTCACGCAGTTCGGCCAGCGCGGTCGGGTTGCCACAGCCGAGTGAAGCCAGCACGGCGGTATCGGGAAGTTCGTCGGTCTCACCGTTCACGTAGAGGTTCGCGGTGATGGGATCGACCGACCCATTGAACGCGGCGGCGCCACAACACGAGTTCACGGGACCACAACATTCGGCGGCGGCCGGCCCCGTCACTTCGAGAACCCGGCGGGCGGCCTCGCCGTACTTCTCGCGGACGATATTGCTGATATCAGGGGTGTCTGCCGACATGTGTACTCCGATGTGGGTGGTAGACGTACAGCAACATTTCTTGATGCGTTGAATCCGAAACAGGGCGCCGGAAGGCGCCCATGCCGACGTGCCGTTGCGGGGATGTTTCTCAGTCGCAGCAGCGACCAAAGACCCTGAGCGTACGCTTGCCGCGGGTCGCTTCCGTGCCGAGCACCCGTACGAGGTCGTGCACTTCCCCAAAGGCCTCGGCGTTGATGCGGTAGTACGACCAGCGTCCCTCCTTGCGATCGATCACGAGGCCTGCCTCGCGGAGCACCTTCAAGTGGAACGACAGGCGCGACTGCGCCGCATCGAGTGCGTCCTGCAGCTCACACACGCACCGCTCGCCCTCGCGCAGCATCTCCAGCACCGCGAGACGCGTCTCGTCGGAGAGCGCGTGGAAAAGCTGGGCCGATCGGGTGAGGTCGAGAGCAGTGGCAGTGGGCACGGGCTCAAATACATCAATTTTTACTAATATGTCAAGTTTTCACGGAGTCGTTGCGACGAGTCCGACAACGACCTCTGCGGGCTGGAGATGATTGCAACGGCCGCCTCGCCTGACAACGAGACCGTTTCGTGTTGCGGTGACGTACCCAGGGGCTTCGACACGAAGGTCGTACATGCCTACCCGTTCGTTGGCACCCATGTACACGGGATCGTCCGGTTTGCTGCCGCTCTCCCTGAGGATCTCCGTGTAGGCGGCTTCGGTGATGGTGACGGTCGCGATGGGTGCAATCGGTTTGCGCGTGGAGGCGTCGACGACACGGACCATGACGCCATAGCTTCCGATGGAAAGGCAATCCTCATTGGGGAGGAGGAAGCAGGCCGAGAGTGCCCATCCAGTCACGAGGGCCGCGCAGGTACGGATGACACGCGCATTGAGCCGCAGAATGAAGCGGGACATGGGGATTGGCATGGTAAGGACTCGTAGAGAGGTGCTGTACTGTACTACCTTGGGGCAATTCAGGCAAAAAAACACGAAGCCCGCCAACGCGCTAAGTCGTTGGCGGGCTTTCGATTGCCCCTCCTGGGGTCGAACCAGGAACCTTCTGATCCAGAGTCAGACGCTCTGCCAGTTGAGCTAAGGGGCAGCTGGCTTTCCCCCTCCAAAGACGGGGGGGAGCCCACAAATATAGGGCGTGCCGGATCGGATGGTAGTGGGGCTCGCCTATTCCCCGATCTCTTCCCAGAGGGGAGCCAACGCCAGATGGAACGGCTCCGCCACACCCGCCGGCTCCCACGTCACCGCTTCGATCCAAATCTCCGGCCGGTCGGCATCGGGTGCCCACCGCTCCACGAGTTGCGAATCGATGTCTACCAGCCAGCACTCGATGCCGGCCCGCTGGAACCGCGGACGCTTCTTGAGGCGGTCGTTACGTGCCGTGCCCGGCGACAGCACCTCGATGACCAGCAAGGGATCCGGCGCGGGTTCCTTGCCTCGCATCACCGCGCGACTGACGGGCGGCACAACGAACACGTCAGGCTGCACCAGCGTGTAGGCATCGAGAATGACGTCCGCCGGGGCGATGAGCGCCACACCAACGCCCTTGCCGGTGCTGCGCAGCCACGCCCGCAGTTCGGCGTGCAACGCTCCAGCAGCCGTCTGATGGAACCACCGGGGCGCGGGGCTCACCAGCAGCTCCCCGTCCACGGTCTCGTAGCGGTTACCGTCGTCCGGAAGCGCCCACACGTCCTCGACGGACCAACGGCGTTCTTGCACGTTCGGCATGCCCATATTCTGCTCGGCGCTCGGCGTTTTGCGCAACTCGGCGGGGACATGCCCCACCATACAACGGGGGCGACCACTCTTCGTCACCACAACTACGTGCGCATCATCCTGCCAACGCCTGCGTGATTCCTCACTCCGATTCGATCACCGGCAAACCGACTTCCTCCCACACCGGCGCCAGCCGCAATTCGAATTCTTCATGCGCGCCGGCTGGTATCCAACGAACAGCCTCGACGCAAATCTCCGGCCGGTCGGCATCGGGCGCCCACCGCTCCACGAGTTGCGAATCGATGTCCACCAGCCAGCACTCGATGCCGGCCCGCTGGAACCGCGGGCGCTTCTTCAGACGGTCGTTACGTGCCGTGCCCGGCGACAGCACCTCGATGACCAGCAACGGCGTTGGCACAGCCACGTCGCCCTCCGTGACATCCCGGCCAATCGGAGGCAACACGAGGATATCCGGCTGCACGAGCGTATGGGGATCGAGGATCACATCGGTGGGCGCAAACAGCGTCACTCCAATGCCTCCCTGCCGCACCCATTCGAACAGGGCGCGATATACCGCGCCCCCCACCACCTGGTGCTTCACCTTGGGCGCAGGGCTCACCAGCAGTTCCCCGTCCACGGTCTCATGACGGTTACCGTCATCCGGAAGCGCCCACACGTCCTCGACGGACCAACGGCGTTCTTGCACGTTCGGCATGCCCATATTCTGCTCGGCGCTCGGCGTTTTGCGCAACTCGGCGGGGACATGCCCCACCATACAACGGGGGCGATCAATCTTCGTCACCACAATTACGCGTGTATCATCCTCCCGACGCGTGTCCCTCCCGTTACGCCTGCGCCGGCAACCCAGCCTCTTCCCACACGGGCGCCAACCGCAATTCGAACATCTCGCCGACACCAGCCGGCGCCCAGCGAACGGCTTCGACGCAGATCTCCGGCCGATCCGCATCCGGCAACCACCGCTCCACCAACTGCGATTCCGGATCGACCAGCCAGCACTCGATGCCAGCCCGCTGGAATCGCGGACGTTTTTTCAGGCGATCGACGCGCGCCGTGCCCGGCGACAACACTTCGATCACCAGCAGTGGCGTCGGCACCGGGGTCTCACCCCACAGCACATCGCGGCCCACAGGCGGCAAGACGAACACGTCAGGCTGCACCAGGGTGTAGGAGTCGAGGATGACGTCCGACGGTGCCACCAACACCACACCGATCCGGCGGGCGCGCACCCACTCCCGCAATGCGGACGCCATTCCGAACGCCACGACCTGATGCCCTGCCCGCGGCGCAGGGCTCACCAGCAGCTCCCCGTCCACGGTCTCATGACGGTTGCCGTCATCCGGAAGCGCCCACACGTCCTCGACGGACCAACGGCGTTCTTGCACGTTTGGCATACCCATATTCTGCTCGGCGCTCGACGTTTTGCGCAACTCGGCGGGGACATGCCCCACTATGCAACGGGGGCGACGGATCTCCGTCACCCCCGCAACGCACCGCGTACCATCAGAACGCACCAGAGCGCATCAGAGCGCATCAGCACGCGCGTCAGCTCTTTTTCACTTCCTTGGCCCAACTGTCACGCAGACCGACGATGCGATTGAACACGCGCTTCTCCGCTGTGCTGCCTTCGGGTTCGGCGTAGAAATACCCCACCCGCTCGAACTGATAGCGTGACCCCACCGGATCAGCCATCACACTCGGTTCGACTTTCGCGTCGGGAATCACCACCAGCGAATCGGGGTTCAGCGTATCGAAGAACTCCTGTCCGTCCGGCACATCGTCGGGATCGGCCTGACTGAACAACCGGTCGTACAGCCGCACTTCCACCGACACGGCGTGCGGGGCACTCACCCAGTGAATCGTGCCCTGCACCTTCCGGCCATCAGGCGCATTGCCGCTGCGCGTGGCGGGATCGTAGGTGCAGCGCAATTCGATCACCTCACCCGCCTCGTTCTTCACCACCTCGTTACAGGTGATGAGATACCCGAACCGCAACCGCACCTCACGACCCGGCGCCAGCCGATAAAACTTCTTCGGCGGGTCTTCCATGAAGTCATCCCGGTCGACATACAACTCGCGCGAGAACGGCACCAACCGACTGCCGGTCTTGGGCACGTCGTGCGGATAGTCCTGCGCTTCGAGCTCCTCCACCTGCCCTTCCGGGTAGTTGGTGAGCACGACCTTGAGCGGATTGAGCACGCAGAGTCGGCGCGGCACTTCCATGTTCAGATCGTTGCGCACGGCATGCTCGTACGTGGCGTACTCCACCCGCGCATCCTTGCGCGCCACACCGATCGTTTCGGCGAAGGCACGAATGGCTTCGGGACGCACGCCGCGACGGCGCAGGCCGGCAATCGTGGGCATGCGTGGATCGTCCCACCCATTCACACGGCCTTCGTTCACCAGCTTCAGCAGCTTGCGCTTGCTGAGCACCGTGTAGTCGAGCTGCAATCGTGCGAACTCGATCTGCGTGGGCGGGTTCACATAACCGGCTTCGTGCACCAGCCAGTCGTAGATGTCGCGCGCGTCCTTGAACTCCAGCGTGCACAACGAACGTGTGATGCCTTCGATGGCATCACTCAGTCCGTGCGCGAAGTCGTACAGCGGATAGATGCACCAGTCGTTGCCGCGCCGGTAATGATGCGCATGACGGATACGCAGCAGCAGCGGATCGCGCATCACCATGTTCGGATGCGCCATGTCGATCTTCGCCCGCAACACGCGCGAACCGTCGGGGAACTCGCCGGCCTTCATGCGACGCAGCAGATCGAGATTCTCTTCCACCGACCGGTCGCGCCACGGACTCGGCGTGCCCGCCGAGGTCACCGTGCCGCGGTTGGTGCGGATCTCCTCTTCGTTCTGATCGTCGACATAGGCCTTGCCGTTCGTCACCAGTCGTTCGGCGATTTCGTAGAGCTGCTCGAAATAGTCCGACGCGTAGTACTCCCCGTCCCACTGGAAGCCCAGCCACTGCACGTCCCGCTTGATCGATTCCACATAGCGCACGTCTTCCGTGGCCGGATTGGTGTCGTCGAAGCGCAGATTGCAGGTGCCGCCGAACTCCTTCGCGATGCCGAAGTTCAGGCAGATCGACTTCGCATGCCCCATGTGCAGGAAGCCGTTCGGTTCGGGCGGAAAGCGCGTGGCGGGCCCCCGACCGAAACGGCCGGTGGCGACGTCGTCGGCCACCATCTCCCGAATGAAATCGCGGCGCGGAGCGGGTGTTGTATCGTGAAGCACGGAATCGGACACGGATGTACGGGTAAAGAGGACCTTCAATTTAACCCGGCGGGGTATACATGCGGGTACCTCCCGTGTGCCTCCGCAGCGTACCTTCGCGTCCTTCGCTCCATACGAGCGCCGGCTCCCCGTTCCGCCTCTTTACCCCGCTGACACGCTTGCTCCATACCGCCTTCGTGAAGACGCCCCCACGCGCTCACGCCAGCAGGGCCCTGCGCCCACTGGTGAGCGTTCTGCTGCTCGCCGTCATGGCCGGTTGCCGGGCTGCCGTGGTGGGGGCCGGCGGCGACGTGGCGTCGGCGCGAGCCAATCTGGACGCGGTGGCATCCGCATTCGAGTACCGGTTCACCAACGTGGTGCGCACGCCCAAGTTCGCGAACGCCCGCATGCGCCTCGCCCGATACGCATTCGCGCCCTCCAAGCTGGTCAACGACACCGCCCTCTGGACGGGGATGCGCTCCACCACCACCGGCTCGGAGCGTGAGCTCGAGGTGCAGGCCCTCCTGGCCAACAACGAGTATCTCTTCACGGCGCGCTCCGACGTGCCGGTGCCTTCACGCCTGGGTGAACAGCGGCATATCATCGCGTTGTCGCAGCGGGGCGAAAACGACTGGCTGTGGCACACGGCGGTGGAGCACCACGTGGGGACCATGCCACCGGCACGACTCAATGATCTCATGCGGGGATTCCTGCTCTCGGCGGAACGTCCGGCCGGCGCGCTCCGCAGCGACTACCGCACCACGTTCCCCCGCACCACGGCCGCCTTCGGACGTTTCCTGCTGCTCGACTCGGTCGCGACCACGGCCCACGCCGACGGATCGACACTCGTGGCCCTGCAATTCCGCGTGGACGCCAGCCGCATCCAGGGCGCGTATCCGGCCTACGCGAAGTTCCTGCGCAAATACGTGGAGTCCTCCCGCTGGCGGTATCGTCTGACCGATCGCTCGGGCGCGGAATGGTTCGACGTCCAAGCGGCCAACAAGCGGGTCTCCATGCGCTTCCGGTCGCATGACGGTCACCTGCAGCCGATGGAAGGCACCGCGCGGGCCATGCCCGATACCCTGCTGATCACCGCGGACGCGCTCGCAAAATTCGGCCTGTTCACCGTGGGCGCGACCAACATCCAGGGGACCTTCGTGCACATCGACACCCCCCGCCAACGCGCCTGGGAGCTGCGCTTCACCAAAGATCCGGAGTGGCATCTGCCGCTCATCACCGAGCGACTGATGCGGTCCCCCCTGCAGCATCTCTTTGCCGGGCGGGGTATCGTCTTCACCCTGGGTTTCCGCACCGGTCCCGATGGTCAGACCCTCAGTGAGCGGGTCCTCGACCTGCCCGTTCGGGAGAGTGCGATCATGCGCTTTCTCGGCAATCTGGGCTTCACCGCCATGAGTGACTTCGCCGGGACGGTGGAGGAAGAGGAGAACCGGTTCCTGGCCGAGGTGTTCCGGGCCATGCGCGCCGATCTGGCCGGGCTCTGACCCGCGGACGGCTCCGAAGACGGCTCCGACCGCATCCGGGATGCGGCCCCCGGGATGCGGCCCCCGGGATGCGGCCCCCCGGGATGCGGCCCCCCGGGATGCGGCCCCCCGGGATGCCGCCACCCGGATGCCGCAAAACAAAGAGCCCCCGACCGCTTTCGCAGCCGAGGGCTCAAAAAGGTGCCACGCTCGCCGTCATTGGAACTCTCCGTCCTACCGATCGGCGGCGGGCTTGGCGCTACATACACTGGACGATGCAGTAGGTTCCTGCGTCACACCAGTGCCGGATCCGTCACGATCCGGTCGTATTTGATACCCTGGAACCCGAAAAGGTTCCGTAGATATCGAGTGGAGCTGAGGGGGCTCGAACCCCTGACCTCTGCAATGCGAATGCAGCGCTCTCCCAGCTGAGCTACAGCCCCAGGTGTGTCGACCCGACAAAAATGGCCCCGCTCCGGTAGCGCGGGGCCGATCGGGTAACGCACGGGAAGCTAGCCGGCATACGAGTGGTGTCAAGGCGCACGCGCACGCATGCGGAAGACTGGCCGCCGATACGCTCCATGGTATTTATGTGCATCCATGGCATTCCTCCCGCATTCCGATCGCACACCGTCGACCACACCACATCCCCTCGGGGCGGACTATGTGCGCGACCAGCTCGTGCCGCGGACGGTGGATCTGAACGGGAAACGCTATCGGCCGGACGGGGAATACGTGCTGTACTGGATGCAGTCCACCCATCGGCTGGATGAGAACTGGGGGCTGCGCGCGGCGGTCCGTACGGCCGATCGCCTCGGTCTGCCGGTGGTGATTCATCAGGGACTGGACCCGACCTATCCCCACGCTTCGGCGCGCCACCATACGTTCATCCTGCAGGGTGCCCGCGATACCGCCCGACGTGCGGAAGCACATGGATGGCACTATCAGTTCGTGCTGCGCGCCCATCGTGACGATGACCGACGGGTGGTGGATCGTCTGGCCGCGCGGGCGTACGTGGTGTTCACGGATCTCCTCCCCACGGCCGGCGTCCGCGAACGCCTGAACAGATTCGCCGAGCGCGTGCAGTGCCGCGTGCTGGCCGTGGACAGCGTGTGCACGGTTCCCAGTGGGCTCTTCGAGAAAGCCGAATACGCGGCGCGCACGATCCGCCCCAAAATTGCGCGCCTGCTCGATCATGCCATCGAACCGGTGGAGGACCGCGCTCCGAAACGGGCCGTGTCCGAATCGCTCCGGCAATCGTTGTGTGCCCTGATTCGTGAGGGTGGAAATCGCGGACCGCTGCCGATCGCCACGATGACCGATGCCGACATTGCTGATATCGTCAGCGCCTGCACCATCGATCACACCGTGCCGGCGGTGACGCTCGCGGGAGGCAGCGAGGCCGCCGAAGCCCGCTGGCAGCAGTTCCTCATCACCGGACTTCCCCGATACGACACGCAGCACAACGAAGCCAGCGACGCCGGGAGCACATCCCGTCTCTCGCCATATCTGCACTACGGACAGATCGCACCGGCGCGACTCGTACGCGAAGCGCGTGCCGCGGGCATCGGCGCGCCGCCGCTCGATGCCTTCGTCCAGCAACTCGTCACCTGGCGGGAGCTGTCCTTCAACTGGTGTCTGCGTACCCCCGCGTTCGATCAGATTGCCGCGTTGCCCGCCTGGGCGCAGCGGACCATGGAAGCACATGCACACGACGAACGTCCCGTGCAGTACACCCTGGAGCAGCTCGAACGCGCGGAAACCGGCGACACGCTCTGGAACGCGGCGCAGCGCGAGTTGCTCACGCAGGGGGTGATCCACAACTACCCACGCATGCTGTGGGGTAAGACCATGCTGCTCTGGACCGCGAATCCTGAAGCGGCGCGCCGCTGGCTCTTTCACCTGAATGACAAGTACGCGCTCGATGGACGCGACGCGAACAGCGTGGGCGGTATCATGTGGTGTCTGGGACTCTGGGATCGCCCCTGGGGCAATCGGCCCATCTGGGGCGGTCTGCGTCCCATGTCGACGGCCCGGGCGAAGACGAAGTTCGACGTCGACGGATACATTGCGCGGGTGAACGCCTCACACGACACCGACTCTCCTTCGCAGGGACGCGTGCCGGATGCGTCCAACGATCCTCTCCCGTTGCCGGGCTTCTGATGTCATCACTCGATCCCACCATCCTGCCCACCGTCGACGCGGTCCGCGCCGCCGAGCGGCACGTGCGCACGATCATGCCGCCCAGTAGACTGGTCCGAAACGAATCTCTGTCCGATCAGCTCGGTGTGGAGGTGTGGCTCAAGCTCGAACTCGAGAATCCGACGGGTTCGTTCAAAGTCCGCGGAGCCTACAACGTGCTGGCGGAGCTGACGGAAGAGGAACGACGCAAGGGCGTGGTGGCGTCGAGCGCCGGCAATCATGGACTGGGTGTGGCGTACGCGGCCAAAGCGTTCGATACGCCAGCCATGCTGTATGTGCCGCGCACCGCGCCCCAGGTGAAAAAGGACGGTATTCGGGCACTGGGCGCGATCGTCAACGACGAAGCACTGGACTACGACGCGGCGATGGTGCTGGCCAAAGCCCATGCGGCACAGCACGACATCCGGTTCATCAATCCCTGTCTCGGTCTCGATCTGCTCGCGGGTCAGGGCACGGTCGCGCTCGAACTGCTGGAGCAGTTGCCGACGGTGACGACCGTGCTGATCTGCACGGGTGGCGGCGGACTGCTGGGTGGCATGGGTGCCGTATTGCGCACCCTCGCTCCGCACGTACACGTGATCGGTGTGCAGAGCGAAGAGACCGCGGCGATGACACACTCCGTGCGCGCCGGCCGTGTGCAGGAGACGACGGTGACACCGACACTGGCCGACGGCCTGGCCGGTCAGATCGACGAAGAGGCCCTGTACATCGGCCAACGCTGCGCCGACGATCTGGTGCTCGTGACCGAAGCGGAGATCGGCGAGAGCATCGCCTGGCTGCACCGCACCACGGGCATGAAGGTGGAAGGCGCCGGTGCCGTCACTGTCGCCGCGCTGCGCCATGGGCGCGTGACGCCGCAAACGGGACCGATCGCGGTGGTGGTCAGTGGGCAGAACATCGACGACTCACGCCTGGCCACGCTGCTCGCGACGTATTGAGGGAGACGTCACGCGAACACCACACACCAATGCAGGCACAATGAAAACGGCCGGCCGGGGTTTCCCGACCGGCCGTTCAGCCCTGTGTCCGGCGCAACACCTCAGCGCAACGACGTTTCGTCGCTCCGCATCGGCATCGTCCTCGGACGATCCATCGGTATCAGGCGTGGGCGATCCGTTTCCCGCACACCATCGCGCATTCCTTCACGCGCGACATGCATGGGCACTTCCCGCTCCGACATACGGGGATCGTAGACACGACCGACACGCGCCTGGCGGGCAGCCGCGCTGCGCGACTCCCCGCCCTCGCGGCCGATTGCGGCCATGTGCGCGCGATCGCGACTCACCGCGACCCCGCCTTTGCGCCCCGCTTCACGTGCTTCGTCTGACGACCACTCGTGTGCGGTGCCTTTTTCATGCGCAGCACGCCCGCCCTTGCTGGCGATCTCGCGCTGACGCGCTGGATCCATCGAGGCAAAACCACGTCGGCTCTTTCCGGTCATACGCCCCCCGGCCGTCCGGAAGTCCCTGTTGAAGGCGATGAGCGGCTGGTGATCGAACCCGACACCGGATCCATTACAGCAGCAGCCCACCGCGGCGAACCGTCTTCCATGCACTGCAAGCCCCGGGCCGTACATGTGCTCGGCTGGAACCGACGTCACAGATCACCCTCTCGGTGCTGAGACGTCGGCTATCACAGCAGCGGCATCCCCGGGCCGGTCCCCGTCCTTCGATCGGAGCGGTCTATATTCGGACCATGCCGCTTCTCGTCCGTTTTCTTGGCACCGCCGCCTCCCGCCCCACCGTCGAACGTGGGGTCAGCGCCATTTCTATCACCCGCGAGGGGGAAACGCTGCTGTTCGACTGCGGTGAAGGCACGCAACGTCAGATGATGCGCTATGGCGTCTCGTTCGCCCTGGCCGAGGTCTTCTTCACGCACGTCCATTCGGACCACCTGCTGGGGATAACCGGACTCATCCGTACGATGGCACTTCAGGGGCGGACTGAGCCGTTGCGACTGTGGACACCGCGTAGCACGGGCAAAACGTTGCGTCAGTGCATCAACATTGGTGGCGAACGTACCACGTTTCCTGTAGACATCACCGAGCTGGAAGCCGGTGCCAGCCTCAAGCGTGGTGACTATCGGATCGACACCTTTGCCGTCGATCACCGCGGCACGGCGGCGCTTGGCTACGCCCTGGTCGAGGAGGAGCGGCGCGGACGGTTCAACCCCGATCTGGCGCGGGAGCTGGGCATTCCGGAGGGCCCGCTGTGGGGACGCATCCACCGGGGCGAGTCCATCACGCTCGAGGATGGCCGGGTCATCGAACCCCAGGTGCTGGTTGGTGAGCGTCGGCGTGGTCGGCGTATCGTCATCACCGGCGACACCCGCCCCTGCGACAGCACCATCGCCGCGGCGCAGGACGCCGATCTGCTCATTCACGAAGCCACGTTTGCCGACGAGGAGAGCGCCCGCGCGCTCGAGACCGGGCATTCCACGGCCAGGGAAGCCGCGCAGGTCGCACTGCAGGCCTCCGCCCGACGTCTCGTGCTCACGCACATCTCCGCGCGGTATTCCCGCGATACGCGCGATCTCGAACAGGAAGCGCGCTCCGTGTTCGCCAACACCATGATCGCGCGTGACGGGACCGAAATCGAACTCGCGCTCACCGAAGAACTGGCCGAGGTCGTGCCGTAGGGGCGTCCGTTACTCACGTGTTGCGCAGGCACATGCACTCACCCGCATCTGCATGAGCACCTGCGTCAAGCATCTGCGCAACACACGGAGCCCCATATGCCACTGTCTTTCTTCGAGAATCCGAGCCCGACGCGCGGTCGATTGTCTGTCATGGCAATCGCTGCAGCGTTGCTGCTCGGCGCCTGCAGTACCAACAGCGACAGCGCCACCGCTCCCACGGGCGGAGGGGACACCTCATCGACCGGCGGGACGGGCAGCGGATCCACGTCGACGTTTTCCGTGGCCTCGCTGTCCTGCAGTGAAGACGCGAAACTCACCAATGCCTACACGGTGGCGTCGGCGATGTCGACGAACACGGCCGATCATGAAGTCACCGCCGACTACACCATCGATGGGGTCACGGCGACGACGATCGTGCTGAGCGGCACGGGCGCGACCATCACCGGATCCGGGGCATCGGTCAGTGGCGGCACGGTGACCATCAATGCCGCGGGTACCTATCGACTCAGTGGCACCATGACCGACGGGCAGGTGTTCGTGAGCACGTCCGATACCGGCCTCGTTCGTCTCGTGCTCGATGGGGCCTCCATCACCCGCACGACCGATGTTCCGCTGTTCATCTCCAAGGCCAAACGCGCGGCGATCGTACTGGCCAGCGGTTCGACGAACACGCTGCAGGACGGCACGTCGTATCCGTCGGGCGCCGAACAGAATGCGCCGCTCTACAGCAAAGTCGACCTGTCCATCGGTGGTGAAGGTGCACTCACCATCACCGGAAAGGTGAAGCACGGGATTCATTCCAAGGACGGTCTCGTGATCCGTTCGGGGCGTATCACCGTGAATGCGAAGGAAGACGGCATCCGCGGCAAGGACTACCTCGTGGTGCGGGGCGGCACGCTCGACGTCACGGCCGGTGGTGATGCGCTCAAGTCCACGGAAGACGGCGATGCCGCCCTCGGGTATGTGTTGCTGGCCGGTGGCACGTTCACACTGACTGCGGGCAATGATGCGGTGCAGGCGGAAACGGATTTGCTGATGACGGGTGGCACCCTCAAGGCCGTCACCCACGGCGGCAGCGCGGTGACCATTCCCGACACCCTCTCCGCCAAGGGACTCAAGGCCGGCGTGATACTGGTGGCCGATGGCGGCACCGTGACGCTCGATACCGCCGACGATGGCCTGCACTCCAATGCCAACCTCGTGGTGAACGGCGGCGCGTTCAGCATCAGCACCGGAGACGATGGTGTGCATGCGGATTCGGCGGTCACCATCAACGGCGGCACGATCGACGTGACGAAGAGTTACGAAGGCATCGAAGCCGGCACGGCCGACATGACCTTCAACGGCGGGCGGGTGCGCGTGGTGTCGAGCGATGACGGCATCAACCTGGCAGGCAATGGCGACACCGCACCCGGGCGTCCGACCGGGAACTACACGATCCGCATCACCGGTGGACGTATCACCAGTATTGCGGGCGGCGATGGTTTCGACTCCAACGCCAACGTTGCCATGAGTGGCGGTTGCCTGGTGGTGGCCGGCCCGACGGCCAACAACAACGCGCCGATCGACTACGACGGCACGTTCACCATGACCGGCGGCTTCCTGGTGGCGACCGGCAGTTCCGGAATGGCCCAGGCCCCGGGCACGACCTCGACGCAGCGCTCGGTGCAGTTCACGTTCAGCAGTGCGCGCAGTGCCGGCAGCATCGTGCACCTGCAGTCGAGCGGCGATCAGGCCATTCTCGACATCGCACCGATCAAGGCGTATCAGTCGCTGGTGATCTCTTCGCCGCTGCTCACGGCAGGCAACGGATACCGCCTCTACACGGGCGGCAGCGAATCGGGCACCGCAGTGGACGGGCTGTACACGGATGGCAAGTACACTCCCGGTACTCTCGCCCAGACCTTCAACGTGACCGCGACGACCAATCGCGTCAACGTGCAGTGACTCACGGATGACGCGGGAAAGGCCCGCTCACGACACACGCACGGCACACGCACAACTCGGTCCCGATTGACACCTGACCCACCCGTCGCGCGCTGGAGATTCTTCGATGAATCGGATGAATCACCGGTGTGCGACGGACGATCAGTGTGTCAGTTGTTTCAGTCGGCGCAATGTGGGAACACGCCAGGCCACCGTGGCTACGACGGCCAGGGTGGCCATCCCGCCGACCACGACGGCGGTGACCGCGCCCCACCACCGGGCCGTCACGCCCGATTCGAATGCGCCGATCTCGTTGGATGATCCGATGAAGATCTGATTGACGGCGGACACCCGCCCCAGCAGGGCTTCCGGCGTGCGCATCTGCAGCATGAGACTGCGGATCACCACACTCACCACGTCGAAGGCTCCGCCCACGGCCAGCGCGGCCAGTGACAGCGGCAGAGAACGACTGAGGCCGAATACGATGGTGCAGATGCCAAATCCGGACACGGCGATCAACAGATTGCGTCCCGTGTGTGCGAAAGGCGGCCACCTCGTGAGGACGATGCTGGTGAGCACGGCGCCCACGGCGGGCGCGGCCCGCAACATACCCAGCGCAGACGGTCCGGCACGCAGGATCTCCGCCGCGAACACCGGCAGCAGCGCCACGGCGCCGCCAAACAGCACCGAGAACAGATCGAGCGTCAGGGCGCTGAGCAGCAGCGGTTCGCTCCACATGAAACGCAGGCCGCTCAGAATGGCCACATGCACCGGTTCCGTGGACACCTCACGGATGGGTGAACGATGCCGGACCGTGGCCAGGACGCCCACCGCGAACACCATGAGCGCGGCGTCGACCGAATAGCCGAGCACCGTGCCTCCGATGGCGTACAACACGCCGCCGAGCGCCGGTCCAAGCACGGCCGCGAGCTGGAAGGTGCCGCTGCGCCAGGTCACCGCATTGGAATAGAGCGTGCGCGGCACCAACTCCGCGCTGAGTGCCTGCCGTGCGGGCTGCAGAAAGGCCCGCGCCACACCACTGACGATGATCACGCCGTAGATGGCATGTACACGCGCGGCGGAGGTGAGAGCGTGCAGCAGGTACGGCGATGGATGCGCCAGCCACCACAGTCCCAGCGAACACCCCACCAGCACCATGAGTGCGGCGATCGCGATGCGGCGTCGATCGTGCAGATCCACCACATGACCGGCAAACAACGCCAGACTGATGGCGGGCAGCGCCTCGGCCAGTCCGATGAATCCCAGGGCGAGCGGATCCCGTGTGAGATCGTAGACCTGCCATCCCACCACCGTGCCCTGGATCTGTACACCGAGCGTCAGTGTGAACAGGGCCAGGATGTACCATCGGAAATTCGGCACCCGCAGCGCGGCGAATGTATCGTGTGCCGCGGGCGCATCGGACGCAGATGTCATGGATGTCGCATCAACGCTGGTGTACCCTTTCGTCGGACGCGGCTTCCGCCTGCCGCTCCTCGAGCCGACGCTGGCGGCGCGCCTGCGCGGCTTCGTAGCGACGCTCCTGCTCCTCGTTCTCCGGTTGCACCAGCGCCACCGGTACCGGACGTCCATTGCGATCGATGGCCACGAACGTGAGATAGCACGTGTTGGTATGGCGCCGTGTGCCACCGATGAGATCCTCGGCTTCCACACGCACTCCCACTTCCATGGACGTGGTGCCCACGAAATTCACCGACGCCTTGCAGGTCACGAGATCACCCACGTGAATGGGCTCCCGGAAATCGACCCGATCGATCGATGCCGTCACGCACGCCGTGCGGGCATGCCGGAACGCCGCCACGGCCGCCGCCTTGTCGACCATGGCCATGATCGCACCGCCGAACGCGTGACCAAGGATATTGGCATCGTGCGGCATGATGAGCTCACTCGTTTCATGCTGGGATGCGGAGACGGGACGCACGGCGCGTTCGGTCATGAGGCACTCATGGTGCAGGACGGAAGGAGGTCGGACGGGACGTGGCATTGTTCACCCGACGCCACATCGACGAGGGAAGTGCCGTGCGACGGGGCACCCGGCGATACTGCGCCCGCTGCACCATGCCATCGAGTGCGGTGGACACATCGAACGCCCGCGCCAGAGCCGCGCGTGACGCGCTGTCGAGGGGCGGGGATTCGAGTGCGATGAGCTGATAGGCCGGGGCTCCCACGGTCGCCACCGGCCATTCATGACGCCCCTGCGCTCCACCGCCGGCGTTCAGGACGAGCGCCAACGCATCGCCGTCCGCCGAGGGGCGTGCGGTCACCTGATAGCTGCCACGCTCCCAGCGCACGACGGACGAATCCGCGCTCCATTCGGGGAGTGCGGGTCTGACGGCCTTCCACCAGACCGGTTCGCTCACGGCGATCGGCGGGAGATGCAATGCCAGCGCCTCGCCATCCACGCCATTGCCCGGAACCATGAAGGCCACGGCCGGCGCGCGCGCCACATCGGTCACACCGAACGACGTGGAATCGAAGACAAAACTCTCCAGCGTCTCCAGGGCCACCGCCGCACGATCGTCCCCTCCCGCGCCGGCGATACGAATGGAATCGAGCAATTGCCGGAGTGAGGTGCGGGCCTGTCCCACCACCCGCGTGGCTTCCGCGCCGCCGAGCAGTTCGCCCAAACCCATGAGACGCCCGGTGCGCACATCCACAACGTAGCGGCGACCGGTGTGCCGATGCGATGGCCCTCCGTCGATATCGACATTCAGCAGATGTTCGAACGTGAGGTAGGGACCATGCACATCGAGAATCTCGATGTCGTCCTGCACCACGGTGCGCGGATCGTCGATCACTTCCTCATCGGCGGGATCGATCTCCATTTCCCGCGGATGATGGCGTCGCCAGGAGGCGAGTTCGCGCAGCACGGTACTGTCGGCGAAGAGCAGTGTGCTGTCCTGCCCCTGCAGCGAACGTGCCCAGAGCCGTGCCGTGGCGAACGACGCGTCGGGGTATTCGGCGCCATCGTCGCCGATGAAAATCTCGAACAGCCGCCCGTCGACCTGTGTGAGCAGAATGGGCGCACTGCGCACGCGCATGCCTTCGCCGCCGCTACGCACCCAGTAGGTGGAGTCGCCGGCGGCGAACAGGAATTCGGCGGCGGGCAGCGCCTGCCGGGTGGTTCGCGATTCCTCGCAGGCGGCGAGCGGCACCGTCAGTCCCAATGCCATGCCGGTGATGCCGAGCCGCAGCCGTCGCCGTATCGAGCGTTGCAACGATCGCGGCATCGAGCGTTGCATGGATTGCGGTGTCGATCGGAGTGTCGATCGCCAGACGAACCGGCGCATTCAGACCGCCCCGTGCGACAACGCCCGCACGCCGTCGACGAGCCGTTCGATCTCGTCGAGGGTCGTGTAACATGCACACCCCGCCCGCACGAAGCCTTCGTCGGCGAAACCCAGCTTGCGCGCCACCGTGGTCGCGTAAAAATCGCCGTGGGAGACGTACACGCCGCGGGGTGCGAGCGCACGCGCCACCTCTTCGCTGGTGTGCCCGCGTACACGGAACGACAACGTGGCGGTTCGTGGCGTGCCCGGCGGTGGACCGTACAGGGTCACGCCATCGATGCGCGCGAGATGCTCCCAGAGATACGCGAAGAGCACATCCCCCCGATTCTGCAACGTGGTCATCACCTGCGCGAGACGGGCGCGTCGCGAGAATCCCACGACATCGCCCTCGGCGAGCGATGCCAGAAACTCGACGGCCGCCGCGGCCCCCACGATGCCTTCGTGATTCTGGGTGCCAGTCTCGAGGCATTCCGGCACCCAATCCGGCGCCGGCTCGAGACGCGGCAGATCGAGCGCCGCCGTGGCTTCGCGGCGGCCATACACCACGCCCACATGCGGACCGTAAAATTTGTACGCGCTGCACAACAGGAAATCGGGGCCCAGGGATTCCGCGTCGACCAGGTGATGCGGGGCATAGTGCACCGCATCGACCACGGTGAGCGCACCGGCGTCGCGGGCGCGGGCCACCATGCCGCTCACATCACTCACCGTACCGAGGATATTCGAAGCCGCGCCGACGGCCACCACCTTCGTCCGCGCGGAAAGCAGCCGCTCGAAGGCTCCTTCCTCATGACGGAACGTGGCGGGATCGAGGGGCAACCAACGCAGCACCACGCCGCGCTCCCGTGCCAGTGCCTGCCATGGTGCGACGTTGGCATGGTGATCGAGTTCGGTCACGATGATCTCGTCCCCTTCCCGCAATCCGCGTCCGATGGCGCGGGCGACGTGGAAGAGCAACGTGGTCATGTTGGCGCCGAAGGCGATCTCTCTGGAAGTCGCCCCCAGAAAATCCGCCAGAATCGCCCGCGACCGCAGCAGCAGATCATCGGTCTCCGCGCTGGTGGGATAGGCCCAGTGCGTGTTGGCGTTGTGATGCAGCAGATACTCACCCATGGCGTCGACGACACGCTGCGGCACCTGGGTACCTCCGGGGCCATCGAAGTACGCCACCGTCTGATCACCTTCGCGGCGACGCAAGGCGGGAAACCGGGCGCGGATTTCCTCGACGGGGGCGATCCGGGACGACTGTGCCGGCGTGTCGGTGCCGGTCATATCGATCTCGCGGCCGACTCTGCTGCCAACTCCGCTCATGTCGACTCCGCCGCATCACGTTTACCGCCGATCGTTCCACCGCCGAGGCGCTCCACCACCTGCACCGACTCCACGTGATCCGCGTCTTCACCCAGTTCGCGATGCGCCTGCCGGAACAGCTCCGCCGTGAGCTGCAGCAAAGGCGACACGATCTGCTGTTCGCGCGCGAGATCGGCGGCGATGCCGACGTCCTTGTCGAGCAGCGCCAGACGGAACGTACGCGGAAAGGCGCGCGTGAGCACCCGCTCGGGAAACAGATTCATGCTGGCGTTGGACCGGCCGCTCGAGGTGTTGATCACATCGAGGGCCACGTCGGAACGCACACCCGCTTTCTCGAGTGCGACCAGCCCTTCGGCCGTTCCCCAGATGTGCATGGCCAGCAGGGCGTTGTTCACGGCCTTGAGCGCGTCGCCGGCCCCGATGCCACCGCAATGAACGATACGCTTGCCGAAACATTCGAGCACCGGCCGCACCCGTTCGAGCAGGGTCTCGTCGCCTCCCACCATGATCGTGAGCGCCCCCTGCTCGGCGCCGCTCACGCCCCCCGATACCGGCGCGTCGAGAAAACCGATACCACGCGCCGCCAGACGTTCGGCGATGCGCCGCGACGTCACCGGATCACCCGATGTGCAGTCCACCAGCACCGCACCCGATGGCAGCGTGGCCAGGAGGCCGTCAGGACCGTCCAGCAGCCCTTCCACATCGCGGGAAACCGGCAGGCACGTCACGATGATGTCACGGTCGCGCCCCGCCTCTGCGGGAGTGGCCGCCAACCGCACGCCCTGTGCAGCCCCATGCTGGGCCACGAAGGCCGTGGCACGGGCCGTCGTGCGGTTCCAGACCACGAGATCGTACTCCGGGCGGGCGAGGTGCCGGGCCATGGGCGTTCCGATGGCTCCCAATCCGAGAAAGGCGACACGAGGCATACAGCAGGCGGCAACGGGACAAAAACAGGAGGCGAATCCACGATTCGCGGGAGTTGAGCGACCTCTCGACGTCGTCGAGATTGTAAAGATGCCACGCTACCGTGCCTACGTGGAGATCGACGGCCTCCTCTCCGTCCATGCCGTGCGGGCGGTGTGGACGGCACTGACCGGTGTCCCCGGGATCCTCTCCGCCGAGGTGTCGATGACTGGCGCGGTGCTCGACACCGAGACACCGGTCGACCGGGAGGCTCTGGCCACGGCGCTCACACTGGCCGGTGTGACCCTGCGTTCGGTGCGCGAGGAGCGGGGCTCGCTACCCATCGTCTGACGGCAGGCCGGCCGCTCTCTGGAAATACCGGGCTATGGCCCTCCCGCCCGGCCTTGTCTAACTTGCGCGCCAGACCGCCGCCCCTTCGCCGATGACGCCACGCGCCAACAAGGACCGGCCGCTTGCCGCGCTGATCGTACCGGACCTGCTCGAGCTTCTCGAAGAGCACCCGGCAAGCATCGGCCCGCAAACGGAGGAAATGCACCCGGCCGACCTCGCCGACGTGGCAGAGGCGCTGCCGGAGGAACAGGTGCGTGCGTTCCTCGCCGCGCTCCCGAGGGAGCGTGCGGCCGAGGTGATGGAGTATCTCGACGAAGATCTCCGCACGCAGGTGCTCGAGGAGCTGCCGGCCCAGCAGGCCGCCGAGATCGTCGCCGAGATGGATCCCGACGAGCGCGCCGATGCGCTCGAGGAACTCGACGACGAGACCATCGACGAGATCCTGCAGGAACTCGAGCCCGCGGAGAAGGCCGAGACCGAACGCCTGCTGCAGTACGACCCATACACCGCCGGCGGCCTCATGACCACCGAGTTCGTCTCGGTGCAGGAGACGTTGACGGTGGAAGAGTCGTTGCGCGCCGTCCGGACCATGGCCCGGGCGGGGCGTCGTGAAGCGATGTACACGATCTACACCACCGATACGGGCGGACGGCTGCGCGGCGTGCTGTCGCTGCGGGAATTGCTGGCCGCCCCCGAAGGGTCACGCATCAGCGAGCATGCCTGGACCGACGTGGTGAGCGTGTCGCCGGACACGCCGCAGGAAGAGGTGTCGCAACTCACGTCCAACTACGACCTCGTGGCGCTGCCCGTCGTCGATCAGGACCGGCGCCTGCTGGGTGTGGTCACGGTCGACGACGTCATCGACGTCATCCAGGAAGAACAGACCGAGGACGCGCAGAAGTTCGGCGGTATGCAGGCGCTCGAAGAGCCCTACATGCAGGTGAGCCTGTGGCAGAACGTCCGCAAACGGGCCGGCTGGCTGTCGGTGCTCGCCGTCAGCGAGATGTTCACCGCATCGGCGATGGCGCACTATCAGACGGACATCGACCGGGCGACGATGCTCGCGCAGTTCGTGCCGCTCATCATCAGCTCCGGCGGCAACTCCGGCTCGCAGGCAACGTCCCTCATCATCCGTGCCATGGCACTCGGCGAAGTGCGCCTCGGCGACTGGTGGCGCATCGTATTGCGCGAACTGCCCGCGGGGCTGGCGCTGGGCGTGATTCTGGGCCTGCTCGCGGTGGCACGCATTCTCACCTGGCAGGAGCTCGGGCTCTACGACTACGGCGTACACCACCTCCTGATCGCGCTCACGGTGGGGGTTTCGCTGGTGGGCATCGTGACGTTCGGCTCGCTGACGGGCTCGATGTTGCCCTTCGTGCTCCGTCGACTCGGCTTCGATCCGGCGAGTGCCTCCGCGCCGTTCGTCGCGACACTGGTGGACGTGGCCGGCATCAGCATCTACTTCAGCGTCGCCTACATGATGCTCAGCGGCACGCTGTTGTGATGTCGGACGGGCACCACCGCACCGCGCTCCGCGGGACGGTGGCCGTGGTGGTGAGCGCCTGCTGTTTCGGTTCCATCTCGCCGTTGACCGTCATTGCCACCAATCACGGCATGGCGCTCGAGAGCATCCAATCGTGGCGATATCTGACCACGGCGGCGCTGTTGGTCGTGTTCGGTCTCTGGAAACAACGGTCGGGGACGCCCTCGGCGAATGCGGGCGCCCCACAAAAAGCGCCCTGGTTCAGTCCCCGCATGCTGATGCTGGCCGGCGTGGGTCAGGCAACCGTTGCCACTCTGGCACTGGCGGCCCTGCGCTGGCTGCCGGCAGCGACGGCGTCGTTTCTTTTCTACACTTACCCCGCATGGGTCGCGCTCATCGCCGCGGTGCGCGGCACCGAGCCGCTCGACCGCAACCGGGTGGGGGCGCTCCTGCTGTCGTTCGTGGGATTGGGCGCCATGGTGGGCGCGCCGGATGCGGCGTCCCTCGCTCCCCTGGGTGTCCTGGTGATTCTCGCGGCCGCCATCGTGTATGCGCTCTACATTCCGCTGCTGGGACGCCTGCAGGTCGATCGTGATCCGCTGGACGTTGCACGGGCCATCGCGGTGGGTGGCTCGGTGTGTTTCGTCACCTGGGGACTCGTGAGTGGCGCTCTGCTGGAGCCTTCCGCGCCCATCGCTCTCCTCGCCAGTCTGATCCAGGGCGTGATCTCAGCGGGAGCGTTTCTGGGGTTTCTGGTGGGCCTCCGGCTCCTGGGTTCGGTCCGAACGGCCATCACATCGACGGTGGAGCCCTTCTGGACCACGTTACTTGGTGTGCTGCTGCTCGGTCAGGGAATCGGGGCTGGCACCATCATCGGTGGTATCGCCATCATGAGTGCCGTCCTGCTGCTGCAGCGTCGGCCCGTGCCCCGCGCGGCACTCTCCGAACGTTGATCGATCGCCTTTTTCCCGGATACTGATTTCATGGCCAGGATTCTCGTGACCGGCGCCGCCGGCTTCATCGGATACCATACCAGCGAACGCCTGCTGGCGCGTGGTGACGAAGTCGTTGGACTGGACAACGTCAACGACTACTACGACCCCACGCTGAAGGAAGCCCGCCTCGCCCGTCTCGCGCGGCACCCGGGGTTCCGCATGATGCGCCTTGAACTGGGCGACCGCGATGGCGTCGAGCGAGTCTTCCGCGAGGAGCGGTTCGACCGGGTGATTCACCTGGCCGCGCAGGCTGGCGTGCGCTACTCCCTCACCAACCCGCACGCGTACATCGACAGCAACTTGGTCGGCTTTCTGCACATTCTCGAAGGCTGCCGGCACCATGGGGTGCAGCACCTCACGTATGCCTCGTCGTCGAGCGTGTACGGTGCCAATACGGCGATGCCGTTCTCGGTGCATCAGAACGTCGACCATCCCGTGTCCCTCTACGCCGCGACGAAGAAGGCCAACGAACTGATGGCGCACACCTACAGCCATCTGTACGGCCTGCCCACCACGGGCCTGCGATTCTTCACGGTGTACGGACCATGGGGACGCCCCGACATGGCGCTCTTCCTGTTCACGAAAGCCATTCTGGAAGGCCAACCCATCGACGTGTTCAACCACGGGAAGATGCAGCGGGACTTCACGTACGTGGACGACATCGTCGAGGGCGTGATCCGCACCAGCGACCATATCGCCGCCCCGAACCCCGACTGGGATTCCGACCACCCCGATCCCGCCACCAGCAAAGCGCCGTACCGAATTTACAATATCGGTAACAACAACCCGGTCGAATTGATGCATCTCATTGCCACGTTGGAGCAGGCGCTGGGGCGAACGGCGGAGAAGCGCATGCTGCCGATTCAACCAGGTGACGTGCCTGCGACCTATGCCGATGTGGATGCACTCGTGCAGGACGTGGGTTTCGCGCCCCGCACCTCCATCGAGACCGGTGTAGCGAACTTCGTGGCCTGGTACCGCGACTACTACCGCGTCGGAGCCTGAGATGACACGCGGGGTGGTGGCATGCGGATCGCCATGGTCGGCAGTGGATATGTAGGACTCGTTTCCGGGGCCTGTTTCGCGGAATTCGGACCCAATGTGGTGTGTGTGGATGTGTCGGAGTCGCGTATCGAGCGACTCCGACGTGGCGAGATTCCCATTTACGAACCGGGACTCGACGAACTGGTGGAGAAGGGGCTGCGATCCGGCCGCCTGACGTTCACCACCGATCTGGCATCGGCCGTCTCATCGGCCGACGCCGTCTTCATTGCCGTGGGCACACCGTCGCGCCGCGGCGATGGCCATGCGGATCTGCGATACGTGGAAGCCGCCGCCGCCGATATCGCGCGACACCTCACGGGCTACACGGTCGTGGTCACCAAGAGCACGGTGCCCGTGGGGACGGGGCGCCGGGTGGCGGAGATCATCAAGAGCACGAACCCCGATGCCGATTTCGACGTGGTGTCGAACCCGGAGTTTCTTCGTGAGGGGTCGGCCATCGGCGATTTCATGCGACCCGACCGGGTGGTGATCGGCGCCGAGTCGGCACGGGCGGAAGAGGTCATGCGTGCGGTGTATCGCCCGCTCTATCTGCTGGAAACGCCGATGGTGGTGACGACGCTGGAGACCGCCGAACTCACCAAGTACGCCGCCAATGCATTCCTCGCCACCAAGATCACGTTCATCAACGAGATGGCCGATCTCTGCGAGAAGGTGGGCGCGAATGTGCAGGACGTGGCCCAGGCCATGGGGTTGGATGGACGCATCGGTCGCACATTCCTGCACGCCGGCCCGGGATTCGGCGGCTCCTGCTTTCCCAAGGACACCGTGGCGCTCGTGCGCACCGCGCAGGAATACGGGGCACCGGCGCGGCTGGTGGAAGCGGTCGTGCAGGTCAACGAGACCCGGAAAGGGGCCATGGCGTCACGGGTGATCCAGGCCTGCGGCGGCAGTGTGCGCGGCAAGACGATCGGGGTACTCGGCGTGGCGTTCAAACCCAACACCGACGACATGCGCGCCGCGCCCAGTCTGTCCATCATTCCGGCGCTGCAGGATGCCGGTGCGGCGGTGCGCGCCTACGATCCGGCGGCCATGAAGGAAGCGGCGGAGCTGATCGCCGATGTGACCTGGTGTGGACACGCGTACGACGTGGCCACCGGCTGTGACGCCCTCGTGTTGATCACCGAGTGGAACGAGTTCCGCGCGCTCGATCTCGAGCAGTTGGGCGGCATGATGCGCCAGCGGGTGCTGGTCGATCTGCGCAACGTCTATCGCCCCCACGAAGCGCGGGCGCATGGCTTCCTGTACCGGAGCATCGGGCGGAACTGATCCGGCCGGCGATGCGGCACGAAATGGCACAATGTGCGCGATGGAGTTCCCTACGCGCCGGCCTTCACTCCGGTCATGCCTTCGGTGGACGCTTGCTGCGCGCCACGGCCACGAAGCCCACCAGAAACACCGTCGCGAAGCCGAACCACTGGAACGCATACGAACGATGCGGCCCCTCCCCCAGGGAGGGGGGAGGAATGCGCGTCAGTTTCGCGACATCGGTGACGGTCGTATCGCCCAGCGCCAGCAGCAGGAACGGCGCGAGTGGCTGTCCCATGATGCGCGACAGCGAGTCGTGGTTGAGCACACGCACCGCGCGCGGGTTCGAAGGCAGTGTGACACGTTCGACGCGCGCGGGCGGATAGGAAAGCACCAGGGCGTCGAGCGTCAGCGTATCGCCTTCCCGCACCTTGTCGTGATCGATCGTCCGCGCATCGGGTGAGTAGATATAGCCCCGCACCAGCACGATGGCCGTGTCGGCCCATCCACCATCCAGCGCGATGATTGGCGTCAGCAGATGCACGCCCGGCGCACCGGCCTGTGAACGTGTCGCATGCACGGCCTCGTGCGCATAGTCGGCCAGCGCATGCACGCGGACACGCCGCCAATGCGTGACAGTGGTGTCCTGCCCCTGCAACGAAGCGAGATCGAGCGGTGGCATCGCTCCGCGTTCGCTCACGACGGCATTCTGCGCCTGCCGTTCACCGAGTCGATGCAACTGCCAGATCCCGAGGCGCACACAGACGAACACGGCGATCGCCGTCAGCAGGCCGAAGCCCAGCAGCTTGCCGCGACTCATTCCGGTTGATCCTTTCGGGGTGACTTCCCGCGGGTGCGCGGCCTGGTCTTCGGCCGGCTCTCCGGTTGTGCCGCGTGGGTGGTTTCAGGTTGCGGTTCCGGGCCGGCTTTCGACTTCGCCTGTGGCGTGCCCTGTGGCGCGGCCTGTGGCGCGGCCTCCGGCCTGGCTTTCGACTTGGCTGCCTTCTTCGTCTTGGCCGAGGGCGCCGCCTTTGCGGGTGCCTTCTTCTTTGTCGCCGAAGCAGGCGCCGCATCACCGACGGTCTTGCTCCCACGCGCACGCGTCTTTCGTGCAGGCGCCGGCGTTTCCACGTCAACCACGATCATCGTCTCGTCCGGCACCACCAGCAGTGGCGCGGGCGCCGTCGTTGCGGCATCGGGTTCCAGCACCAGCATGGCCAGCGGCGGCAGCGACAGCACGATGGATTGTTCGAACCCGTGATAGGCTGTGGGCTCCGTGGCCACCTCTTCGAACACCGAATACCCGCTGCCGCCAAAAGCCGCGGCGTCGGAATTGAGCAGCAGGCGATACCGGCCGGATTGCGGGACCCCCAGGCGATAAGCGTCACGCGGCACGGGCGTCAGATTCAGCACGACCAGGGCATGCGACGGGGTGGAGCTCTGCCCGTCGACCCGTGCGTACGACAACACGGACTGCTCGCGATCCGCGACATCGATCCAGCGGAAACCCGACGGATCGTAGTCGGCGCGCCAGAAGCACGGACGTGTGCGATAGATCCCACCGAGCGCCGTCATGAAATCGACCAGTCCACGTCGGCGGGGATCCTCGAGCAGATGCCAGTCGAGGCTCGCATCATGATTCCACTCGCGATGGGGCGCGATTTCGGTACCCATGAAGAAGAGCGACTTGCCGGGCCGCGTGACCGAGTAGCCGATCAGTGTCCGCAGGTTGGCGAACTTCTGCCACAGATCGCCCGGCATCTTCTCGAGCAAGGAACGCTTGAGATGCACCACCTCGTCGTGCGACAGCGGATTCATGAATCGTTCGCTGTATTCGTACCACATGGCGAACGTCAGCTTGTCGTGCGCGCCCTTGCGGAAGAACGGATCGATTCCGAAGTAGTCGAGCGTGTCGTGCATCCAGCCCATGTTCCACTTCAGCGTGAAACCGAGCCCGCCTTCCCGGATCGGCGCGGTGACTTTGGGCCACGACGTGCTTTCCTCGGCGATCGTCACCACACCGGGATGCAACGACTGGACGGCGTGATTGAGCTGCTTGAGAAACGCGATCGCGTCGAGGTTCTCCCGCCCGCCGAACCGGTTGCGCAACCACTGTCCCGCTTCGCGGCTGTAGTCGAGATACAGCATGGATGCGACGGCATCCACACGCAGACCGTCGATGTGGAACTCCTCGATCCAGTACAGCGCGTTGGCCAGGAGGAAGTTGCGCACCTCGTGACGCGCGTAGTTGAAGATGTGCGTCCCCCATTCGGGGTGATCACCGAGACGGGGATCTTCGTGTTCGTAACACGCGGTGCCGTCGAACCGACGCAACGCCCAGTCGTCTTTCGGAAAATGCGCCGGCACCCAGTCCAGCAGCACACCGATCCCCGCCTCGTGCAGCGTGTCCACGAGATAGCGGAAGTCGTCGGGCGATCCATGACGTGAGGTGGGCGCAAAATACCCACCCACCTGGTATCCCCACGACCCCCCGAACGGATGCTCCTGAACCGGCAGCAGTTCGACGTGGGTGAATCCCAACGTCGAGACATGAGCGGCCAGGCGCGGCGCGATTTCACGATAGGAGAGCAGACGATCGTCCTCTCCACGTATCCACGATCCGAGGTGCACTTCGTACACGAGCATGGGCTCGCGCCGCACATCCGATTCGGCACGCTGCGCAAGCCATCGGCCATCGCGCCACGGATAGCGGCTCCGGGCCTGCACGATGGATGCATGTCCCGGTCCCTGTTCGAGCTTTGCGGCGAAGGGATCCGTCTTGACGCGCAGCGATCCCGTGCGTGTGCGGATTTCGTACTTGTAGAGTGCGCCCGCTTCCACACCGGGGATGAACAGCTCGAACACACCGCTCGATCCGAGGCGGCGCATCGTGTGCGCGCGACAATCCCATCGGTTGAAATCGCCGGACACACCGACGCGCGTGGCGTTGGGGGCCCACACCGCGAATGCCGTGCCTTCCACACCGTCGATCGTCCGCGGATGGGCGCCCATCTTCTCCCAGAGACGCAGATGGCGTCCCTCGTTGAAGAGATGCAGATCCACGTCTCCGATGGTCGGCAGAAAGCGATACGGATCGTCGACGAGCCGCACCTGCGCCTCGTCGTCCGTCACTTCGAACCGATAGCGCAGCGGGAGACGGCGATCCGGGAGAAACACCGAGAAGATTCCCGAAGCTTCCCGTTCCATGGTCGTGCGATGATCGCCGATCAGGACATCGATGCTGCGGGCCCGGGGCATCCAGGCCCGGATCACGACGCCCTCGACCCCGTCGACGACCAGAGCGTGAGCGCCGAGGAGGTCGTGCGGCGCGACCGATTCCCCTCGAACCAGGCGGATCGCGTCGTCGGCGGAAACCGGAGGCGGTGTGTGCGCAGACATGTGTGAAGTATAGAGCGAAACGCGGAGGTCGGAGAGCCGATGGCAACGAGCCCCTGAACCGCCGACGGGAGCATGGCCAACGCCATTGGTCACGCCGGGGTGCCAGTGGACCCTGCCACGAATCTCCCCCGGGTCAGATTCCGTCTAAGGGGATACAGGCGGAACGACGGCCTGTTTCTTCCATCCTGATATTCGAGTTACTCGAGGAGCTGTCCCATGCTGGCAATCGTCCTCACTGCATTCGCGGCGTTCCAGGTCGCGACTCCGGTCCCGGCCCGAATCGTTGCGGCGACCGCGCCCGCCACCACGCCGCCACCGGTCTCCACCGTCGCGCCTCCGCACGACACCCCATCTGACGAGTATGTCGCGCGGGCGCGACGTGCGCTTGGCGAGGGAAATCTGGAACTGGCCCGACGGGATTTTGTCATCGCCGCCGCGCTCGATCGTGATGCGGGTCTTCTGCCCGTGGCCGCGTCCTTCGGTCTGTCGCGTGTGCTCTTCTCGCAGGACAACAGCCGCGATGCCGCACAGGTGATGAACGCTCTCGCGCGCGACGCCGCGGAACGCGGTGACGACAACACGGAAGCCTGCGCACTCCTCGACGCCCTCTGGCTCAACCGGGATGCCAAGCAGTGGGCCAGGGCCGAGCGTGATGCCGCCCGTCTGCTGGAGCTGCGCAAGCGGAACACGCTCACCGCCGAGACCCGCAAGCTGATCGCGGACCGGACCTCCTGATCCAAGGGCCCACCGCGGTTTCCTGACGCTATTTCCTGCGCGCGCGTGGTTGCGATCGTGTCGACGAAGGCGGCTGCGCGCGCGAGGGATCGGGGACGATGTTCCGGTCGGGCACGGGTTCCACGAGAATCTGCGCCGCCAGACCGGGGCCGACGGATTGTTCCGCCGCACCGATCCGCAGGGTCAGCGGTCCATCGAACGGCGCCCGCGCCGCCAGCGTGACGTGCGCGCCGGGTTGCAAAGCAATCTCGGCCAGGTAGCGCAACAGCGAAGGGTTCTTGTCGCTCACCCGCACCATGCACGCCGACTCGCCCACCTCGAGATCGGCCAGCGTGCGATGCGACCGTTCGTCCACGACGCCATCGGCGGTGGGAATGGGTGCCCCATGGGGATCGGCCACCGGATGCCCCAGGGCTGCCGCCATGCGCTCGATGAGATCGTCGGACGCCGCATGTTCGAGACGCTCGGCCTCATCGTGAACCTTGTCCCACGCGTACCCCAGCACGCGCGTGAGATAGGTCTCGAGAATGCGATGCCGCCGGATGGTGCGGAGCGCCGTGCGACGTCCGAGCTCGGTGAGCTGCACGCCCCGATACGGCTCGTGATCGACGAATCCCTGCGTGGCCAACCGCCGGATCATCCCGGTCACCGACGCCGGTGCCACATTGAGCGCCTGCGCGACATCGGACGTCGCGGCCGCCCCCATGCGGGTTTCCAGCTCGTAGATCGCCTTGAGATAGTCTTCGACCGGTTCGGTCAGTGACAGCGGGGCGGCGGTGGCGCGGGGTGGCATGCCAGCAATCTAGCGCGGCGCGGTGCGTCAAATGTACTTGGCGGTACCCAGCGGTACTCAGCGGGGACGTCCACCCGCGGGACCGCGCACCATGAGCACCGGCACCATCGTCCGGTGACGCACCGTATTGGCCGTGGTGCCATAAATCACGTCCTGCAGCCCACGATGTCCGTGCACCGCCATGGCGATCAGATCGCAATGTTCACGATCCGCCGCGGCGGCGATCTCCGAGGCCGGATCGCCGCCGGCCAGAATGGAATCGGTCTCGAACCCCTCGCCCCGCAGCCTGGCGCACCACCCTTCGATGTACTCCCGATCGACGCGCATCTCTTCCGATTCGCGCAGCTTGAGTGACCGCTGATGCCGGGCCGCCCACCCGTCGGCCACGTGAATCAGCAACAGCGACGACCGGCACAACGTCGCCAGCTGCCGCACGTGTGCGATGATCACGTCGTCGTACGACGAGTGCTCCAGCGGAACGAGAATGCGACGATACATCAGGCCATCCACTCCCTGACGGTCTGCAAGAGCAACCACACGTTGAGTACCGCAATGAGCGCGGCCACCGCGTACGCGGCCACACGCAGCGGCGTGGAATTCACGAAGGAGCCCATCTTCACCCGGTCGGAGGTGAAGCGCACCAGCGGGAACACCGCGAACGACAGCTGGAACGAGAGGATGACCTGGCTGAACACCAGCAACTTGGCCGTCCCGCTCTCGCCGTAAAATACCGCCACGATCGCCGCCGGCACGATCGCGATCGCGCGCGTGATCAACCGCCGCAGCCAGGGACGGATGCGCAGATCGAGAAACCCCTCCATCACGATCTGCCCCGCCAGGGTACCGGTCAGCGTCGAATTCTGACCCGACGCCAGCAGCGCGAGCGCGAACACCGCGCTCGCGCCCGTGACACCCAGCAGTGGAGAAAGCAGTTGATGGGCGTCCTGGATCTCCGCCACCTGCGTGTTGCCCGTGCGATGGAACGTCGCGGCGGCCACGATGAGAATCGCGGCGTTGATGAACAGCGCGAACGTGAGCGCGATGGTGGAGTCGGCAAAGGCGAAGCGTACCGCCTCCCGTTTACCTTCGGCATTCTCGGCGTACTTCCGCGTCTGCACGATGGACGAATGCAGATACAGATTGTGCGGCATCACCGTGGCTCCCAGAATGCCGATGGCGATGTAGAGCATTTCGGGATTGCGCACGATCTCCGTGGACGGCACGAAGCCGCGCGCCACGGCGCCGAGATCGGGGCGCGAGATGATCAGTTCGAACAGGAAACAGCCGCCCACCACCGCCACGAGCGCGATCACGAGCGCCTCGAGCATGCGGAACCCCTTGTTCTGCAGATACAGCACCAGCAGCACGTCGAGCGCGGTGAGTGCGATCCCCCACGCCAGCGGGATCCCGAAGAGCAGATTGAGCGCGATCGCCGATCCGATCACCTCGGCCAGATCACAGGCCGCAATGGCGATCTCGCACAACACCCACAGCACGAACGACACGCGCGGGCTGTAGTGATCGCGGCAGGCCTGGGCAAGATCCCGCCCCGTGACGATCCCGAGCTTCGAGGCGAGCCCCTGCAGCAGCACCGCCATGAGGTTCGACAGCAGGATGACGGACAGCAGCGCATACCCGAACCGCGAGCCACCGGCCAGATCCGTGGCCCAGTTGCCGGGATCCATGTAGCCCACCGCCACGAGGTATCCCGGCCCGGCAAAGGCCA
Organism: Gemmatimonas aurantiaca; assembly: GCF_037190085.1. Lineage (NCBI taxonomy): Bacteria > Pseudomonadati > Gemmatimonadota > Gemmatimonadia > Gemmatimonadales > Gemmatimonadaceae > Gemmatimonas > Gemmatimonas aurantiaca. The sequence continues at coordinate 143,468 of NZ_JBBCJO010000002.1, forward strand.
GCAGCTTCCGGAACCACGAGGTTCCGTGCACTTCCACCGAGCGGTGCACCTCGGCGAGCGAGGGGGCGAGACGGGCTCGCCGCCACCCCGCCTCGCCGGTACCCTCCGCGAGCTCTTTGCCGTCCGTACCGGTTTCCGCCGGCAATTCCGCCTTCCGCATGGCCATACTGAAATTTTAGGCCACGCTAAAAATTTCTCAAGCCCGGACCGCCTTCTCAGTTTCCGGCGGCCACCCCGTCGCGGCGGGGATCCGCCACACCGATCCGCCGGCCATCGGGGGCCACGTACACCGCGTGCACCCCGCCGAAGCTGATGTCGGACACGCGGCTCAGCGGACGATAGCCGCGCTGCACCAATGCCTGGTACACGGACGGTGCGTAGCCGGCCTCCACTTCCACATCCTTCTGCGTCGCGGACGCATTGATGCGCGGTGCCGCGATGGCCACCCACGGATCTTCGCCGAAAGCCAGCATGCGCAACGTCACCTGCGCAATGGCCGGCTGGATGTACTGCGAACCGGCCGCGCCGATCACGAGCCGGATCCTGTCCCCGGCGAGCAAAATGGTCGGCGACATCGTCGAATTGGCGTAGCGGTGGGTGCCCCGCGTGCGCGCATCGAAGTTGCTGCCCGACGAATTGAGGAAGAATCCGCTGGTGTACACGCCGGATCCGAACAACACCCCCACCGTCGTCGTGGCCGATACGGCACTGCCATCGGCATCCACGACGGCCAGATGCGACGTGAAGCTCTGCATGTGGCGCTCGTCGTATTCCACGGCCGCGTTCATGTCCTCGCCCGGCGCGGTCGGGATGGCGCGTGACGTGGGATAGGGATCGAATCGGGTGCAGGCATCGGGCACGGGCTGGCCATCGAAGGCCATCGCGTCACCGGCCACCGACGTGTCAGGCAGCGCGCCTCCCACCAGGCCAGCCCGCTGCTTCGCAAAACCGGGAGCGGACACCCCACGTGCCGGCACCTGCATCACGAGGGGATCACCGCGCCACCGATTCGCATCGGCACCCGCGATGCGCAGGATATCGGCCATCTTCACCACCGACTCCGGCGTGTTCGTGAAGCTGCCGTTCATACCCGACGCCTCGGCCATCTGCAGCATCTCCAGCACGGCCGATCCGCCCATCGGCGGCGGCGCGCCGAGTACGGTGTACCCGTGCCAGGTCGTGCACAGCGGCCGGAGACTCGTCACCGGATAGCTGTTCAAGTCTTCCACGGTGATCAACCCGCCCTTCGATTTCACCTTGGCCGACAGACGCTCGGCAATGGCTCCACGATAGAACCCGTCCCGTCCTTCCTGCTGAATGCGTTCGAGCGTGGCCGCGAGTTCGGGTTGCACGAGCCGGTCACCGGGACGCAGCGCCTGACCACCGGGCATGAAGAGCGCCATCGCCGACGAATCGGCGGTGAGCTTCTGCCGCGACGACACGATCGTCCGCGCCAGCAGCGGTGAGACGATGAAACCATCGCGCGCGAGACGGATGGCGGGCGCCATGACCTGCGCGCGCGTCAGCTTTCCCCATTTGCCGTGAGCTTCGAGCAATCCCGCCACCATACCCGGCGTGGCGGCGGCGCGCCCCATCGCCCGCCCCTGTGAGGTGTCCGCGCGTCCCCACGCGGGATCGCCACCGGTGCGTGGATAGAACGACAGATGTTCGACGCGTTTCTGCTTCGCGTCATAGAACGTCATCGCTCCCCCGCCGCCCAGACCGGTCTGCGAGACATCGGTCACCGAGAGCGCGAACGCGGTGGCCACGAAGGCATCGATGGCGTTGCCACCCTGGCGGAGTACCTCGACCCCCGCGGCCGCGGCATCGGGGTGCGATGCGGCCACCATGCCGGCGCGTCCTTCGACACGTTTGCCGGCCATGGGGGCCACGGCACCTTCGCCCGTGGGCTTGGCGCAGGCGACCGTGAGTGCACCGGCCAGCAGTGCGACGGAGAGAGTACGGGAAGACATGACGATGCGCCCTCAGGGATCGAACACAGGATCGAACAGGGGAAGCAACTGACTGACGATGCGCTCGGTCAGCCCCCATACGATATAGCGATCGACGCGGAATCCGGGAAACCGGGCGCGGGCGCCATTGATGGTCATGACATGTTCGGCCTGCGTGTCCGGGTGCCGGAGCATGGACAGGGGCACCCAGTAGGTGGACGCCACCTCGACGTTGGGCACGAACGTGACATCCGGCGCGACCACGGCAATGAACGGGCGAATGACCACGGGGGGCAGCGACGGACTGCGCGGCGCCAGATCGTCCAGGCGTCCCACGATCAGCCCCTGCCGGAGATCCAGAGCCAGTTCCTCGAACGTCTCCCGGACCGCCGTCATCTCCAGCGAGGCGTCACCGGGCTCATGGCGTCCACCGGGAAAGGCCATATGGCCACTCCAGGGATCTCCGGCACGTTCGGCCCGCTTGATGAACAGGAGCTCCGGCTCCTCCTCCACCACCCGCAACACGGCCGTCACCGCGGCCAGACGTACCCCCGACAGATCGTCGGCGTCGACCGGGATCCGGGTCGCCAGGCGATGCGTCAGACGCGACACATCGGCCTGCCGGAGCGCGTGTCCGAGCTCCGGCCGGACCGGATGTGGAGGCGTCTCTCCGAACGGGGTCGCGAACGCCGCCGCCGCGGACGCCTCCGGGCGATCGTGCGGCCTCAGTCCGCCACCTCACCGCCCGACGCCACCCAATCGCGGAACCCACCTGCCATCGATGCGACGTTCGTGTAGCCCATCTCGCGGAGCGTCAGCGCGGCCAGCGCCGAACGATTGCCGCTGGCGCACATCAGCACGACCCGGGCGTCACGCGGCACTTTTGCTTCGATCTGATTCTCCAGGACACCCCGGCCGATGTACTGCGCCGGTTTGGCGTGACCCAGACTCCACTCGTTCTGTTCACGGATATCGATCAGGGCCAGCGATTCTCCACGCGCGAGCTGATCCTGCACCTCACGCGCCGTGACTTCACTGATCTGCGCCTTTGCTTCGGCGATGAGCTGTTGAGCGGTTTTCATCTGCGGGATCCGGTTGCCGGTGATTGATCATCCATCACGATGCACGTGCAGCGTTCGTCCATCCACATCGAGCGTCGCGAGTGCGCCAAGGGGCAGTGTCCATTGGTCGTCAATATGCCCCAGCGGGATGCCGAGCAGTATCGGAACCTGCAACGAGTCGGCAACGTCCTGGATGACGGTGGGCAGGGGGCGTGTCCCGTCCGACGTCGTGTCCAGGCAATTCGTGAACTGTCCGAACGCGAACCCCGCACACCCGTCGAACGCGCCGGCCAGCTGGAGCTGCGTGAGCATACGGTCGATGCGATACGTGGCTTCGTCGATGTCCTCCAGTACGACGATCGCCCCACGGAAGTCCATTGCCCATGGTGTACCACAGAGGGAGGCAACGAGTGCCAGATTGCCGCCGGCGAGGCGACCGGTGGCGAGCCCAGGCACGACCGCCACCGCGTCCCGCGCCTCGAAGATGATCGGCTGACGCGGCGGGATCATCACGGTTTCGAACCAGGCGCGTGTGAACGCCGTGAGAGGCGAGCGGGCCGTCGGTCCGTGGTAGCTCACGAGTCCGGCCTTCTGCCAGGCGGCGTGCAGGGCCGTGATGTCCGAATATCCGATCAACGCCTGCGGTGTGGAACGTAACGCCATCTGCGTCAGCGCCGGCATGATGCGTGGCAGCAGGCGCGCCGCGCCATATCCTCCCCGGAGGCACCAGATGGCGTCGACCGACTCGTCCAGCAATGCCGCCACCAGATCGTCGCCCCGCTGTGCATCGTCACCGGCGAAGTAACCGGTGCGCGACAGGGCATGCGCTCCCACGGAGACACGCCACCCCAGCCCCTCGGCCGTCGCCACGGCCCGCTCCACCTCGTGTGGCCCGGCGAGCGGTCCCGAGGGAGAAACGAGCGCCACATGCGCACCCGGTCCGAGCGGAGGCGGCTCCCGCAGCCCGCACGCGAATGCGGTCATACGAACACCGTCATACGAGCACCGTCACAGGGACATCGCCAGGGAGACGCCGGCTCAGGACGTGAGACGACAGGCACGGTCGAGATACGCCTCGCGCAGGCGCGAGGTCACCGCCCCCGGTGTGCCCCCGCCCACCACCGCGTCGTCGATGCGCGTGATCGGCAGGACGAAGCTCGTCGCGCTGGTGAGGAAACACTCGTCGGCCGAACGGGCTTCGTCCACCGTGAAGGCCCGCTGTTCGAGACGGATGCCCAGTTCTCCCGCCAGGAGGATGGCGACATCGCGTGTGATGCCCGCCAGAATGTCGCTGGACAGCGGACGCGTATGGAGCACCCCGTCCTTCACCATCCACAGGGTGCTCGAACCGCCTTCGGTCACCAGTCCGTCTTCGTGCATCATGGCCTCGTACGTGCCCGCCGCACGCGCGGCCTGCTTGGCCAGCACCTGCGCCAGCATCGACGTCGACTTGATGTCACACCGCAACCACCGCAGATCGGGCACGACATGCACCGCGATGCCGCCGGCATTGGGGTCGTCGCTCAGACGCTTCGGGCGCGCGTAGGCAAAGGCAGACGGCTTGACCGTGGCCGGAAAAGGAAAGTCGCGCTCCGCCTCCCCACGCGTCACCTGCAGATAGACCAGCCCTTCGTCGATGCCATTGGTCGTGGCGAGTTCCTGCATCACTTCCAGCCAGCGCTCGTTCGCCAACGGCGCCGGCATGCCGATCTCTCCCAGCGAGCGCGTCAGACGGGCCAGGTGCAGATCCGCATCGAGCAACCGTCCCTGGAACACCGCGGCCACCTCGTAGACCCCGTCACCGAAGAGAACGCCACGATCGAAGATGGAGAGCTTCGCTTCCGACTCGGGAACGAACTGACCGTTGATCCAGCAGGTGCGCATGGCGGGGACCGGAAAAATGATGGGGTCGTGGAATCGTGATATCTGATCGCGATCCCGGAAAGATACACAATGCGTTCCCATGATCATGGTCGCACGATTCTGATGACACACGAATGCCCCGATGGCCACATCATGCCGTCGTGCTCACCCTCCGCGCCGCCGCCCGACTGCTCGCCCGCGCCGACTCCCACTCGGCGTTACGACTCCTCGCCCCCCACCTGGGCTTCGAGGCGCCTCCCATCGTCGTCCCGGCCCCCATCCGCCGCGAACTTGGTTTGCACGGGCTGGTCCGTCGGGCCGAACTCTTCGAGGGCGCCGGTCCCCTCCGCCTGCTCACGGTCGAACTCATGCCTCCCGATACGCTGGACGATGGCGCCGATCTCCGGGAACGGACCCGCCGGGCAGGGGTGGCCCTGGCGCGGCATGCCCCCACCCGACATTGGTGCCTCTGCGTGCTCGATCACGACGGGCTCGCCCTCTGCATCGCCACCGTGCGCAGTGGCGCCTTGCGCAGCGGCGTCGATGCCCCCCGCATCGCCGCACTCCGTATCGACCGCCGGCGTGTACTCGATTCCGACGCGGATACCTTCCGCGCACTCGCGTCGGCCGCAGGATCGGGATCGGCCTCGGGATCGATCCCAGGTGACGATCCGGAACTCCGTCATGTGCGCTTCACCGAGATTCTGCAGCGTGATGCCCTGTCGATGCGGTTCTACCGCGCTCTCGAACGAAGTGTGCACTCCCTCGCGGAATCGCTCACGCCGGCGCTCTCGGCGCCACACCGCCGCGAGCTCGCGCTTCTCTGCGTGTCCCGTTGCCTCTTCCTCGGCTTCCTCGAAGCCAAGGGATGGCTGGACGACCGGCGCGACTTTCTGCTGCATCACACGTTGCGGGTCCTCGAAGCCGGCGGCGGCCTGCATGATCGTTTCCTGCGGCCGCTGTTCTTCGGCACACTCAATACACCGCGCCGCTCACGGGCGCCGGCGGCACGACAATTCGGGCGGGTGCCGTTTCTGAATGGCGGGCTGTTCGCGCCCACAGCGCTCGAGCGACGCGCGCATCGTCTCAACTTCAGCGACGAAGCCCTCACCACCCTGATCACGGGTGTACTCGACCGCTATCGGTTCACCGCTCACGAAGACTCCACCGCCTGGTCGGAGGCCGCCGTCGATCCGGAGATGCTGGGCCGAGCCTTCGAGAATCTCATGGCTCCCGACGAACGGCATCGCTCCGGCGCGTATTACACCCCACCGCATCTGGTGGATGCGGCCATCTCCGAAGCGCTCGTCGCGCTGCTGCCCAGCATCCCGCCGGCGCTGCTCGACGAGCATCTGAGCGACCCGCTGCCGATCGACGGTGCCCTCACCGTCACGCATCGCCTGAGTTGTGCGCGGGTGCTCGATCCGGCCTGTGGATCGGGGGCGTTTCTGGTGCGCACCCTCGAACGGTTCGATGCGCTCCTGCGACGGGCCGGCGATCAACGCCCGACGCACGAACGACGACGCGCGCTGCTCACACAGTCCATCTTCGGTGTGGACCGGGACCCCATGGCGGTGTGGCTCTGCGAACTGCGCCTGTGGCTGTCGGTGGTCATCGAGTGTCACGACCCGGATATCGAACACCTCGCGCCGCTGCCGAATCTCGATCATCACATCCGCATCGGGGATTCGCTCGCCGGTGGCACGTTCCGCCATGCACCACCGGCGGGACGCGTACTCACCTCGCTCCGCACCCGCTACAGTCGCGCCAGCGGCGCGCGCAAACTCACCATCGCGTCGGCGCTCGACCAGGAGGAACGGCGACGCAGTATCGCCGAACTCTCCGGCCGCATCTCGGCGTTGCACCACGAACGCCGTCAACTGCTGCTGACGCTGCGGGGACGCGATCTTTTTGGCCAGCGTACGCGGGCATCGCGGACCGATCGGTCCCGCCTCGAGACCCTGCGGGTCTCCTCACGCGAGTTGGTCGCCCAGCGGCAGCGTCTCCAACAGGGCGGCGCCCTGCCGTTCCGGTTCGGGGCCATGTTCGCCGACGTGGGGGCGGCATCGGGCTTCTGTCTCGTGGTCGGCAATCCACCCTGGGTGCGTCCGCACGCCCTGCGCGAAAACGACCGTCAGTGGCTGCGTCACGAGTTCCGGACCATGCGTCATGCGGGCTGGCGATCGGGCGCCGCTCGAGCCGGGGCCGGAGCCGGCTTCGCTGCCCAGGCCGACCTCGCCGTTGCCTTCGTGGAACGCAGTGTCCAGCTCCTCGCGCCCAACGGCACCCTGGCCCTGCTCGTGCCGGCCAAGCTCTGGCGCACCCTCTCCGGTGGTGGCATCCGACGCCTGCTGCAGCAGGACACCACGCTCCGGGCCCTGCACGACTGGAGTGATGCCCCCGCGCAATTCGAGGCCGCCACCTACCCCGCCCTGATCGTCGCCACCAAACGTCCACGTCTGCACGACGGCGTCCCGCGCATGACGGCGCCGGCTCTCTTGCGCGCCGGCACGGGACGCACGGCCGAACCGGGCCCGGTGACAACGAACGGGAACACCTCCAGCCATGGCCAGACGTCCCCCTCACCGGCGCTGCGGATCACCGTGGTTCGCCGCAGCGCCCGTCGCTTTTTCACGCACGCCGACACGCTTCCACTCGAGGACGATGGCGGCGCACCATGGTTGCTCCTGCCGCCCGAAGCGCGCGAGGCGTTTCATCTCCTCCGCCACGCGGGCCAGCCGCTGTCGCTCTCACCCATCGGGCGTCCGTTGCTCGGGGTCAAGTGTGGATGCAACGCGGCGTTCCTCGTCGAAGCCGTCGAACACGACGACAATTCGGCGACCGTCACCTCACTGGATGTCGATCACCCCCGGCAGGGGGTCATCGAGCGGCATCTGCTACGACCGGCTCTGCGTGGTGAATCCGTTCCCGACTCACTCGGCGTCCCCGCCGGCATGGTGCGTGACCGACACCCCGATCTGCGCATCATCTGGACGCACGGACGGGATGGCGGCCCGCTCTCCGTATTGCCGCCGGCGTCCGCACGATGGCTCGCCCAATGGCGACCGCGGCTCCAGGCCCGTCGCGATGCCCGTCGTCGCGCCCCGTGGTGGACACTGTTCCGCACCGAAGCGGCGCGCAGCGATCTCCCGCGGGTGGTCTGGGCGGATATCGGCAAACGGCTCCGCACACAGGTGCTCGCGGCGGGTGATCCCACCATTCCGCTCAACAGTTGTTATGTCGTGCGTGTGCCTTCCGTTTCCGACGCGTTCGCGCTGCACGCGTTGCTGCAATCGTCCATCGCCGCCGCGTGGCTCGATCCTCTCGCCGAACCCGCCCGCGGAGGATTCCGACGCTTCCTGGGCTGGACGGTCGCCTCTCTCCCCGTACCGCATGACTGGGCGCGGGCCACAAAAACGCTCGCGCCGCTGGGTGAGCGTCTTCATCGATCGACCACGGATTGTGCACCCACTTCGGGAGTGAGCGCCGGTGCCACGGGCACGAGGCCGTCGGCCTCCGACACGGCGGCATTGACCAGCGCGCTCGACGAAGCGGTCGCCGAGTCGTTCGGACTCCGCCTTTCCGACCTGCAACCGCTGCTCGACTGGTATCGGCATGTCTGAACTTCCGCATGTGCCGCGTGTGCCGCATGTGCCTCTCCATGCCTCCATCGATACACTCTGCGCAGTGTTCGAACCGCTGCCGGTCGTCCGGCGTCGGTTTGCCTCCGCACTGCTCGGCGTCCGACATCCGGCTGCTCCTGTTCCGGAAGTCCTCGGCGTCATCAGTCTCCTTCCCGCACAGATCGAAGCCGCACGACGGGTACAACTCGTCATCCGGCAATTCGGGGGTGCCCTGCTCGCCGACGATGTCGGATCGGGCAAGACATTCGTGGCCCTCGCCGTGGCACGAGACTACGAACACGTGCACGTCATCGCCCCCGCCACGCTGCTCCCCATGTGGCGCGATGCCATACGGGATGGACTGCCCGATGGCCCTCCCGTGCAGCTGCAATCGCTGACCAGCTACTCGCTCGGCTCTCACGAACCGTTGCCGGCTTCACGATCCGCACTCGTCATCATCGACGAAGCCCACCATCTCCGGAACGCACACACCGCGCGGTACCGCACCATTGCCCGGGTCATCGCCGGCGCCGACACGCTGCTGCTCTCCGCAACACCGCTGCACAACCGGGTGGACGATGTGCACACCCTCTGTGCGCTGTTCCTGCCACCGGATGCATTCGGCGGTGCGTCCGGTGGCAGCAACAGCAGTTCGCGTGCGACACCAAACGATGTGATCGTTCGAAGCCCGGTGAACGGCGCCGCGGCGGATACGCCGGTGGATACGCCTGTGGATACGGGTGCAGACAGACACACATATGCAGCCACAGATGTGCGCGCACGTCGTCCCTCCATCCGGCAACACCGCCCATTCCGCCTACCGCAGGATCGGGAAACGCTGGAGCAGATCCTCACCCTGCCGCCGCCACTGCCTCTGCGCGATGGTGCCGCCACGGGCGCGCTCATCCGGCTCGGTCTGCTGCGGGCCTGGTGTTCGAGCGATGCGGCATTCACACAGACGCTGCGGTCACGACGATTGCGCAGTGAAGCACTCCGGGATGCGCTGCGCGTCGGGCGTCATCCATCACGGCGCGAGTTCCGCACGTGGCTCGTGGGCGAGGACTACAGCCAACTCGGCTTTCCCGAATTGCTGATCGATCATCGGATCGACCGTTCGGGAACGTCCGCGATACTGGCCACGCTGGAGCACCATCTCCAGGCCGTCACCGCTCTGGCGCATCATCACCGCACCCACGCGAAATCCGATGCGCAACGGGCCGATGTGCTGCGCCGGATCTTGCGCCGCCATCCCGATCGGCCGGTGATTGCGTTTTCACAATTCGAACGGACCGTCGTGGCACTCCACCGTGCACTGCGGGACATCGCCGGCATTGGTGCGCTGACCGGGAAGCGCGGACACATCGCCAGCGGACCGATCGATCGCCATGAACTCCTGGGTCTCTTCGCTCCGCGTGCACAAGGACGCGCACCACCGGCGCCCCATCAGGTCGTGCGACTCCTCCTCACCACCGACCTGCTGGCGGAAGGGGTCAATCTGCAGGACGCAGGTGTGATCGTCCATCTCGATCTGCCCTGGACCGACGCACTGCTCTCTCAACGCGTGGGCCGATGCGCACGCCTCGGCTCGCCCCACGAACACGTGCATGTGTATCGGCTCATGCCGTCCGGCCATGTCGCACGGGCGTTGCGCATGGAAGCGCGTCTTCTTCACAAGGCCCGCCTGATGCGTCGCCACATCACCGGAACTCCGCCACGACCCAGTGCACCGGAGGCCCTGACACTGCTGCGGGCAGAACTGAAGACATGGAGCGATGGAGTCGGCATCGGGCATCAGGAAGCATCGACCGCAGCATCAGCCGCAGCATCGACCAGAGCGTCAACCAGAGCGTCAACCGAAGCGTCCGCTGAAACGTCGGACGAAGCGCACCCGGAGAGGCCCGGAACATCGACCGCTGTGCCGATCATCGCGGCCATCGGTCGACGCGGCGCGCGGCCACGCGGCCGGGGAGACAGCGCTCTGGTGCTGCTCGAGTCGCGTGTGCCGAACACGGACCCTGCGGCCGCGATGATGATTCACGTGGTTCCCGGTTCTACTCATCCGGTTGCCCGGGGTACAAAAGCGCTGCTGGCAGCCATGCGGTCGCTGGAGCTGCAGGCGATGCAGGTCGACCTTGCACCAGTCGTCCGTCAGCGCATCGACCGGCTCATCGCGCGGGTGTATCGCCACACGATGGCCTGGCTGGAGCGACAGCGCGTCTCCGCGAGCATGGGGCATCACGACCCGGCATCCCGGCAACGGCGTACACATATGCAGACACACATCCAGACGCGGGCCCATCGTCTGATGAATCAGGTCATGACCAGCCTGCCCATGCCCGAACGCACGCGATGGCGCGAGCAGGTGACCACGATCCGCCGCGGCATCGACGGGATGCGGGGAGCCGGGACCGCGGCCGCCGTGTCGGCCTGGTGTGCGCAGGCCCCGGCTTTCCCGCAGGCCTCGCCGGCAGAGGTGCAGTCATGGCTCGTGGCATGGACCGCCGATCCCCTGCGGGGGCGCCTGCCGGCCAATGCATCCGCGCCCGTCGGTACGACGCACTGGCGGATCACCGCCATGATCCTGCTCGTGAATCGGCATATGGATTAGTCTTCAGGAATGTCTTACGGTCGTCCCCCACGCGCGTTGCTCTTCGATCTCGATGGCACGCTCATCGATTCCATTCAGTTGCTGCTGGAGAGCATGCAGCATGCCTTCGACGGCCGCCTCCGGGCGCCCACCCGCGACGAGTGGGTAGCGGGCATCGGCACGCCGCTGCGCACACAACTGGCCGAGTGGTGTACGTCGGACGAGGAAGCGGAGGGGCTGGTGACCCGGTACCGCGAGTATCAGGACCACCATCTGGAGCGCCTGACCACCCCCTATCCCGCCGTGCTGGACATCCTGACCTGGGCCCGGACCAAGGGGCATCCCACGGCGATCGTCACCAGCAAGGGACGCGGCATGACTGCCCGCTCCCTGGATCATGTGGGATTGAGCGCGCTGTTCGACACCGTGGTGACCTACGAGGAAACCGCCCGCCACAAGCCGCAGCCCGACCCCGTGCTGCTGGCACTCGACCGGCTCGACGCTGCCCCCGACCGGGCGCTTTTTGTGGGCGACTCGCCCCACGACATGCATGCCGGCCGGGCGGCGGGGGTGAAAACCGCGGCCGCCCTCTGGGGCCCGTTCTCCCGGGAGGCCCTGATGCCGGCCGCTCCCGATTTCTGGATGACGTCGTTTCGTGAGTTGCCGGACATCGTCCGACAGCTCGACTGAAGCCGTCCAGGGCCCCGCTGCGGGCCCGCCCGCGGCCCGTTCGAACGATCACCAGCCATTTCAGGCGTTTTCAAACCATCAGGGGCTCCGGACCATCCAATCGGTGCAACGTTACCGGAGTCCCCTTGCTTGCACTCGCCGTGACTGATCCCTTCGCCGAATCCCGGCCGTTTCCGGCCCCGGTGTCCTCACCGGGGGAGGACGACGTGTCTGCGGCCGCGACGGGCGATCGGCAGGCCTTCGAGCGGGTATACCGGGCACATGCGGAGCGGGTGTTCAGTGTGTGCGTTCGCATGCTGGGGGACCGGGTGCTGGCCGAGGAAGTCACGCAGGACGTGTTCGTGCGCGTCTGGCAGAAACTCCCGGGGTTTCGGGGGGAGGCCGCGTTCTCCACCTGGCTCCATCGGGTGGCGGTGAACGTAATCCTCTCCCGGCGGAAGAATCTGGGCATTCAGCATGGACGACATGCCGAGGAAGACACGCTGGAGGTAACCCCCTCACGGCCGGACAGCGTGTCGGAGCGCCTCGATCTCGAGGAGGCCATTGCCGGTCTACCGGCGGGCGCCCGGCGGATCTTCGTGCTTCACGATGTCGAGGGGTTCACGCACGAAGAGATCGGCGAACAACTCGGGATCACCACGGGCGGAAGCAAGGCGCAGTTGCATCGCGCACGGCTTCTCCTGCGCACGGCGCTCACTCGATGAGCATTCCAACGCGTTCTCACGTTCCATTCGCTCCATTCACCGACGGCATCGAGCCCGCACGCACCTCCGATTTCCTGAGCTCATCATGACGACCACCGGATCTTCGGTTTCCCACGCGAACGACTGCGCGCACTTCGAAGCGCAGCTCGGCGCCTGGCTGGAACACGATCTCGACGCCAGTGCGCAGCAGTGGATGACGACGCATCGTCATCGATGCGCCGCCTGCGCGCGGCTCGTCGCCGATCTCGAGACCGTGATCGCGGACGCGTCGACGCTCCCACCCCTCACGCCCCCGCGTGATCTCTGGCAGGGGATCGAAGGCCGACTGGATGCGCCGGTCATCCCCATCCCGTCGACATTTGTCGGAGCGCCAGCCGGAACGCCCGCACGTCAACGCACCGTCACGGTACGCTGGTTCGCCATCGCCGCCACCCTGTTGGTGGCCGTGAGCTCCGTGGTGACCTGGCAGGTGGCGCGGCGCGGCATCACCGGCATGACGTCATCCGACTCCACCGGATCGAATCCCGCACAGGTGATCGCCCGGGCCGATACGCCGGCGTCGGTGGGAGTACCGGCGGGGATCTCTCCAGCCGATTCGTCCGCGCCGCGGGACGTGTCCCTCGACATCCCCTCGGCCACCGGCACCACGCATGTCGCGACCGGTTCGCCGCTGCCGCGCAACGCCCGACGGGCCGGCGTGACGGCGGTGGCCAACGACGACGCCGACCTCCTCGATGTGGACGTCACCTACGAACGCGAGATCTCCGCGCTCCGTCACATCGTGGACGAACGCTTCGGGGAACTCGACAGCGGCACCGTGACGGTGCTGCGCCGCAATCTCGAGATCATCGACCAGGCCATCGCGGACAGTCGCACGGCGCTGGCCCGCGATCCCCGCAGTGCGGTCGTTTCCTCTCAACTCGATCGCGCGCTGCAGGCCAAGCTGTCGCTGATGCGCCGGGTGGCGTTGCTGTGATCGATCCGATGACGATGAAGACCCGATATCGTGTACCCCTGGTGGCCGGAGTGGCCACGGCTCTGCTCCTGAGCGGCGCGTGGGTTCCGCTGGCTGCCCAGCGGGTTCGCGATACGACGGTCGAGATGACACGCACGTCGGTGGTGGATGTCACACTGGCCTCGGGCAACGTGATCATCCGTGGCATCGGCGGCACCACGGGCAGCGTGCGCGGTCTGCGCAGCGATCAGCGGGTCCGCAGCACTGGGGTGGCGTTGACGGTGGCCGGCCGGGCCGATGACGACGATGACCGGAGCAGTCGGACGCGGAGCCGTGCCCGGAACCGTGATGCGCTCGAGATCGATGTGCCGCGTGGGGTGCGGGTGGTGGTCAACACCCGGTCGGGCGATGTCGACGTGCAGGACTTCACGGGTGAACTCGAAGTCTATTCGCAGAGCGGCACGCAGCGACTCCAGGAAGTGCGCGGACGGGTCATCGCCGAGTCGCTCTCCGGAGACGTCACCATCACCGGGGCGCCGACATCCGTGCGACTCACCACGGTCAGCGGTGACATCGCCATCCGCGGGGCGCGGGGCGAGGTGGAAGTGCATTCCACCAGCGGTGATGTCCGCATCGACGAGGCGCTGCTGTCCCGTCTCCTGGTGGAAGCCATGAGTGCCGATGTGGATTTTGGCGGCAGTTTCACCGAAGACGCCCGCGTGCAGTTGAGCACACACTCCGGCGACATCGTGTTGCGTCTGCCGGACACCCTGCATGGCCGCATCGATGTCTCCACGGTTTCCGGCAATCTGACCGCCGGTTTTCCGATGACCCTGGCCCCCGGCAACATCACGTCCATCCGCGGGGGACGCTCCGCTCGTCGATACCAGATGGGCAATGGTGGTCCGCTGCAGTTCGATATCACGACTTTCAACGGCGACGTCCGCATTCTGCGAGGCAATCGTTCATGAGCATGTTCAGCCCGTTCCCCACGTTCGACATGTTTTCGTCCCCGGTGCCCATGTCGGCCCGTTCCCGCATCGCATCGCGTCTCACCACCGGTGTGCTCGCGCTCGCGCTGATCGGCATGGCCGCACCCGCGCACGCGCAGGACTCCCGGCGCGAGAACGCCTTCACCTGGTCCGGCACCATCCCGTCCGGCCGTCAACTGTTCATCAAGAACATCAATGGCGGCATCGACGTGGAGCGCAGCAGCAGCGGACGCGTGGAAGTCACCGCCGAGAAGCAGTGGCGACGGGGAAATCCGGAACAGGTCCGCATCGAGCAGAAGCGCTCCGGCGACAACGTCGTGATCTGCGCCCTCTGGAACGAAGAGTCGACCTGCGATGAAGACGGCATCCGCTCGCGCCGGAGCTCCCGGCACAGCGACCGTAACGACGTCTCGGTGCATTTCACGGTGCGTGTGCCCGAAGGCGTCCGCGTGAATCTCTCCACCGTGAACGGCGGCATCGAAGTGAACGGCGTCACGAGCGAAGTGGTGGCCACGACCGTCAACGGCAGTCTGCGGGCCCGCAGCGCGGGCGGGCCGGTGCGGGCCACCACCGTGAACGGC
Organism: Gemmatimonas aurantiaca; assembly: GCF_037190085.1. Lineage (NCBI taxonomy): Bacteria > Pseudomonadati > Gemmatimonadota > Gemmatimonadia > Gemmatimonadales > Gemmatimonadaceae > Gemmatimonas > Gemmatimonas aurantiaca. The sequence goes on from NZ_JBBCJO010000002.1 coordinate 158,476, forward strand.
AGCATCTACGTGGCCATGGGCTCCGTCGGCAGCGCCGAGGAACTCGAATACACTACGGTGAACGGCGCCATCACCATCGAACTGCCGGACAACTTCGGCGCGCAGTTCGATCTCTCGACGGTCAACGGCCGCGTGAACACCGACTTCCCCATCACCGTGTCGGGAACCCTGTCCTCGCGTCGGCTGCGGGGAACGGTGGGCAACGGACACACCCGGCTGCGTGCCAGCACGGTGAACGGAGCCATCACCCTGCGCCGCCTGAACTGAAGGCACCCCGATTGAACGGACCGCGGAAACGCGCGGCGAAAAACACCAACGGGGGAAATCAGAGAGCCATGGCGAATCGCCATGGCTCTCTGCATTGCACTCAGTCCATCGGGCGCCTCGTGGGACGGTCAGGCATCCGCCCAGCGACGCAACAGATTGTGATAGATGCCCGTGAGCTGGACTGCCGTCGGATGATCCGGCGCATCCTGATTGAGCCGCTGGATCGCCATGTCGAGATCGAACAGGAGCGTTCGCTCGGCATCGTCGCGCACCATGCTCTGGATCCAGAAGAACGAGGACACACGCGCACCACGCGTGACCGGCTCGACCAGGTGCAGACTGGTGGACGGATACAGCACGAGATGCCCCGCAGGCAGCTTGACCCGATGCTGCCCGTAGGTGTCCTCGATGATGAGTTCTCCCCCCTCGTAGTCTTCGGGGTCGGTGAGAAACAACGTCGCCGACAGATCGGTGCGGATGCGATGCGGTGTACCGCGCACCTGGCGGATGGCGTTGTCGACATGCATGCCGAACGACTGACCGCCCGCATAGCTGTTGAACAGCGGCGGGAAGACCTTGAGCGGCAACGCCGCTCCCATGAAGAGCGGATGACGCTGCAGGGCCGCGAGGATCTGATCGCCCACCTGCCGGGCGATCGGATTGTCCTCGGGAATCTGCATGTTGTTCTTCGTGCGTGACGACTGGTGTCCCGCCGTCACGCGTCCATCCACCCATTCGGCCTGGTCGAGTTGCGTGCGAAGCGCGCGCACTTCGTCGGGCGTGAGAACTTCGGGTACCTGCAACAACATGAAAGGCTCGGCGTGAGGGTCAGAACTTCACGGAGGTCGTCACCGACACCGCACGACCGGCCGCGGGGACCCACATGCGTCCACTGTCGTAGTACAGCTCGTCGGTGAGATTGAGGAGATTCACCTGCAGTCCCAGCGTGGGACTGAGCTGATACTTCGCCATCGCGTCGTAGGTGTGATATCCCGGCACGTAGACCGTGGCCGCGGCGGTGGCACGCAACAGACGACGATCGACATACCGTCCCCCGCCGCCGACTTCGAGACGCTTCGTGAGTGCGTAGCTCGTCCAGGCACTGAGGCTGTGCGCTGGTACGTTCGTGAACGGCGCATCGGTCTGCGCGGGATTCGGCGATTCCACGTACTTGCCGATCATGCGCGAATATCCGGCCAGCACCGTCCAGTCGTCGGTGACCCGTCCCGTCATGGAGACCTCCCCGCCTTCCACCTTCTGCTTGCCGGCGAGGATGGTCCCGAGACCGGGGTTGGCCGGATCGGTGGTGCGGGCGTTCGTCTTCTCCGTGCGGAAGAGCGCGAACGACGTGAGCAGACGCTGCTTGAACAGCTCCCACTTCGCCCCCATCTCGAACGTGCGGCTCTTCTCGGGCGGCAACTTGCTGTTGGCGTTCACCGCATCGTTGGAGAGATTTTCCGTGGACGGATTGAACGACGTGCCGTACGAGAAGTAGAGACTGCTCCCCACGGTCGGCTTGAAGTTGATGCCCGCATTGCCGCTGACATTGCGCGTCTCGATCGGCGCGTTGCCCGTGCTCGCCATCGTGGCCTTCGACGCGGAGTCGGTGTACTCCGGCTTGTAGCGATCCCAGCGCAGCCCGCCGTTCAGTTCGAGCTTCGTGCCGATCTTCAGCGTCTCGAACGCGTACAACGCGGCCGACTGCGCCTTCACCCTGCGGGCGACCGTTCGTGTGATCTCCGAGCGATAGTCGGCATCGGCGGTCGGGTTGTTGAGATCGGCGATCGATGGATACGTGCGCGTCGCGATCGTGTACGATCCGCGCACACTGTTCTCACGCGAAACATCGGCACCGATGACCATGTCGTGCGCGAGTGCACCCGTCTGGAATGCCGCGGTGAGACTGGTCTGGTTGGCGAGGATGTCGTTCTCGACCGCGTGCGTCTTGGGCCTGCGGACACCGGTAGTGGGATTCACCGGCGTGACGATACGTCCGACGTCGGAGTGAGAGTCCGTGAGCTGATTGCGCAGCGTCAGATGGTCGTTGAAGACATGGGAAAGCTTCAGCGACGTGTTGTTCGCATGGACCTTCTCGAAATCGAGACTGCGCAGACCGAAGAAATGACGGGTGTTGACGGTCGGCACCCCGGCAAAGCTCTCCACGCCGTACGACGGAATGTTGTCCTGTTCGGAGCGTGTGTAGGCGATGGTGGCCTGCGTGGAGGTGCCGAGTCCGAGGGACAGCGAAGGCGCGACCCCCCAGCTGTTGTACTCGATGACATCGTTGCCGGCCACACCGCTGTTGCTGGAGACGGCCGCCACGCGCACCGCGACCCCCGGAATACCGGGCACCGCCAACGGCTGGTTGGCATCCACCGTGGCGCGACGCTGATCGGCCGAGCCGAGGGCAATGGATCCACTGCGCTCGGCACGCAGACTCGGCACCTTGGTCACCATGTTGATGGTGCCACCCGTGGAGCCGCGTCCGCTGACGCCGGAGTTGGGCCCCTTGATGACTTCGACCTGTTCGAGGTTGAAGGACTCGCGGGAGAATCCGCTGAGATCGCGCACGCCATCGACGAACAGATCGTTGGTGGCGCTGAAGCCGCGGATGTTGAAGTTGTCACCCGGCATGCTACCGCCTTCACCGGCATTGATGGTGATACCGGGAACGTTGCGAATCACGTCGCGTAGCGAAGTGGCCGCCTGTTGCTGCAGCACTTCCTTCGAGATGACGGCGATCGAGCGGGTGATGTCCACCTGCTGTTCGGTGTACTTGGCCGACGACACGCGCGGCGTGGCGGTGACGTTCACGGCGTCCAGCACAGCGGTGCCGCGTGGACGGACCATGACGACCTTCTCACCGGTGAAGACGTAGGTCAGCCCGGTGCCATCGAGCAGACGCGCCAGCGCCTGCTGCGGCGTGAAATCTCCCTGCACGCCCTTGGTCTGCATGCCCACGATCGGCGCGTCGATGCGGAGCGTGAGAGCAGTCGCCGCTTCGAACTGCCTGAGGGCGGCATCGAGGGGACCGGCCGGAACATCGAAACGCTCGGGACGAGCGGCCGGCTGTTGCGCGCGATTGCGGGCTTCAACCCCCTGCGCAGGCAGCTTGGCCGGCACGAGCCCGACGGCCGACGTGGCCACCAGGACACCGGTAAGCGCCTTGTGCGAACTGTGTCTCTTCTTCTTCATCGCCTGACTGGTTGTAAACGGAACCCTGCGAGTAGTGAGCGGGGTACAGTCTGGCGGCTAATTCCGACATCAACAATCGGGATTACTACGTACTTCCGTACTGAGGCAATTGCGGGTCAGGCGGCGGCCAATGCCTCTATCTGGCTGGCCAGTTCGAAATCCTTCTGCGTGATCCCGCCGGCATCGTGGGTGCTGAGCTGAAACAGAACCCGGGTGTATCGGATATCGATATCGGGATGATGCTGGAGTCGTTCGGCCACCTCGGCCACCCGCGCAATGAAGGCGATGCCCGCGGGAAATGTCGCGAAATGGTAGCTCTTGCAGATGGCGTCGCCTTTCCGCGACCAGCCGGGGAGAGGCCCCAATGCGCGCTGGATCTCGATGTCGGAGAGGGCCGAAGGGACTGAGGCAGACATGAATGGAGAGTAGGGTGTTTGGCGGCGGATTGCATCTTCGGCATTTATTCGGTAACATGGAATCATGCCGCTCCCGCTGCCGGTGTTTCCGTCGCTTGCCGCCGAGCCTCTGCGTCTGCTCACGCATCAGGCGGATCTGCAGTATCACGCCGCCCCCGCGCGCGGAATCTTCAATCCGCCATCGGCGACACACATGGGATTCTGGTCGATCAATCCCTATGTGGGATGCGCCTTCGGCTGCGCGTACTGCTATGCGCGGGACACCCATCGGTACACCCTCGAGCGGGCCGGTCCCATCGGACAGGCCATCGCCAATCGCCTGCCCCCTTGGCTGGCCTTCGAGCGACGGATCCTGGTGAAGGAACATGCGGCCATCCGGGTGCGGGAAGCGCTGCGGTCATCGCGGGCACCCAAGGCCGGGGATTCGCTGGTGATCGGATCGGCCACCGACCCCTACCAGCCCGCCGAGCGCCGTTTCCGGGTCACCGAAGGTGTGCTGCTGGCCCTGGCCGAGGCCGACGTGCGTGGGTGGGCCATCGTGATCATCACCAAAAGTCCGCTGGTCACGCGGGACATTCCCGTGCTGCAGCGGCTGGCCCGGCACAACACGGTGGGCGTGCACATCTCCCTGATCACGGTCGACCGGGAGCTGGCGCGCCGGCTGGAGCCGAGAGCGCCCACGCCGGAAGCCCGGTTACGGGCCGTGCGGCGATTGGCGGCCTCGGATATCGATGTGAGCGTGAACTGCATGCCGGTCCTGCCGGGCATCACGGACCACCCGGAGATGCTGCAGGAGCTGGTGGCCCGGATCGCCGAGACCGGAGCCCGGAGCTTTGGCGCCTGCGCCCTCCGCCTGCGATCGGCTTCGCGGCGTCGGTATCTGCCGATGATCCGCGAGCAGTTTCCGGCCCTGGCCGATCGGTACGAGTCCACGTATCGCGAAAGTGTCTATGCCAAAGACACTTATCGGACAGGATTGAGCCAGTACATGCTCGGTCTGGCTCAACAACACGGCCTGGTGCTGCGGGAGTATCGACGGCTGGAGCCGGGATATGACGTGACCGGCGCCAGCGACGCCTTGGGAAAGAGCGATGCCACAAAAGAAGACTCAAAGGATGAAATAAAGACAAACATCGAAGAGCAACTGCAGTTGGCCTTCCAGAACACCGGTCTCTGACGTCGGCCCATCGACGTCCGCCTTCTGCAACCTGCCACGCCCGGAATATTCGGTTTTTCTTCGATGTCACCCGCTCTTTCCCCCCAGACCGTGGCCCGGATCCAGGCCATCGTCTCCAGTCACCGCGTCCAGGGGGCTCCCTGGTCCACCGGGGTGCCCCAACTCGACCGGGCTTTGGGCGGTGGCATTCCGCGGGGACGGATCACCGAGGTCACCGGTCCGCTCGCCGTGGGCAAGAGCGCGCTGATGCACCGGCTCGTGAGGCAGGTGTTGTCCACCGGCAGTTGGGTGGCCTGGATCGATGCGAGCCGAACCCTGGCACCCGCGCCCTGGGCGGGGCTCGGGGAACGTTTTGTCGTGATCCGCCTGCCGGCTCCCCGCCGGACCGCGTGGACGGCCGATCTGCTGCTGCGCAGTGGCGTGTTTGGACTCGTGGTCATCGATGGCGCCCCACCGCTGTCGCGCATCCATGGCGTGCGGCTCACACAACTCGCCCGGGAGCGCGACGCCGCCTGTGTGGTGATCGACCACCTCGTACCGGGTGTGCCCCGCTCTCCCCGCCTGACCGGCACGATGCGCCTTCGCATCGCCCTCCAGGGGGCTCCGCGGCAGGGGGCTGCAATGGCTGGACCTCTGACAGGAACGCTGGCTGGAACTCTGGCTGGAACTCTCACAGCGCCTCGAATGCAGGTGACCGTGGAAAAAGGTGGACTCATCACCGGCAAGCGTCTTGCCATCGAGGTGGATCGTGTCGACGTCCCGTTCAACATGGCGCATCGCCTGTGTGCGCATCCCGAGGTTCCCGATCGGCGCGGGGTGGCGCACAGCACGCGCCGTCCCTGGGTCCCCCGCGACATCGACCACACGGAGCATCGGTACGCCACCACCGTCTCCGGAGGCGGGATCGGGGTCGTCACCCACGACCTGTACGGAATTGGCGTTTCCGGACCAACTCACTTTGCCGTTGACCAGCGACGGGCCGATGAACGACGAATCGCGGAGTCCCGGCTCGCGGAATCCCGGCTCACGGAATCCCGGCTCACGGAATCCCGACGCGCTGTCGAAGACGCCCCGGACATCGCGTCAGCCATCGACACACCCGACACGTCCAACGAGCGCGACCCGTCAGTCTCCCTCACGTCCACACTGGGATGATCTGCCGAGGGCGCTGGCCGTGGATACGACCTTGCGCGCGGTGTCGATGGCCGCGGGCCGTCTCGGCATTCGTGCCGGCATGCGGATCAACGAAGCCCGTGCCCGCTGCGCCGAGCTGGATGTCCGCCTCTGGGATCGCACCGCGATCGACGACGCCGTGCTGGCAGGAACCACCACGTTGTTGACCGCCAGTCCCCAGGTCACTCCCGTCATCGGCACACCCGGCATGTGGTGGGTGGGAGCCACGGGGTTCGCCGCGCTCGGCGGCGAGGAGATGCTGGCGCAGACACTGCTGCACATCGCGCGGCAGTGGCATCCGCAGGCACGTGTGGCCATCGCCGATTCCTGTGTGGCCGCCCGCGCCGCGACATGGGTGCCGCTCGCGCAGCAGCTTACGCAGATCACGCGCATTCCACCGGATCGGTGCGCGCATTATCTCGCCACGGCACCACTCGGCCTGCTGCCCATGCCGGAAGAGTTGCGCGAAGCGCTGCAGGCCCTGGGCTTCCGCACCATCGGAGCACTGGCCGCACTCGATGCCAGTGATGTGGAGGAGCGCTGGGGCGCCGACGGTCTGACCGCGTGGCGTCTGGCGCACGGGGATGATCCCCGGCGTCCCGGTCTCGTGCGTACCGAGATGGCTCGCAGCACCACGGTGGAACTGCCCGGTGTCGCGGAAAGCGCCGAACCCGTGCTGTTCGTGGTGCGTGCGCAATTGCAGCGTCTGCTGAACGACTGCGTGCGCGATGGCCGGGCGGCCGCCGCCGTCGCGATCACGCTGATTCTCGACGCGGGACGCTACTACCCACTCGAAGCGATCGGCAGTGAGTTCGGCGACGACACGGGCCGGGGAGCGAGCGGGGCGAGTCATGGACTCGGTCATGGATCGGATCACGGGCTCGCTCACGCATCCCATCGTGCCTGCGACCACGGGGCCGCGATCCCGTCGCACCTGCTCAATGTCCCGCAGCGCACCATCACGCGTGAAGTCCGCCCGGCCCGGCCACTGGCGCGCTTCGATCCGCTCTTCGATCAGTGTCGCACGCTGCTGGAACGCTGGCGCATTCCGGCGCCGATCATCGGCGTCAGCATCAGCATTCCGGTCACGGCACCGCTCGCGGCCGACCAGGGGGATCTGCTCGTGCCGTCATGGCGTGATGCCGCCATGAATGCCGAAGCGGTGTTTGCCCGTCTCCGGACCGCACTGGACCCCGAGCATCGTGGCGATGTCGTCGTGCGTCCCCAGGCACGGGACACCCATCGTGTGGAAGAAACCGGAGCCTGGATTCCCGTGGACGCGATGGCCATGGCGGAAGCCGCGTTGCCGACAGCGGCAGCACCAGCACCAGCACCGACGAACACATCGTCGGCATCGGCACCCACATCTCTGCCCCCGGCCTTCACCTCTCCCGTTCTGCGTCTGCTCACGACACCGGAATCCGTGCGGGTCGTCGCACCGCACGGAGCCCCCGGAATGATCTGGTGGCGCGGACGACGTATCACGTTCACGCAGGCCCGGGGGCCGGAACGCCTGAGTGGAGACTGGTGGCGCGGTGACCGGTACGCCCGCGATTACTGGCGTTGTCTGTCCGACGACGACGGAGAACTGCTGCTCTATCTCGAAGGTGTGCACTGGTACATGCACGGCTGGTATGACTGAAAAGGAACTGAAGGATGACGAAGAGATGACGGCAGACCGGACGATCCCGTCATCGGCCAACCCGTATGCCGACCAATACGCGGAGTTGCACTGTCATTCGGCGTTTTCCCTGCTCGATGGTGCCGCGCACCCCGAGCATCTCGTCACGCGCGCGCGGGAACTCGGGTATTACGCGCTCGCCCTCACCGATCATGACGACATGGGCGGCATCGTGCGTTTCGGGGTGGCCAGCCGTGAACAGGCGACCCGGGGTATTCTCGGCGTCGAACTCACCGTGCGCGTGCCGCATCTGGATGGACGACGTGGCAGCCGACGCACGCATCTCGTCCTGCTCGCGGAAACCCGTGAAGGCTATCGCAACATCTCCACGCTCGTCACGCGCGCCCGCATGGACAGCGAGCGTGGGCACCCCAGTGTGCCGTTGGCCCTGGTGGCACAGCATGCCAAGGGGATCACCGCCCTCACCGGATGTCCACGCGGCTGGATTCCGCAACTGCTCGCCGAAGGACGCCAGGACGAAGCCCGCACGGCTGTCGAGGAATTGTCAGCGGCTTTCGAGGGGCACCTGGCCATCGAATGCTGGGATCATCGTCTGCCCGAGGAACGCGCCCTCGTGGATCAGTTGCGTTCCCTCTCGCAGCAGGTGGGCGTTCCGTGGGTGGTGACCAACAACGTGCATTACGCGGAAGCCTCACAACGCATCGTGCACGACACCCTGAATGCCCTGCGACATGGCCGCACGCTCGACGGGATGGGCACACGCCTGCGTCCGAACGCCGAATGGGCGCTGAAGGATCCGCGACTCATCTTCCGGCGCTGGCGGGGAGCGGAAGAGGGCGTGCACGCCACGGTCGACATCGCGAAACGCTGTCTCTTCCGACTGGAGGAACTCCGGCCGACCATGCCGGCCTATCCGTTGCCGTCCGGGATGAGTGCCGACGACTATCTCGCCGATCTCGCCTACACCGGCGCGACGGAACGCTGGGGCGCCACGCTGACCGATGCTCAGCGCAATCAACTCGAATACGAACTCGCGTTCATCCGTCGGAAGGGGTATGCCGGATTCTTTCTCACTGTATGGGGCATCGTCCGTCATGCGCGTGCAGAAGGCATTCTGTGCCAGGGACGCGGATCGGCGGCCAGTTCCGCGGTCTGTTACTGCCTCGGCATCACGGCGGTCGATCCCGTGTACTTCGGTCTGCTCTTCGAACGGTTTCTCGCCGAAGACCGCAACGAAGCGCCGGATATCGACATCGACTTCGCCCATCGGGATCGCGAACGCATTCTGCAACACGTCTACAACCGGTATGGACGTGAACACGCCGCGATGGTCTGTGAACAGATCACCTGGGGTGGACGCAGTGCATCCCGCGATGCTGCCCGCGTGCTGGGATTCTCCCCCCAGCAGGGCGATGCACTGGCCACGTTCAACGACCGCCACGGCGCGCACACCACCGCCGATCTGTTCGAAACGCCGGAAGGACGCACCCATCTGCAGGCCGCCGGATTCGATCTGGCCGATCCTCGCGTGCAGCAGCTCGCACCCGTGATCAACGGGCTGCAAGAACTGCCACGGCATCGCTCCATTCACGTGGGGGGATTCGTGCTGTCCGAGGAACCGCTCGGCTCCCTCGTGCCCATCGAGCCGGCCTCGATGGCGGATCGCACCGTCATCCAATGGGAGAAGGACGACCTCGATCCGGTGGGCATGTTCAAGGTGGATCTGCTCGGTCTCGGCATGCTCACCGTGGTGCAGGACTGTCTGCGGTACATCCGTCATACGCAGGACGAACACATCGACCTGGCGCGCTTCGACATGGACGATGAGAAGGTGTACGACGTGATGTGCCGCGCCGACACGGTGGGCGTGTTCCAGATCGAAAGCCGCGCGCAGATGAGCACCCTGCCGCGTCTCAAGCCACGGTGCTTCTACGATCTCGTCGTCGAAGTGGCGCTCATCCGTCCCGGACCCATCCAGGGGCAGATGGTGCATCCGTATCTGCGACGGCGGGCCGGACTCGAAACGGTGAAGTATCTGCACGACGATCTCGAGCCCATTCTCCAGCGCACCCTGGGCGTGCCGCTCTTCCAGGAGCAGGGCATGCAGGTGGCCATCAAACTGGCGAGTTTCACCCCGCAGCAGGCCGATGAACTGCGCCGGACCATGGGACACAAACGCTCCCGCGCACGCATGGCGAAGATCGAGGTGCAGCTGCGCGATGGCATGAGGCGCAACGAGATCGACGACGACACCATCGACCGCATCTGCCAGCAGATCAACGGCTTTGCCGATTTTGGTTTCCCCGAGAGCCACTCGGCGAGTTTTGCCCTCGTGGTATATGCAACGGCCTGGCTGCGTCTCTACTACGCGCCGGAATACCTCTGCGCCATTCTCAACGCGCAGCCCATGGGATTCTACGCGCCGGGTACGCTCATCGAGGATGCCAAACGGCATGGGGTGGAAGTCCGCCCCGTCGACCTGACCAGAAGCGGGTGGGATCATTCCCTGGAGTTGCCCGACGGCCGGACGCTCATGCCCAACGACGGCGTGATCCGCTGGGGGCCGCGGCAGACACCGACCACCGCGATGGCCGAATCGACGACGACATCGACGACGGCATCGACAACGGCATCGACAACGGCATCAGCGGCCGCAGGCAGCGACGCCACGACACCACCTCCTGCGGTCGCCGTCCGGCTTGGTGTCCGCCTGATTCGCAACCTCGGCACCAAGGCGCGTCACGCACTCGAAGCGGCACTCGCGGAAGGCCCGTTCCACACCCTCGAGGAAGCCGTGCGACGTGTGACTCTCGACGCGCGGGCGTGGCGTGCCCTCGCCGAGGCGGGTGCGTTGGACGGCATGTTCACTCATGAACCGCCCGAGCGACGCCGGCGCGTGGCCCTCTGGGAAGTGCTCGCGATGACCAAGGAGCCGGCACTGCCGCTCGCTCCCCGACGTGCCTCTCCGCCACCCGCATCATTGGCCGCCTGCACGCCGGTGGAGCTCACCGAAGCCGATTATCGCATGACCGGTGTGTCACTGGCGGGCCATCCCATGAAGCACGCGCGGGCGGTGCTCGAACCCAACGGCGTTCGTACCATCGAAGACCTCCTCACCCAGGGCACCGATGGAGAGACCGTGGCGGTGGCCGGCATCGTCATCTGTCGTCAGCGTCCACCGACAGCCCACGGTTTCGTCTTTCTCACGCTCGAAGACGAAACGGGCATGCTCAACATCGTCGTCACACCCGACCGCTTCGCGCCCAACGCGGACCTCATCTCGCGTGAACCCCTGCTGCTCATCCGCGGGATGCTGCAGGTGGAGAGCGGCGTGGTGCACATCCGGGCCCGGAAGTTCCGCGCCTTGAAACTTGGCAGCGGTGAGGATCACGTGCCGAGGCATGACTACCATTGAGGTGCAGCTATTATCGATCTCCCCTGAGTTGCTGTTGCCATCGATCTCCCTCCTGACCAGCTCCTGCCTGCTTTCTCTTGATATCCAGCAGACAGGAGCTGATCAGGTGGGAGACGCGGAGCAACGACACCGCATTCCACACGCGCAATTCAGCGCCCGAGCATCCCCATGACCGACTTGAGGAGATCGCCGTTGTTGCCCGGCAACTGTCCGCCGGGGGTGAGATGATTCACGAGTTCGGGCAGCACGGAGGCCAGTCCTTCGCTCGCTTCCTCGGGTGACACCCCCGCTTCGGCCGCGGCGTTCTGCATGACATCGCCGCCGAGCGCCTTCTGCAGTTGCGCGCCGGTCACCGAAACATTGGCACCGGTGCCGATCCACGACTGGACCACATCGCCAAGTCCGCCGGCCTGCAGCTTCTGCACGATGCCCTCGAGGCCTCCATGCTGCTGCACCAGACTCATCGCCACCGCCAGCAGTCCCTGGAGGTTGCCCGCGTTGCCAGCCCCGCCGGTGCCACCACCGAACTGCTTCAGCAGACCGCCCAGCATGTCCTGCGGCGCCTGGCCGCCCTTCGCGCCGCCCTGCCCGTTCAACAACGAGCCCGCCATCTGTCCCAGTGCGTCGTCCAGCAATCCCATCGCGTCCTCCCGATTCGTCGTCAGTATCCCGTGAATCCTGAAATCTGCGCACCGCACCGGCCGGCGTGAATGCCTGAACGCTTCCACAACGGGTGGGGTATGGCACAGTTTGCATCTGGATACCCACCTCCTCTGAACATGACGCAGAACGACGCCACCACCATTCTGGCCATCGCGACACTGGCCGCCCTCGCCGATGGCCAGCAGGACAACGCCGAACAGGCGAGGATCGCGGAAACCGCCGCGACGCTGGGCCTGAGCGACGCGGACGCCATCATCCGCAGCGCCGCCGCCGGTGAACGCAGCCTGGCCTCGCTGGCCGCCTCCCTCTCTTCCCGGGAAGCCCGGCAGGCGGCTTACGACACCGCCGCCGCCGTGTGTCACGCCAATGGCTGGATCAATCCCAGCGAAGCGGCCTTCCTGCGCGAACTCGCGTCGCTGGTGGGCGCGGATGTGGGCGGCACGGAAGACGCGATCGCTGCCGTGAATCGCCTGACCGACGATCCCGGTGCGCGTGCCGGCCAAGCCCCGCGTTCCGCGCTCGATCAGTACATCCTCGATCAGGCCATGCTGACGGCCGCGTTGGAGATCCTTCCCGACCGGCTGGCCAATCTGGGCATCCTGCCGCTGCAGCTCCGGCTGGTGCACCACATCGGGCAATCACACGGATTGCAGCAGATCGATGCCGCGCAGATCAAGGATCTTGCGGCCACACTCGGCCTGGGCGCCGCGGCTCAGGTGCTCGAAAAGGCGGTCCGCCGCACATTCGGCGGACTGGCGGGCGGTCTGCTGGGAGCCTTCGGTGGCCTGGTGGGCGGCGCGGCAGGCTCGGTGGCCGGACTGGCCTCCGGCGCGGCCGTCACGTTTGCCGCCACGTACGCGCTCGGCCATGTGGCCGATCAGTACTACGCGCAGGGACGCCAACTCTCCGCCAGTGACCTCAAGGCCCTCTTCGCGCGCTTCCGCACCGACGCCGACACGATCTTCCCGCGGGTGGAGGCCCGTATCCGCGAACTCGCGCAGGGAGGCTCCCTGAGCAGCGTGCTCCGATCCGTGCAATGAGGGCGTAGGAAGAGAACGGCGACTCCCTGCGGCGGCGGCGATTCCCACGCGACGGCCAGCACGAAGCGTCTCCGGTGAGTAAATCTGTGGCGACAACCTGTGCAGGGCGCGACGATGGCGTGTCCACGCCTTCGGTCGACCGCGGGACTCGCTCACCGGAGGATGCAGGACATGACGGTTCATCGACGCCATCGCGGTCGCGTGGCGGTAACGGCAGGAACGCTGGGAACATTGACCACGGCATTGCTGCTGACCACCAGCGCACTGCAGGCGCAGAATGCACAGGGCACCACGCAAGGGCCGTCCGCCGCCGCACCGGCCGACGGCCGCGTGCAGCGCGCCAACTGGGCCCTCGCCAATCGATTCAGTGCCGCCGCGCTGCGCGCGATCACCTACACACAGACACTGCAGCCACGTTTCCTGGGCCAGTCGGACACGATGTTCTACAACTGGCGTGACCGGAACGGGTCGCGCTTCATGCTCTACGTCCCTTCGGCCACGGGCGGCACCAAACGTCCGCTCTTCGATCCGAGCAAGATGGCCGAGCAGCTCACGTTGCTCAGCAAGAAGCCGTACGACGCGACGAACCTGCCGTTCCAGACCATCACGTTCCTGAAGAGCCACAAGGGCTTCCGGTTCACGGTCGACACGGTGCGGTACGAATGGACGCTGGCCACGGAAACGCTGGCGTCACTCGGACGTTTGCCCCGCGGCGCACCACCACCAGCCGATGAAGAGCGCGATACACAAAGCGGTGGTGGCGGAGGAGGTGGTGGTGGTGGTTTCGGCGGCGGCGCCAATCGCGACTACCGCAATTTTTCGCCCGACAGCACGGCCTTCGTTTTTGCCCGCGATCACAACCTGTACGTCGTGGACGTCGCGCGCGGCGACACCACGAAGATCAGCAATGACGGCGTGGAGGACTACACGTTCGGATTCCGCGACACGACCGAGAACCGACGTCAGCTCAATGCGCTGAGCGGCGGCCAGCAGAACCAGGGCGAGAACGACGATGAACGCGACGAAGGGAATACCAACGACATGCGCGTGCGCCCCGCGGTCGTGTGGTCGCCCGATTCCCGGAGCTTTGCGTTCCTGCGCCGCGATCAGCGCAAGGTGAAGGAACTCTTCCTCGTGAATGTGCTCGCCCAGCCTCGGCCGGCGCTGCTGCACTACAAGTACACCATGCCGGGGGAGGAAGACGTCACGCAGACCGAGTTGTGGATCTATCGGCGTGGCGAACCGGCCGTGAAGCAGATCAACGTGCGCAAGTGGAAGGACCAGACGCTGCTCGACGTGCACTGGCCGGTGAGCGGCGAGAAGGTGCGGCTCGTGCGTCGCGATCGTCCGCAGCGGGCCATCGATTTCATCGAAGTGGATGTCACCACCGGCGCGACGAAGACGTTGCTCACCGATGCCATCGAAGGCGCGGCTCTGGAGCCCAAACCCATCCGCTATCTCAAGAAGGGCGGTGATTTCCTCTGGTGGTCCCAGAAGACCGGCTGGGGCATGTTCTACGTGTACGGCTTCGATGGCGGCGAGAAGCATGCGCTCACCACGGGACAGTGGAACGCCGACGGCATCACGAAGATCGATTCCACCACGCAGCAGGTCTGGCTCACCGGACAGGGGCGCGAGCCCGGCGAACAGCTCTATCAGACCCACCTCTATCGTGTGAATGGCAACGGGACGGGACTGACGCTCCTCGACCCCGGCAATGCCACGCACACGAGCACCGTCTCCCCCACGAAGCGGTACGTCTACGACACGTACTCGCGCATGGATCAACCTCCCGCATCGGTGGTGCGCGACGGAATCACGGGACGCGTGATCACGAAGCTCGAGGAGATGGATCTGTCGAAGATCACCGAACTGGGGTTCACGGTGGCCGCACCGTTTTCGGTGAAAGCCGCCGACGGGGTGACGGAGCTCTTCGGCAACATGTGGAAGCCCATCGACTTCGACAGCACGAAGCGCTATCCCATCATCGCCTACGTGTATCCCGGTCCGCAGACGGAGGGGGTGACCACCGGGTTCAGCGTGCGGCAGCCGTTGCTGCAACTCGCGCAACTCGGGTTCATCGTGATCGAAGTGGGCCATCGTGGCGGTGCCCCGCAGCGCTCACTCGCCTACCATCGCTACGGATACGGCAACCTGCGCGACTACGCGCTTGCCGACAAGAAAGCCGCCATCGAACAGCTGGCCGCGCGTCACCCGTACATCGACCTCGACCGGGTGGGCATCTTCGGACATTCGGGCGGCGGATTCCTGACGGCCGCGGCGATGCTGTTGCCGCCGTACAACGATTTCTTCAAGGTGGGCTGGTCGGAATCGGGGAATCACGACAACAACATCTACAACCAGAACTGGAGCGAGTGGAACCACGGCGTCCGGGTGATCGCCAGGGCCGACTCGTCACGCACGGGTGGAGCGAACGGGTCGGGCGGAGCCGGCAATGGCCAGCGCCGCGGTGGGCCCGGCAACACGGCCGGTGCGGCCCGGGAGGTGGCGCAGGATTCCACCAACTACGACAGGATCCGCTTCGACATCCGGGTTCCCACCAACGATGAACTCGCCGGCAACCTCAAAGGGAACCTCGCGCTCATCACCGGAGATCTGGACAACAACGTGCATCCGGGCGGCACCATCAAGCTCGCCAACGCCCTGATGCGGGCCAACAAGCGTTTCGATTATTTCGTCTATCCCGGCGAACCGCACGGCTACCGGGGCATCTACAGCACGTACAACCAGCGCATGCTGATGGAATATTTCGCCGAACATCTGCTCGGTGACTATTACCGCGGCAACGCCGAGATCCGATAACCCCGGACATTCTCCACTCCCGTGTCATTTCTTCCCGCCGTACAGCTGCTCGCCATGCAACCCGATGCCCGCGTCGAAACGATCGCTCATGTCATCCAGATGGCGATCGCCCCCGTCTTCCTGCTCACGGGTATCGCGTCGATGCTGGTGGTGCTCACGAACCGGTTGGCGCGGGTGGTCGACCGCGCCCGCATGCTCGAGGACCATCTCCTGGATCTGACCGGGGAGCACAAGATCGTCGTGGGCGGCGACCTGCATATGCTGGCCCGGCGCGCGCAGCACATCAATCGGGCGATCGGATTGTTCTGCACCGCCGCGCTGCTCGTGTGCGTGATCATCATGACGCTGTTCATGAGCGCGGTGAGCGATTGGGACATTTCCCGATTCGTGGTGACGTGTTTCTTTCTCACCATGCTGTGCCTGATCATCGGGCTGCTGACATTCCTGCGTGAAGTCCAGCTGGCGATCAATTCATTGCGCATCGGTCCGCACGGAGTGATCGCGACGCCGCGTGACTGACGAAAAAAAGGCCACCGGTCGGATGACCGGTGGCCTTTTTTTCAGATCCGGAGATCGCGATCAGCCGCGGATCTTCGTGACCTGCTCGGCCGCGGGGCCCTTCTGACCCTGAACGATGTCGAACTCGACACGCTCGCCCTCGGCCAGGGTGCGGAAACCGCCGCCCTGAATGGCCGAGTGGTGGACGAAGCAATCCTTCGAGCCGTCATCAGGCGTGATGAAACCGAAGCCCTTGGCATCGTTGAACCACTTCACCTTGCCGGTCGTACGCATGGCACTACTCCTGTTGCTGTTGTGTTCGGAGTCCGGCCCTGCCGTACGCACCGAGCACTCGTGTTGGTTCGCGGACCAGACCCCCGCGCGGGTTTGCTGTGATCACACGACCACAGCGGCACGTCGTTTCCACTGATCACCCACGAAAAAGGACCCGCCAGAGGCAGGTCCCCGAAGTCGCCTGCTCTCGTGTGTCCCGCATCGTAATGCGGCCAACCTGAAATGAGTGCTCCTAGAGGCTAGCGCGGACTGGCCATAGTGTCAACAGGAATATGCTGCCGGGCTGGCACCCGTTCTGTCACGAACGGGCCTTTCCCGGCCCCGATGGGCCGCCGGCGATGCCGCACCGGGCGGTTTCACTGGCCGTCCCGCCGGCTCCGGGCCGCCCCCTTCCCGCGAGGACGGCGCCTGAACGCGCCGGGATGGCCCTCCTGGCCTGTGTGCCCCTTCCCGGGGCCGGCGTGATCCACGGACGCCCGCACCTTTCACCCGCACCTTTACAGTGGATCGAGCGGGCTCCAACGTCATTGAGTGGTTTCTCTTTCTCCCGCCGGAGTACTCCCGATGAAGGACGCGCAGCTGAAGGCCCTCCTCAAGAAAACCCAGGCCAAGGCCAACCAGGTGAAAAAGCCCGCCAAGCAGGCCTTCGACCCCACACTCGAAGCCACCCGCGGCAAGACCGAACCCGTCCAGGGGACGGAAGCCGAGGAGATTTTCAAGGAGATGAAGCGTCGGGAATTCTGACATGCCGCGTCCCGGGAGCTCCCCCGACATGAATGGACGTAGTGCAGCGGCCCGGTGGTGGGATCTCCGAGGAGATCCCAGAAGGGATACCCGATGGGATACCCGATGCGGTCGCCGAACGGGGCGCATGGGCCGACTGGCGCGCGGGGCTCTCGTCCTTGGCCTCGGCTTCGTTGCCTGCACCGACAATCCCGACGTCGCCGCCGACAGCAGCCAGTCCACGCCCTCCGCGAGCGGGCCGGTCTCCGCATCTGCCGCCACACCTCCCGGTGATCTCTCGGGCCAGTGGCAGGAGGGCGACGAGCAGATCCGTTGGCGCGCGGAACGCACGGATGGCGCGATCACCCGCATCATCGAGACCGCCACTTTTGGCGCCGATGGCCACCTCTCGCGCGATCTCCGGTACACCCGCGAAGGCACCCTGTCGAGCTTCAGCGAAATACGCACGCAGACGATGCAATCGCCCGACCGCACCCCGTCTCCGATGGAGGTGCGGGTGACGCTCGAGATGGCCGGCGATGCGGTCGTGCGCAGCGACAAGCTGGTCGACGGAAAGCCCGTCGCCCTGCGCAGCTTCGAAATCGACTATGCACGACGTCACGCCGAGCAGATGCTCACCGTGGCACGGCGCACGCCCTGAGTACAAGACCGGAGTACGGGACCTGATGCAGGCCACGCCAAGTCCCGACAGGATCCGCAGACATCGTTTCACATCGTCCTACCGCCACACTTCGCACCGTGACTGACTTCGAAACACTCGGCGCCTTCTATCTCGGCAAGCACTACGATCTCGGCACACGCACACGCACCGACGATCTCGTGCTCTATGACGCGAAAGATCTCACCACCCATGCCGTCATCATCGGCATGACCGGCAGCGGCAAGACGGGGTTGGGGATCGATCTCATCGAGGAGGCCCTGATCGATCGCATTCCGGTCATCGCCATCGATCCCAAGGGCGATCTCGGCAATCTGGCGTTGCGTTTCCCGCGTCTCGCCGCCGAGGATTTCCGGCCGTGGATCGATCCGCAGCAGGCCGCGACCGCGGGAGTCACGCCGGAAGTCTTCGCCGAACAGCAGGCGGAGCTGTGGAAAAAAGGCATCGCCGGATGGGGGCAGTCGCCGGATCGTATCCAGCGGCTCATGGATGCCGCGGACGTCACCATCTACACGCCGGGCAGCAGCGCCGGCAAACCGCTGTCGGTACTGCGCGCCTTCGATGCGCCGCCGGCAGCCATTCTCGACGATGCGGAGCTGCTGCAGGAGCGGGTCAATGCGACGACCACCAGCCTGCTCGCCCTGCTGGGCATCGACGCCGATCCGATCACCAGTCGTGAGCACATTCTCATCGCGAATCTGCTCAGTCACGCCTGGCGCGAAGGCCGGAGCCTCGATCTCGCCTCGCTGATCGGCGGGATCCAGACGCCGCCGTTCACCACGGTGGGTGTGATGCCGCTCGATACGGTCTTCCCACCCAAAGACCGCATGGCGCTGGCCATGCAGCTCAACAACCTGCTCGCCGCGCCGGGCTTCCAGTCGTGGTTGCAGGGTGAGGCACTCGACACGGCGTCGCTGCTGTACGACCCGAGCGGCAAGCCGCGTGGTTCGGTGGTGTCCATCGCGCATCTGAGCGACGCCGAACGGATGTTCTTCGTGACGTTGCTGCTGGCCGACATCCTGGCCTGGGTGCGTGCGCAGCCCGGCACGGGCTCGTTGCGCGCCATCCTCTACATCGACGAACTGTTCGGCTACATGCCGCCGGTGGCGAACCCGCCGTCGAAGATGCTGCTGCTCACACTGCTCAAGCAGGCGCGCGCCTTCGGACTGGGCGTGGTGCTGTCCACGCAGAACCCCGTCGACCTCGACTACCGCGGCCTCTCCAACACCGGCACGTGGTTCATCGGCCGTCTGCAGACCGAACGCGACAAGATGCGCGTGATGGAAGGGCTCGAAGGCGCGGCGGGCAGTCAGCATTTCGACCGGGCCGCGCTGGAACAGACCATCGCGGGCCTGGGCAAGCGCGTGTTCCTGCTGCACAGCGTGCATGAACCGGCGCCGTTCACGTTCGAAACCCGCTGGACGCTGTCGTATCTGGCCGGCCCCATGACGCGCGAACAGATCCGCGCGGTGACCGCGCAGTCGCGTGCAGCGACGACCGACAGTGCGTCCGCCGGTGCATCATCGACCGGCACGGCCGCCCGAAACGCGACATCAGCGGCAACGACCGCCACTCCATTGGCCGGCAACGGAGCCGCCCGCAGTGCAGCCGCACCCGTCCTGCCCCCCGACATCACACAGTACTGGCTGCCCCCCGTGGGTCGTGCCGGCGCGTCCGACGCGCTCGAATATCATCCGGCCGTGCTGGGGCTCTCCGATGTCAGCTTCTCGAACGCCAAGCTGGGGATCACGCAGCAACGGCGCGTCACGCTGCTCGCCTCGGTGGACGACGGTCCGATTGCACTCGACTGGGATCAGGCCGAACGCCTGGATATCGAACCCTCGGCGCTCGAACGATCCGCACGCAATGGCGCGGGCTTCGGCGCGGTGCCTCCCGCCGCCAGCAATGCCCGCAGTTATGCGGCCTGGAGCAAGGACCTGCAGAAATGGGTGGTGACCAACGAGCAGGTCACGCTCTACCGGAGTCCGGCGTTCAAGGTCACCTCACAGGCAGGCGAGAGCGAACGCGATTTCCGCATCCGGCTGCAGCAGCTGGCACGGGAGTCGCGCGACGAAAAGATCGAGGCGCTGCGCCGCAAGTACGACAGCAAGTTCACGGCATTGCAGGAGCGCATCCGCCGTGCGGAGCAGGCCGTGCAGCGGGAGCAGCAGCAGGCGTCACAGGCCAAGATGAACACCGCCATCTCGGTGGGCGGCGCCATCCTTGGCGCGATCTTTGGCCGGGGCAAGATCGGAGCCGGCTCCATCGGCAAGCTCGGCACGGCTGCCCGGGGCATGGGACGCGCATCGCAGCAGGCCGGTGACGTGGATCGTGCCAACGAGACGGTGCAGGCGCTGCGGGAGCAGGAAAACGCGCTCAATGCCACCCTGCAGAGCGAGATCGACGCCCTGGGCGCCAGCTATGATGCGCAGTCGGAACCGCTGGAGTCCGTGGTCGTCGCGGCGAGGAGCACCGACGTGCGGGTCCAGTTCGTTGCCCTGCTGTGGGTACCGTATGTGCGCGATGCCAACGGCATGCAGACGGCGGCGTGGCGGTGATGCGGTTCGAGGACTGCGGTTCAGAGTCCGCAGTCCTCCGTTCGCGGATCAGCGCAGGTTGAACAACCAGGCCACGAGGAAGGCGAGCAGCAACGCGATGGCGCCCTGCACGATCGAACTCCGATCGAGTCGCAGGGCGTGAGCGCGGACATTCTGGCGATTGGGGGTCGGCATGGGTGCTCCGGGAAAGGGACTCCCTTCAGGACGCCGTGACCGTGGTCTTGGTCACGACCGATGGTCACCCGGCAGTGGGCCGTTGCGGCGGCGCCCGGTCCCACGCCTCGCAGGGCATTTCCACGCGATTGTGCTTCCCGCATGACCCATGACTGGCTGTTGGGAACCTGGCGCCTGCTGCGCGCCGACCCCTCGCTCGACTTCGCGCCCGGTGTCCGCATGGAGTTCCGGATGGACGGCGAGTTGTACTATCACGTCGACGTGGGCGGACGGGATCAGGTGATCCAACTGCTGTACCGCATCGACGGCGATTTGTTGCACACGGACAATCCGGCGACCCCGCATTCGATGTCCGTGCGTCTCACCCATGGGCCGGGAGACACGCTGCTGCTCGACTTCGGAGGACCACAGGCGCTGCTGCTGCGCGAGTTCTGAAGCACGCCGCCGCAGCGCCGTGTCCGCGCCGTTCCGCGTTTCCGTCTACATCCAGTACGCGTACTGCCCGGTCAGCAGCACGAAGCCCGACAGCGCGGCATTCGTCACCGCGTGCACGAGCACCAGATCGCCCAGCGAGCGGGTCTTCCACATCCACCAGTTGTAGATCAGGCCGCAGGCCAGCCCCACTTCCCAGAACGGGCCATGCTCGCTGGCAAACAGCACGGCCGTGGCGACAAAAGCCACGACGTTGAAAGTGCCGAGGGGCACTTGCTGCCAGTTGTTGTTGACGAGCCAGCGGGGCAACCACCCGCGCCAGAACAGTTCTTCGATGATGGGCACGAGAATCGCCGCACGCAGGACGCGCAGCGTCATCACGAGCGGATCGGAAAGCTCGGCGACGGGAATGGAGTTGGTGACCTTGCCGGTGATCTGGTTCTGGAAGAGCCAGTGGTCACGCCAGCCCGGCATCAGTTGATCGGGCAGGACCCACAGCGCACACACGGCGAGGCCGAGCCCGATGCTGGCGGCGGCATGGCGCACCCGCAGCGAAAACACAATGTCGCGGGACAGCGTGAGCAGCACCGCGGTCAATACGCCGACACGAAACACCGATTCCCAGGGCTGTGGGATCCCCAGCGATGGCGCGAGCGCCAGCCAGAGCATGAACAGCGCAAAGGGTCCAACCCACGGCAGGGCCGGGTAGCGGGAGATGAGGGGCGGGGTGGTCATCCCCAATTGTACAGCGCGGCATGTCCGATCGCGGCATGTCCGATCGCGGCGCGATGCCGAGCCTGCGACGCGGACGGTGCGACCGGAACGGCGCACCCGGGAGCGCGCCGCTCCCGCCCCTCATCCGATGAGGTTACTCAGGACCGCGAGGTGCCGTACACCACCGGCGACGTGCCCTGACGGATGTCGCGCGCACCCGCGGCCACACCCGTGCCGACGGCCAGACCGGCTGTCAGCGCCGTGCCGATGCCGATGAACGGGAGACCGGCGAGTACCGCTCCCACGCAGAACACCGCGCCACCGGCCAGCCAGGGCGCCACAGCCTTCTGCACGGCATCGACGTAACGAAGACGGTTGCGCACGAACCGGCGCGCCGACCCGTGCAACACGATGGCCAGCACCGTGGCGATCGCGAACGACAGCAAAAAGGAGAACATGGTTCCTCCGAAGACTCAGTTGCGCCGGACGACATGGCGACGATGCCTGGGCCGGTTCCTGATGTCCTAACGAGGGCGGTCGCCGAAGGTTTCAGGCGAGGGGAGCCGGCCCGCCGGAGTCAGCGGCGACGCGGCGGCTGGGTACGGGTGTAATCGAGCGGTACGGCAAAAAGATCCCGCGGCAGTACCCGGCGCTCCACGGTCAGCACCTGAAATGGCACCCCTCCGTCCGACATCGTGACCTTGAGCGGAAATCCTTCCGCGGCCAGCGCCTGCTGCCACACGGGAAGATTGCCGCCGCTCATGGCATCGAGCGGATTGACGTACCGTCCCAGCTCTCTGGTGAGACAGACGTCGGTGGACGATGTGCCGCGTGACACCATCACATGCTCACAGGAAAGTCCGGCCACGGTTTCCGTGCGGCCCGTGCGGGTGATCTGCGCATCGGCGGGCGGCGCACCCGCCGCTTCCAGCAGCGCCGACGCCGTCATCGGCAACTCGGTATAGCTGCGCTGCGCCGGCATCAGCAGATGCAGCTTCTGCTCGCCGGCCGCGGCCAGCACGGCCATGCCCCGCGCTCCTCCCACGTTCACCCGCACACTGCCGTCGCGAACGAGATACTCCGCCTGCTCCGTGCGCATCCCCTGCGGCGTCCGTGCCGACAGACGGATGGTGATCGCGCCTTCGAATGCCGGCGCGACCGGTGCGCCCTGTGCCATCACCGACGATGCCGGCATTCCGATCGATGTCGCGAGCAGCATGGGCACCACGCACCCCATCCCGCTCGACCTGGCGATCGAAACGAACGCCGGCCGGACGAACCGTTTGATCAGGCGATCCCCTTGCGAATGGCCGAAAGGACGAGCTCCGAGAATCGGTCGACCTCGTCCAGTGTGCTATACACATTGGGCGTGACGCGGATCCCGTTGAATTCGGGATGGGTGATGGGCGTCTGCACGACACGGTGCTGTCCCACGAGCCAGCCGCCCAGTTTGACCGGATCGAGTCCGTCCACGGCAAAGAACCCGATACCACCGCCCCACTTCGAATCGAGGGGTGTGAGCACCTTCACACGACCGTCGCCTTCGGCCAGAAGACGCTTCGCCCAGCGGTCACGCAGATACACCAGACGCGCCGACTTGCGTGCGGCCCCCAGCGCCCGGTGAAACGTGAGCGCCACCGACACCGCATTGTGATTGGCGGCAGGATGCGTGCCGATCTCCTCGTACTTGCGGATGTCCGCTTCCTGCCCCGGATTGCCCGCCATCAGCGGCCACATGGACGGGATCTGGTCCTTTCGCACATAGAGAAAGCCCGTGCCGATGGGCGCCAGCAACCACTTGTGGAGACTCGTGCCGTAGTAGTCGCACCCCAGTTCGTCGCGCGTGAAGGGGAACTGCGCGAACGCATGCGCCCCGTCCACGAAGGTTTTCACGCCCTTCGCTCTGGCCATCGCCACCAGTTCCTTCACGGGAAGGATCTGCCCCGTGAGGTTGGTGATGTGCGTGATCTCCATGACCTTCGTGCGCGGGGTGATCGCTTCGGCGAACCGGTCGACGATCGACTGCGGCGTGGTATTCGGCACGGCGAAGGAAATCTCCTTCAGCACGATGCCGTCGCGCTTCACCCGTTGTTTCCAGGCGTTGATCATGCGCCCGTAGTTCTGGTTGCTGACGATCACTTCGTCCCCGGCCTTGAGATCGATGCCGAAGATCAGCGTCTCCAGCGCCTCGGAGGCATTGCGCGTGATCGCCATTTCCTCGGTATCGCATCCAAACTCGCGTGCGAGCTCGCGGCGCACGATCTCGATGCGCGGCTCGAGCGTCTGCCACATGTGGATCACGGGCAACTCGTTGGAAAACCGCAGATCCCGTTCGAGTTGCGCCATGACGTGCGAGGGCGCGGGTGAGCAGCCGCCGTTGTTCAGATTGATCCAGGTGCGATCGAGATCGAAGGCCCGCTGCACGGGCTCCCAGAAATCCTCGTCCGCGGCAAACCGCCGCGCCTCCTCGGCCGATCCGGTCCACGTGGGGGCCTGGGCATCGAACAGATCCACGCCACGACTGCGCGCCACATCGGCGGCATCGAACAGGCGACGGATGGCCCCAGCGGAGAACTGCGGCATCGAAAGCGCCGGCAAGGCACTGCTGCCGGCGAGCGCGGAGAGGAAGAGGCGTCGGTCCATGGCGGGAACATGCGCTCCCGAAGGCGCTCCCGCGAGAGGCGGCACCGGAGCGCCGCCCGAACCAGTCGTCGGGACATCCTGGGGACGGGGGGACGAATGTGGTGGCGGGAGGACGGACCTCCGGATAACGTCCGGCATGTCGTCTCCCCGTCGTTGGCTTCTGGCGGCTGCCCCCTGCGTGGCAGCCGGTCTCGTTCTGCAGGGCTGTGTACAGCCGCTGACCATTGCCCCCAGTGACGCCAGCACCGTGCTGGCCCGGCGCACCATCACCGCGCCCAACCCCGGGCAACCGGGGACGCTGGCGGTGCACCGGCTGTACTACGGCAGCGGCAAGGACATCCGCCGGCCGGAGTTCCGCGACTCCATCACCTATCGCACGGGAACCATCGACGCATCGCCGTATGCGCGCATGGATCCGCCGGTGGCAAAGAGCCGCAAGAAGTATTGGGGTTACGACAACACGAAGTTCCCGCTCAATGCGCGGGTGTGGTATCCCGAAGGCGCGGGACCGTTTCCGCTCGTGCTCGTCGTGCACGGCAATCACAACATGAAGGAGTTCTCCGATCCGGGATACGCCTGGCTGGGCGAACTGCTCGCCTCGAAGGGATACATTCTCGCGTCCATCGACGAGAATTTCCTCAATGGCGGTATCCGCGGCGAGAACGACGCACGCGGCTGGGTGTTGCTCAAGCATCTGGAAGTCTTCCGCGCGCTCAACGACTCGGCGGGAAAACCGCTGCATCACAAGATCGACATGACGCGCATCGCGCTCA
Organism: Gemmatimonas aurantiaca; assembly: GCF_037190085.1. NCBI lineage: Bacteria > Pseudomonadati > Gemmatimonadota > Gemmatimonadia > Gemmatimonadales > Gemmatimonadaceae > Gemmatimonas > Gemmatimonas aurantiaca. The sequence goes on from NZ_JBBCJO010000002.1 coordinate 183,775, forward strand.
TGGGGCATTCCCGCGGCGGCGAGGCCGTGGCCATCGCCGGGGCGTTCAACCGGCTGCCAGCCTATCCGGACGACGCCACGCAGAAGTTCGATTTCAACTTCGACATCAAGGCGCTCGTGGCCATCGCGCCGGTGGACGGACAGTACCGTCCCGCCGAACAGCCCACGCCGGTGAGCGATTACAACTACCTCGTGATTCACGGCTCACATGACGGTGATGTCTCCAATTTCATGGGGCTGACACAGTACAACCGGTTCCGCTTCACACGCCCGGGACCGGAGTTCAAGAGCGCCATCTGGATGTACCGGGCCAATCACGGACAGTGGAACACGGTCTGGAACAACAAGGACAACGGCAGTTATTCCGTCCGTGCGCTGCAGCTCAAGGCCCTCATCGACGGCGAGGAACAGCGACGGTTCGGCCGTGTCGTGATCGGTGGTTTTCTCGATGCGACGCTCAAGGGCATGGACGCGTATCGTGAGATCTTCCGCGACTATCGCAGCGCGGGCGACTGGCTGCCGCCCACCATGTATCTCTCGCGATACGCCGACGCACAAACACAGTGGCTCGCCACGTTCGACGAGGATGTCGACGTCTCGTCGGGAACGGCGCCGGGCGTGCGCATCACCGCGGATTCGGTGAGCACGTGGAAGGAAAACGACGTCACCACGCGCAATCGTTCGGCCACGTTCCGCAGCAATGCGGCCACCATCGGCTGGAACAACACACCGGCGGCCGGCGCCGACTCCACGGTGCCGCGCTGGCCGGCCCGCGTGAACATCACGGTGCCCGATTCCCTCAGCCGGGCCTGGAACGTTGGCGCGCGCAGCGCGCTGCTGTTCACCATCGGCGTCACCGATCAGAAACCCGGCGCCCGGAAGGTGCCGCGTCCGGCCCGCACCGACTCTGCGGCACCTGACAGTGCCGGCACGAAGAAGCCCGCGCCCAAGCCCAAAGCCAAGCCGCCGGCCAAGAAGCCGGAAAAGGACACCATCCCGCCCGACTTTTCGGTGGAAGTGGAAGACGCCGCGGGCCACGTGGCCCGCGTCCCCCTGAGCGCACTCGGCGCCGTGCGCATGCCCATCGAGAGCTACGTGTATCGCCGCAAGGGGCGCGACAAGGCGCAGTTCTCGACGCTGTCGGAACAGGTGATGCAGACCTACGTCGCGCCGATGAGTGCGTTCACGGCGGCAAACAGCGCCTTCGATCCGGCCACGCTGCGCACCATCCGTCTGGTGTTCGATCACAAGCGCGTGGGCGCGATCCTGCTGGATGATGTGGGGTTGACGCGGTTGCCGTGACGGGAGCGGTTGCCGTCATCCCGCTTCGGAACACTAGCGCTGCGCGGTATACGGCTTCTGCTCGCGCATCAGCGCGTTGGCGGGATACGGCAGACGCGCGATCTGTTCGGGGCTGAGCAGCGTCGGCAGGAATGCCTGCACCTCGAGTCTGTTCATTTCCCAGATCGCGTTTGTCGTCGCCTTCTGTCGACGCACGACCACGTCGCTGTCGAACGTGTCGGGGAGATCGTGCAACCACGCCGCCATGTCGCGCCACGCATCGTTCACTTTGGGCACATGCGAAGCCCGACGCGCCATGAGGCTGCGGATCTGATCGTTGGAGAGTCGCACGGAATCACGAAAGCTCAGCAGACGCTCGTAGGCATCCGGCACCGTGCGCGCGTAGCGCGTGACGAGCTCGTCGACCGTGTAGCGCTTCCCCGAGCGACCCGCACGACCGGAGCGCACGTAGCGATCGAGTTGCTGTTTGTCGGCGTCGACGCTGAAGTTGATCGATGCATCGAGCACGATGCGGAACGGCGCCAACTGGCCGCTACCGGCCCGATTGCGACCGAACTGCGTATTGGGAATCGGCACATACGATTGCGTGGCGCGGTCGAAAGTACCCACGCGAAATGCCGCACCGTCGTACGCGGCGGTACGCCCCCAGCCCTTGAGATCGCTGCCATTGACGGCGCGATCGACAAGACCGGCCAGATTCGACACGAAGAGGCGACCGGTCACACGCGAAAACGCCGGGGAAATCTGACGGCCCGTCAGGACCACTTGTGCGTTCGCCGTCACGGCCCACGGCGCTTCGCACTCCGGGAACTCGCGACCCTCAATCCGACGCGCTACGCAGCCGCGACCACCGCCGTCGGCGAAGTACGACGCAAAGAGTGCCTGTGAGACGCGATCGTTCGCGCGACCATCGCCATTGATGTCGGTCGCCCACACCGGATTGAACGGAGTGCCCGATCGCGCAATACCGAAGCCGCTGACGGCTATGGCCTTCCAGAACTTCCCCAACTGCAACACGACGCTGTGGCGCGCGTCCAGTGATGATCGACGCCAGCCGCGATCAGTCACACTCCCGAATGCTGTCGCGCTGAATGCGGACGTGTACTCCCTCGCCGACGACAGCGTGTAGCCTATGCCGACAAAGAATGGTTGAATGTTCGGCTGCAGGATGATCGTGGCCTGGGTCGCAGCGATTCTCCCATCGCTGCTCGTGCGCAGTACGTTGCCCAGCGCCGGGCGCTCCAGCGCGACCGCCGTGCGCAGAAACCCGCCATCGTGCGCGATGGCATCGGGAGCGACGTACATCGCGCGACCTTCGAGTCCTTCGTGGAACTGGGGCCGTGCGTGCATGTTGAGCGGATCGCTCACCGGCTGATCGAGACCGAGCGAGGCCGCCAGTTCGACCTGCAGCTCCGCGAAGCGGTTCGCAAACGCTGTGGCGACGTGCGAACGCCACGAGCGTGGCGGCGCGAAGCCACGTCCGATCACACGGTACTGCGCGATGGTGTCGCGCTGCGCGGTGGTTGCCCCTGCACATGGCGCATCAGGATTGCCGGACGCGATCGTGCCGCCACCATCGCCATACCAGCACGTCTCCGAAACGGCCACGCGTCCGATCGACGCCAATTGCAGCAGGCGATGGGGTGCGACGACTCCACGGAACTCCCCGATACCGATCTTGAGGATGCCCGGTGTGGGAGAAAACACGGTGCCGACCGGGCTCATCGTCACCATGCCACTCGCGCCACTGCGATACTGCCACGACAATCCGAATCGAGGACTCACGTGCCAACTGGACACGTCGTCCACGATCGCGCCCGGAAACGCATCGCGCAGCGAATGCGACGCATACGCGATCGACGGTGCGTCCGTTCGTTCGAGGCGCGCCCCCAGCATCAGTTGCCACCCCGGGGCCGGGCGCCAATAGTCGCCCAGCGCAACGAACGCGTTCGTACCTCGAGCGGTAGCGGATGGATACTGCACCAATCGCTCCGTGGCCACTGGCGCGCCGCGCAGAAGATCGTCGACAGAACGAAAGGTGAGCGTCGCGGCAGATCCATCGAGGCGCGAGTCGGCGAGCTCGGTTCGCGCACCCGCGGTCACTTGCCAGCGATGCTTCGGTGCCTGCCGAAGATAGAATCGCGCCGACGCGCGCGACTCCCACATGACGGTGCGCAACTCGGAGTTCCCAAGACCGCTTCCGCCGAGCGCGAATGATTGCGGCAGCACCCCCAGCTCGGTGTCCTCGAGCATGGAGACGGTGTATCGCGGAACTGCGGAGGGCGCATCAGTGCGCGATCTGGTGTCGGACAGACCCGTTGAGACTTCGACCAACGTCGCCGGATTCGGGAAATACGAGTACTCGAGCTGTGCGCCGAGTGATGAGCGCGCACGTTCCCGCAGTGTCGATACCGAGGCATAGGAGGAGTAGTCGATGGGCCGCTCCGTCGTCTTCGAACCGAATACGGTGAACCCGAAGGACCGTCGGGCTTCCGTGAGCATATTCGGGTCCTCGAGCGGCGTGTTCAAGCGGGCGGCGAACGAGAGTGCGTTCAAGTCGCGACGGTCCCGGTCGCCCACCGAATTTGGCGCCAGCCCCAACTGATGCCCTGCGTCAAGGGCATTCCGTGCGACCGTTTCGGAGATCCCCGACAGTAACCACTCGGACGCCGATGCATTTTCGAGCGTGACAATCGGGCTGGTCGACAGGTCCAGGTCAACCGCGGCATTGTACGACAGCCGATCACGCCACGTGATACCCGAAGCGCCCACACCAATGACGGTCCGGTCGGCCCGCACGCCGCGTTGGCCCGCTGCGAGTGCTGGCGCACTGGCCTCCGCCCGCGAGATCGTTGCCCGGCGTGTCGCATAGCTCTCGCCCGGATCGATGACGATCTGTGTTTCGGCGCCGCTATACCAGCCTTTCGCCGGATCGAACACATTCGACATCAACCGAGCGGACGTTGACAGGTTCCGCGGAAGCGAAGCGTCGGAAAACTGTAGCCCGTTCAGAGTGACCGAACTCTGATTGCCGGCCAGGCCGAAGACGGAGAGCCCCTCAGCCGTGCTCTGCACATTGCTGAACCCCGCAGCAATGGCCGCCACCGAGTTTGCTTCCGTCGGATCCACGCTGCCACCCGCCGCGCTCCGGCGCGCGTCGAGCGCGCCGGCCGTACTGTTGTCGTTGCGCGACGGTTTCGGACGAGTCGCCTGGACTTGCACAGCACTCAGCGCCACACCATTGGTATCGCGTTGCGTATCGGGGCGCCGCAACAGGATGCGCACTGTGCCCGCTGAGCGCTGCAACACGGCCTGGTCGACGCGTCGATTGGTGGTGGCGTATCCCGTTGCCGAAACCCGAACGATATAGCCGAGCGTGTCAAGACGCATCACGGCACGGACACCACCCGCAAAGCGCACCCCGATGCCTGTTTCGCGAGTCGAGAGTCCTGTGACCAGCACTTCGAATGTTGGGATCGGCGATGCGGTCGCACTGTCCACGGCCAGCACCGTGATCGTGTCGGGTCGCATATCCTGCGCGTGTCCCGGCGATCGAATGCCAGCCGCTATCGGTTCAACTGCGGTGAGCGATAAAATGTATGCAACACCCACGACAACCATGAATGAGTTGCAAGAGGGTTGGACCTAACGACCTCGCCGAGAACGCCTCCACCCACACTAGACCTCTCGTCCAACAATGCCGCGACAACACCGAGACGGCAAGCCTCAAGCGTCAGTACTACACCCCTCGCAACAGCAGGCTCGGCTTGATGTGTAGCACACGCCAAAGGGGGCGGGCGCTACCCAACCCCGCGCTGACGAGTAGCGCGAGCGCGCCGGCGAACACGGCCACGATCAGCCGCGGAACAGGCCAGGCCGCGAGCTCTGGAACGAGCCCACTCCCCAGAACAAGGATCACCGCGGCCGCGCCGCTCGCCCACGCCACATCCACCGCCATCTCGTACGCGAGCAGGCGAACGATGCGTCCGGTCGTCGCGCCCGACGCAATGCGAATGGCGAACTCCTTCTCACGCTCCGCCGTGGCAAGGGACACTTGCACCAGCGCGCCGGTGCCGGCGACAACGCACCCAAGCCCCGCCAGCACCGAGACCAGCCACAGGCGCAACAGCATCCCACTCATGGCCTGACGAAGACGCGCCGTGAAGGGCAGTGCATTCGCCACGCCGATGCGTGGATCCAGCCGTGCGATCACGTCCGCGATTCGCGGGACATATCCCGTATTGTCGGCGCGGCGCTGAACGACGTGCAGGCGGCGGACGGGCAGTTGCGCGAACGGCACGATCACGGCCGGCGTTGGCGCCACACCGACACCGCCCTGCGCGACGTCATCAACCACGCCGACGATGCGCCGCACGACCGTTGGCAACGGCGTCAGCGTCACTTCGCGTCCGACCGTGGACCCGTCCGGGAAGAATTTTCGGGCGAAGGCGCGATTGACGACGGCGACCGGAACCCCGCCGGGACGGTCCGATTCGGAGAAGACCCGACCAGCGACGGTCGGAATCCGCATCACATCGAAGTACGCACTCGATACGACATTGAACGTGACATCATGGCTGGCAGTATCTGCCGTACCGACTGCCCCGGCGTGGCGAAACCATATTCCGCCGCCGGCATCGATCACGGGCAACCGAAGCACGACCGCGGCCCTGGACCCACCTTGCTCCAATGCCGCAATGGCCTGTTGCATGACGGCCGTCGCTCCCTCTTCACTGGCGTAGAGATTCGCACTCAGGGAAACGTCTGCCGCCTCGACGTCGGTCGCATCGAATCCCGCCGGCGTGCGCACCGTGGTCAGGAAGTCCCTCGCGACGACCATCCACACTGCGAGCGTGACCAGCGCGAACGCGTATTGCCAACGCAGCAACCACCGAAGCGCGGTACGCGCACGCGAGCTTGTCGTGACGCCTGCCCCCGCGCCAAGGAGTTCTTTCCCGAACTGGCGTTGCGAGAGTCGTACGAAGGTCGGAATCGACGCGGCGGCGAGCACGATCCCCGGCGCGACCACGGCGGGTGCGAGCACGCCAGGTCCCAACAATGGCACATCGTCCGCGACGCCATGCTTCAGGACATATCCGCGCGCAGCCAATGCCGTCGCCCAGGCGACGCCGGCCGCGATCAGGGCGGCGGCGCCCCAGACAGGAAGAAGCATGGCACCAACGCGCCAGCGCAGTGCGCGCATCGTTGCACCAAGAGCAAACAGCACCGCGTGCTCACGCTCCCGCAACGTCTCCCAGCCGAGCATCAGGCCCGCAATGTTTATCCCCACGAGCACGACGACGGCGAGCGCCAGGAGACCCAACAAGCGCAGCGCTCTCGCGGCGTCGCCCAGCACGTGGTCGCGAAATGCCGGCCTGATGATGTGAATATCCCGGTTCATCGGCGATGCGGCCGCGAGTGCGGGCTGAAGACGATCCCACTCCGCATCCGCCTGGTCCGCTGCGCCCTGACGCGCCCGGGCAACGGCCCTCAAATAGTACCCGCCATGATCGGTGGCCGCCAAACCGCCGAAGGTCATGGGCACCCACACGTCCGTGCCAGCGGGATACATCGCGTGCGCCGGCGCAACGCCGATCACCCGGAAGGGCCGCGTGTCGAGCAGAATGTCGCTGTTCACCACGCGAGGATCACCACCGAATCGACGTACCCACAACTCATGACTGATGATGGCTACCGGTGCATCGGCGAGTAGCATGTCCGGTTCGGCAGGCGGCGCGTCAGCGTCCGTGAAGAAACGCCCCACATGGGGCATCACGCCCAGCACAACCGGCAGACTCGGTGTCACGGCCGCAATACTCACGACCTGGGCCGCGCCGTTCACGGACAACGTGACCGACTGCGTGCGATAGGCCCCCAACTCCCATGCCGAGAGTGAGCTCGCGAGAATCGTATAGACGCCGCTGGAGAGCTGCCCTCCTTCACTCGAGCCGCGCACCCCCTGCTGCACCTGCCGCAATGCACCGACCGAGGGATACGGCAGCAACGCCTGTTCCCGGCTTTGCATGATGGCGAGGATCGCGAAGCCCAGGCCGCATGCCAGACCCACCAGCAATGCCGCCGGCCCCCAGACTTTCACCCAGTCCCGTCCCGACCAGCTCCCGCGTGTGCTCGTCACGTCTCCCCCACGATCTCGAAAGTGGCTCGGTTACGGCGTGTGCACCGCGAGATCGACCAGCGCCCCATCGAGCAATGCGATGGTCCTCGCGGCAAAACGCAGGTAGCGGTCATCGTGCGTGACCAGGACGACCGTCGTCCCTTCTTCATTCAGCGAGCCAAGGAGCTCCATCACGGCCGCACCATTGCGTGAGTCGAGGTTCCCCGTTGGCTCGTCGGCAAGCAGCAGTGAGGGCTTCCCGGCAACGGCACGGGCGACCGCCACCCGTTGTTGCTGTCCACCGGAAAGTTGAGCGGGCCGGTGATGGCGCCGGTCGAGCAGCCCAACCCGTTCCAGTGCTTCTTCGACTCGAACGCGCCGCTCCCCCGCAGACAACTCACGCCGATAGCGCAGCGGAAGCGCCACATTCTCCTCCACGCTGAGATCCCCGAGCAGATTGAACGCCTGATACACGAAACCGATCTCCCGATTGCGCAACTGGGCACATTGTGCGGCATCGAGTGAGGCGACGTGGTGCCCTTCGAGCCAGTAGTCGCCTTCGGACGCCTCATCCAGGAGGCCAAGTATCGCGAGCAGCGTCGACTTGCCCGACCCGGAAGGACCGGTGATCGCGACGCACTCGCCATGACCGATATCCAGCGAGACGTCGTGCAAGGCGTGCGTCTCCATGAACGGCGTGTCGTACGTCCTGGCGATATTGCGCAATCGGATGAGAGGCGACGCATCGCGTGTCATGGCAGGTCGGTGAAAAGCGTGATCGAATGGCCGCCATGCAGATCAGCGGATCCGCACGTGCGACTGTGTCGCGAAGGAAGCCGTTTCCGATGTGATAATCCGGGCACCTGCCGGCAGCCCACTCATCACCCGGACATACACGTCGGACGCGTCCGCGAGCTGTGCGCGTATCGCGCGGGCCTGCCTTCCGTCTGCGTCGATCGCAAAGACCGTGACGTCTCCCGTGCGAATGAGGCTGACGGGGCGTCGGACGTAGAGCACGTCGTTCCAGGCATCGACGGTGATGGTGGCGGACACACCGAGGTCGGGAACGGCACCACGCGGGAGTTCGCCGAGGAGTTGGATCTCCACCAGAATGGTCCCACCCTGCGCACCAGGCGCCTTTCGCGAGACCACACCGCGAACGAGGCCATTGCGGGTGTCCACGCTGACGGCCTGGCCGACCGCCACGTCGAGCGCGAGCGTCTCGGGTATGCGCACGGCGGACTTGAGTCGCCTGGTATCGATAATCCGACCGAGTGCCTGTCCGGCCGGAACCCATTGCCCCGGATCCAGCGCCAAGTCCTGCACCACACCGCTTCGTTGCGCGCGCACGGTCAGCGCCCGTGCGCGCTGCGACTCCGCATCGGCAATCTTCGTGAGTTGCGCAATCTGCCGCTGGCGGGATTCCAACTGCACCGTTGTCGTGCGCTCGAACAACGCGAGACGCGCGCGCTCGGAATCGCGCCTGGTGAAAGCCTCGGCGAGCGTCGCCGCCCGCCCGGCCTTCTCGCCTTCGGAAGCGAGTGCCCGCGGCACGAGCGAATCGTACAGGACCGCGTCGATGCTGGCCGTGCGATATTGCGTCTCTGCGGTTGCCAGTTGCGCGCGTTGGGCCAGGACGCCGGAGAGCAACGAGGCTTCCGTCGACGCCAGGTCGGTTTGGGCAATCCGCACACGCTGTTCTGCCTCCAGGGCGCGAATCGTCACGTCCGGGTTCGCAAGCTCGACCAACGGGTCACCCACGTGTACGGAATCCCCCGCGCGGACCAGCACACGTTCGACCCGCGCCGACGCCGTCGCCACCACGACCACAACACTTTCGGGAACGAGCGTGCCCTGCGCAGCCACCTCTCGCCGAACCATACCGCGGCGCACCGTGTCGATGTGCACGGCACTCCGTTCGAGCGTGAACTGTGGAGCGCGCGCATCGCGCGTCCGCCACAGGACGGCAAGAGCACCAAGGCTCGCAATGGCGAATGCGCCGAAACGACGATGCTTCGGCGGCGGCCGCTTGGGGATGTCCATTGTCCGCGTATCGAGCAGCGTGCGGTTCAGTGGTTCAGGGCTTCAGTGTTCGCTGCCCTGACGGCGCGCCGCGGTGACCTGCGGCAGGTCTACGCTCAGGTGCTGTCGACGCGCGCCGGTTGCGGCGACCTGCGAGACAATCACCACACTGCCGGCAAACCAGTCCTGATTCACCGCCGCCGGCAGGGCTTCACGACTGTAGGCAGCCAGGGAGAATCGGGCGTCCTCGTGCCGCAGTCCTGGCAAGTCACGGTTCACGATATCGGGATGACCACCCGTCTCCGTCTGCAGGCGGATCAACTCGTCACGCTGCGGTTGCAGGATCGCGAATCGCAGATTGGCGAGCATCGATGATTCACCGCCGGCCTCACGCGCGAGTGCCGACGCCTGCACGATGAGTTCGGATTGCGGCCCATCCACATGGACCTGGCTCAGGCTGAATCGATAGCCGTTCACGCGCCCGGACGCGGCGGCCTGCAGTGGCAGACGGGCGATCTCCCGCGCCTCGCGCACGGAGACGGCAAGATCGAGTGCAAGCTTCGCCGTCCTTGCGCACACGGAGTCGCGTGCCGATGCCTGTCCCTCGAAGAGGATCCACGAGGTCCGCGTGGCCGCTTCGCCGGCATCACCGAGCGTCTTCGAGCCTCCCGAAGCCACCAATGGCCCCCACGTTCCCACCACCTGATACCAGCGTGGCGCGCGAAGCGTCCGGGTCGATCCATCAAGCAGGATCACAGTCAGCATCGGATCCGCCAGCACGACTTGTTTCCCGGCAACACGCGAACGCACGCCGAGTGTGACGGAGCCGTCGGCGCCACAACTGAGGGGTTGAGCGGGATCCAGATCGAGTACAGGTGTATCCGCGTACACTGCGCGCGGTGTCGTGGACGCGTGAGGCGGGCGTTCGGCATACGCCATCACCATGACGCCGACGAGAAGAATGCCGACTCGACCAGGCACTGACGCCTCCCGCTGCGTGTAGTGCCAGCGTATCGCGGCAATCCCCGCCACGAGTACCACTACCCCCATACCCCAGGTGGAGACGATCTCCGTTTCATTCGAGAGCAGTCCGAGGGCCGCAATCGCGACGTTGCTGCTCACGAGTGCCAGCACGAGCAACACCCCAAACGCGCCTGCGCCTCTCGTGGCCACGGCCAGCGCCAGGGCCATGCCGGCAACGCCGGCACATAGCGCACTGAAGCCGACCGTGAATGCCGCACAGAGTGCGCTCGTGGTATCGAGTCCGTACAGTCCCGCGCCCACTCCCGTAGCGAGCGCCATGGCTATCGCGAAGATGACGATGGCGGCGAGCTTGCTGATCGCCATCGCGCTTCCAGAGATCGGCTGCGACGCCCACCATGCTCGCGGTGTGGCGGGCATGTCGCGGAAGCACGCCAGCGCGCCGATGATGGCGCCGCCGAACGGGATCACGACGCTCAGATTCGGGCCACTGCCGAACTGCAGGAGTGTCGGCTGGAAGAAGCGAACGACCGGCAGAAGTGCGAGCAGGATCACGCCAATGAGTACGGCGCGTCCAATCCGGAGATCGCGTGCAAAGAGGCGACCAAGCAACGGCCACTGAAGGCGATTCATGACTGAGTCTCCATCACCAGATCCCGCGGTGAACCCTTGACTGCCAGATAGAGTTCGCGCAGCGCGAGCGACTCGATGTGCACCTGATCGACACCGGCCAGCGCCTCGAGCCGGGCACTATAGGCTCCGGCATCCGAGTCGACCGTCGTCAGCCCGGTCAACACCCGTCCGGACCGTTCGACATTCCACCACGTCGCTGTCGCACACGCGCGATCGAGCCCATCGCCGTCTCCGCTAACCACCACTCGACGGAATCGCTCCTGCAGTGCATCGAGTGTGCCGCACGCGCGGATTTCACCGCGCTCGAGCACGAGCATGTGATCCGCAGCGCCCTCCAGTTCCGCCACGTCGTGGGATGCGACGAGCACGGTCGCGTTGTCCTCGTACACCCGCACGAGAAGCCGACGCACCACGGCCTCCCGCATGGCGACATCGAGACCGGGAAACGGTTCATCCAGCAGCAGAACATGCGGACGCGCGGCGATGGCGCAGAGCACGGCCACGAGGGATTGCTGACCTCGTGACAGCGCACGAATCGGGCGCTCCAACGGAAGGTCGAACTCAGCGACCATGCTTTGCGCGAGCATGCCATCCCATTCGGTTCTGGTCGATGCGAACCACGTCAGGAGATCGCGCAGACATTCACTGCCCGGGAGATCAACACTGGCCGATACGAGCGCAACCCGGGGAAGCGGGTGACGCGTCGTGCCGATCAACGACTTGCCGTCGACTTCGAGAGTGCCGTGCGTGATCTGTCGCAGACCGCCGCAGCACTCGAGCAGCGTGGTCTTGCCGGCGCCGATGGGACCGAAAAGCCCCACGAAAGCGCCACGTGGAATCGAGAATGTGAGACGCCGCAGCGCCTCACCTCCACCACGGTACCGGTATGACAGGGCCGCGGCCTCCAGGGCCGGCGGAGCGGATTCCATCGCCTTGATCATTTCCCTCTCCCTGGTCTCGCGTGCACCTTCCCATGCGCGTTCGCGTCGTCCGCTCCGAACGCGGCCACCCACTGCGCCTCCACGGCGGCAAGCAGTTCACTCATCTCCCACCCCTGACGACGCGCTTCGACCACGGACGCCTCCAGCAGCTCCTCGAGGACGTGCCCGCGACTGCTGCGGCTCGCAACCGGTGGTCGATTGACGGTCGTCCCGATACCAGGCTGCACGGTCAGAAAGCCGTCCCGCACGAGCTCGGCAACAATCTTCTGCGCGGTATTGGGATGAATCCGCAGCGCCTCGCTGATCTCACGCACCGACGGAAAGGCGTCGCCTTCGCGCAGGACGCCGGCCAGGATGGCTTTCGTGGCGGCAAACACGACCTGCCGCAGGGGAGTGTCCCCGGGGCGCAGTTGGACGTGAAACGGTAGCATAGGTGTAACATGTACCATGTATAACCTGGATGTCAATGATCGATATTCAGAGTCCCTCCCCTACGAGCCGCTAGAAAACCGTCCGCACCCCGAACGTCAGCGTCCGTCCCGCCGTGATGCTGGTGAGGTCCACGCCGCGTTGCACATTGAGCAGGTTCTCACCGCCGGTCACGATGGACAGATCACCGCGCAGACGATACGTCACGCTGGCCCGCCACCGCGTGATCGGATCGTACGTCGTCCAGTAGTTCCGCAGCATCGGGCCCTCGAAGGTCGATGGCGACCCACTGACCTGCGCACCGGCATCGAGTGCGGAACCGATGCGCGCGCGATCGTAACCCACCCAGTCGGCGGCTCGCGTGGCGCTGGTGGCGAGCGTGAAGCGTCCCATGGGGTACGACGCCGACAACGTGACCGTGTTGGCCGGCACGTCGAACATGCGGTCTCCCTGACGCAGTTCGCCGTGATACCCATCGGCGAGACGCGCGACGCGGCTGTCCACAAATGACAGCGCGCCGGCCAGCGACAGATGCTGCACACGCGCCGTGCCTTCCAACTCCCATCCCCGGTTGGTGATCGCCCCGACGTTCTGCAGCGAATACGACATCTGTCGCTGCAGACGGCCATTGGCGCCGACCGTGGTCCGGACACTCGCCACCGGCTGGATGAGTCCCGAGGCGCGCTGATCGAAACGGGTCACATGCAACGCATATCGTGAACCGAACAGCACGTCGCCACCGAACTCCGTTCCCTGCTGCGATTCGGGCTGCAGACTGGTCATCACCTGCAACTGTCCGGCTCCCATCCAGGAACTGGTGCGCAGCAACGACCGCGCCGGACGGATGCCCCGGCCGAAGGCGCCACGCATCTTGAAGAGGGTGCCGCCGACCTCCTGCACGTAGGCGAGCCCCATCATGGGAAGCAGTGCGTTCTGGGCATTGAGCGTGGCCCCGGTGGTACGCTCCCCGCGCACACCGGCCGAGGCGAACCACCGGTCACGCCAGGCCAGCGTCCCCTGTGCCGAAACACCGCGACTGTCATACCAGGTCTGCTGGCGTTCGACCTGCGCTGATGTCCTCGTGATCCCCAGCAGATTGTTGCGCTCGATCGCCTGCGGCGCCGCCGTCTCCGCAGTGGAGACCACTTCGCGCGTCACCGACTGCTCGGCGGCAAACGTCAGCGTCAACAATGTCCGGGGCGTCATGTCGAAACGACCCACCGACCTGAGACGCAGCGTACCACGATCCCCCAGACTCTCCCCGTCGCCCGCCACGGCGGACAACGGTCCGGTCGCGGTGGTCGGCAATGCGTTCACGGACAATCCCTGCAGACGGAATCCGTCGACTCCTGCGATGACGGAGTGCGTCCAGTGCAGATCAGGCATGTACGAAGCGCTGCCGCCCAGCGTGTACTGCAACAACCGCTGTCCGGTAGCACTGTCCGCACCCGGGTTGTTGATCGGGGTCTGACGCACGGGGTCCGGCGACGCCGCCATGGACAACGCGGGCGTCAGGCCGGCGGGGTGGCGGTCGCCGTCGAGCTGCGCATTGTTCCTCGACAGCATGTTGGCACCGATTTCTCCTCCCATCGTGCCGCCGGGTGGATCGATCGGGCCACTGCTGGCATTGGCCCGCTGCAGGGAGAATCGTGCCGTGCCCGTCAGCACGGTGCGTGAACGCGCCAGGCGTCCGTCAGCGTCGGCCAGCAGACGTTGCTCGGAGGCACCCGGCACGTAGGCCCCGATAGTGCCCACATTGAGTCCCAGCCCCATACTGCGCGATGGTGTGCCGGCGCGGAACGAGATCGCATGATCCTGCACGAACGCATTGCGTGGCGCGAACTGCGTGGCCGATACCCCCGCCGACGTGGAGAGCTGCAGCTGCGGCCCTCCGGTCTCGGTGCCGTCGTGCCGGGTGAGGATGTTCACCACGCCGCTGATCGCATCGGCACCATACAGCGCCGCGCCCTGCGGACCACGAATGACCTCCACCCGGGCCACCCGTGAAGGATCGAGTTGGGTGACCAGCAGCGGATTCGCGACCTCGATGCCATCGAGATAGATCTTCGGCGCGGTCACCCCGAACGAACTCGCGCCGCGAATGCTGCCATACCGTGCGGATACGGAGCCGGCGCTTCCCGTCCATGTCCAGATGCCCGGCACCGCCAGATCGAGCGCTTCACCGAGCGTGGCCGCACCGTGCTGCGACAACGTGGTGCCCTCCACCACATCGAGCGCGAAGGGTGACCCGCGCTGCGGCGCACCATCGGGCGACCCGGTCACCACCACCCGATCCAGCACACTCGCGCGCCGCGAAGCTATCAGTGTTTCCGCCACCGCCTGGCGTGTGTGGGTCGGCGCAAGCACCACCTGCGTGCTGCCCAGTACGATGGGTCGCAACATGGACCCCGACAGCAGCGACTCGATCACCGCGCCCACGGGCACCCGGTCGAGCGTGAGACACACGCGACGATCGCCCGGCAGGAGATCGCTGCTGTAGGAGAGTTCGACCTTCGCGATGGAAGCGACCCGGTCGAGCGCATCGCGCACCGACAGATCGGTGAGCCGCACGTTCACGATGCGATCGAGCGGAGGCGCCCACTGTGCACTGCGATCATCGGGCGCGAGACGCGAGGTGCAGATCGGTTCGGCCGCGTGCAGCAACGCCGACGGGGCGCACAACAGCATGGCCGCTGTCGTCGCCCCCAAGGCCACCTGCTGCCTCATCCGGCTTCGCGTCATCCGATCGTCCCCAGACCAAGGGCCCTTCGTTCAGACACCGCGGTCATCCACCAGGTGCACATCCAGTGGCCCACCGCGGGCATATCCCTGCATACCGATCGCCCCCATTCATGGCGTCGCCGGCGGTGTGGCGCTCTGTGGCTGGAGCCACACCGTATCCCCGCGCTGCACCACCTCCGCGCCCAACGCCAGCGCGATCAGGCGAAGCACCTGCGCGGCCGAGTCGCCCTTGAACGAGGCCGTGAGCGTGCGACGCGCCAGCGCACTGTCGGTGATCTGCAGATCAACCCCATACCAGCGCTGGAGGTCCGCCTGCACTTCACCGATGGGAGCGTCCCGATAGGCCAGCTGCCCATGGGTCCAGGCGACGTCCTCATCCGTGACCACACCACGCGCCACCGCGACCTGACCATCCAGCAGCACGCCCCGGTCTCCCGCATGCAGTTCCACCGGCGCAACGGAGGGAGCCCGGGCCGTCGCGCCACCGGGAACGCCTCCGGCAGCGCTACCCACCGACACGATGCCGTGGGTGACGGCCACGGACACGGCGCCATCACGTCCGGTCTTCACACTGAAGGCGGTGCCGATATCGCGAATATCCGCTCCACCTGCATGCACCGTGAACGGCCGGGTGCTGTCGTGCACCACCTCGAAAAACGCCGCACCCTCCAGTGTGACGTCGCGGGCCCCCCTGTCGAACGAGGACGCCAGCACGAGTCGGCTGCCGGGCGCCAGCACCACCGTGCTGCCATCGGGCAGCCGGAGCGAATCGCGCTGCCCCACCGCCGTCTGGAACTCGCGGGGGGTCGTCTCGCCGCGTCCCCGGAACTGCGAGATGGCGATCACCGCCGCAAATCCCGCCGCCACGGCCATACCCACCATCCGCCAGCGCCGCGTCGGCGCGGCAGACGCCGCCGGTCGGGGCGCCGCCGTACGAGATGCCGCATGGAATGCCCCGCCCCGCTCCACGCGCAGATCGGGGCGGGCCGGCGTATCGGCGGCGATCCGCGCCCGCACCGCGGCCAGCGCGGCCTCCGTGTCGACCGCGACATCGGCCTGCTGCGTCAGCCGTTCGGCCCGCGCATTGACCAGCGAAACCAGCTCCGCCTCGCCGGGATGCGCGGCAAGCCACGCCTCCACGGCGGCCGCTTCGACGGCATCGCTCTCACCGGCGAGATAGCGACCGATCGCATCCCAATCGGCGTTCGCGTCGTCTGCTGGAACTGGACGGTTTTCCTCGGACATGCCCGGAAGACACTGTGGTCAGGAGGTACCCTACGTCGGCCTCGCACCCATCGGCCAGCCAATGCCCGGGCATTGACCTGATCGGGGTGCTCCCCGAAACTGACGGGCGCCGGTTTAGTATTTCAAGTATATCAGCGTAGGTCAGCGTACGCCGGCCACGGCGTGTTGCCGGTCTCACGAACGTTCCACGAACGTCTCACGTCCCTTCGCGCTCAATCCACTGCCCCCACGTGACCGACTCCGACGTGCTGGCCCGCCTGCGTGGCGGCGACCATACCGCGTTCGACGCGATCTTCCGGGAGTGGTATCAGCCGGTGGTGCGGGCGGCCAACCGCATCCTGCACGAGCCGGGCGTGGCCGAGGAGCTGGCGCAGGACGTCTTCCTCGAGCTGTGGCGTCGACGGGAAACGCTGCCCGATGGCAGCAGCATCCCCGGGTACCTCCTGCAGGCCGCACGAAACCGCGCTCTCAACCACCTCCGGCATCTGCAGGTGCGTCGCAAGACCCAGGTCTTCGTCGAAGCACTCAGTGAACCCGCCGAACAGGCCGACGCGGAAACGCAGGCGGCCGAACTGGATGTCGCCATCCGGGACGCCATCGCCGAGCTGCCCCCGCGCACGCGCGAAGTCTTCCTCATGAGCCGCGAGCGCAACCTGCGCTACAGCGAGATCGCCGAGGAACTCGGTATCACCGTCAAGGCGGTGGAAGCCAACATGAGTCGCGCGCTGCGGCAATTGCGCGAGAAGCTTTCGCCGTTTCTCGCGCGCGCCGATCGCTGACGTATTGGCGATCGATCACTGCTGCTTCACTCGGCTCCGCAATGGCATCACCGTGTCATACACCACGACCGTCGGGGCGTCGAGATCATCGTACTCCAGAGAGATCATGCCACCATCGGACATGAATGCGACCGGATTGCTCCGACCGATGCGAACCCATCCCCGGTATCCCGTCTGGAGTGAGTAGACATCGGCGATGCGCTCGCCGCCGATGGGCCCGGTCCGCAATGCCCAGACGGTGCCGTCCGGATGGAGGATCAGCCGGGCATACGGTCGAAGAAATCGGGCGAGTGTCGCTTCCCTCATCAGGTCGCTGGTGGAGACGGAACAGGGTCGCGTCCCCACGTAGATGGTCTGACTGTCTCCCAGCACACGGATCGCCATCGCCGCATCCAGGCGGACGGCGCTCCTCCCGCTGGACAGCACACGCCGGCCGCCCGAGTGCGGATACAGCGTGATCGCATACGCGGTGTCGCTGGCCACCGCCACCATCTCCGCGTTGCCACCGGAGACGAGGATGGGGCTGAGTAGCGGCGCCGACGTCTGTTCCACCAGGCCACACCGCTCGTACGTGCGCACCGGACGACGGGGAGCGGGAGGTGCCACGACGATGCGCTGCCGAGCCTCCCCACTCGCGCCGATCACGACATCCGTATCGCCAACCGTCGCTTGCAGCAGCACGCGTTGTGCACCCGCCGAGAGAAGCTGCTGTACCGTTCCCATCCCCCGCGTCGGTTGTTCGGGGAGCACCTGCGCCTGCGGACCGAAGAACACCAACGCGCGCTTGCCGTTGTCGGCTACGACCACCCCGCCCTCGGCCGTCGTACCGATGGCCGTGGCCCGCACGATTTCACCGGGGCCACGACCGTTCCGCCCGAAGGTGGCCACCCGTGCCCCCCTGGCGTCGTATCGATAGACACTGTTACTCGCACGATCGAGGACATACAGGTTCCCCGCGCGATCCGCGGCGATGTCCTTGGCAAAAAGGCTGGGTGGCGTGAAATCGCCGTTTGTTCCCCCGATGGCGAATCGCTTCCTGAACGAAATGGTCATGCTGGTGTCCGCAGATTTCTGCGCCACGCCAATTGCCGGAAACAACGGCAGGAAGAACAGAGGCATCCAGATGCGATACATCACGATGCGATACATCATGCCGCCCCCCCACCGGATTATTTGAGGCGTATCCCCACCCGATGCGACACCGGACGCCCGCCACGCATCGGTTCCATCGCATAGTCGAACGAGAAACGATCGACGGTCACGCCCAGGCCGGCCGTGACCAGGGACTCGTCACGCTCGCGCGGCAGACGCAGTCCGCTGCGCACCAGGATGGACACCCCTTCGATGGGTACGTAGCCCAGCTCCACACCACCGGCGGGACGCACGAACCAGTCGTCGCCTTCCACCGTGAGCTGCGCCTGCATGCCGAGATCCCAGTACTCCCACTGCGACATCGAGCCGCCCCACCCCACACCGATGCGACGCGGCATCGCGGCTTCCACTCCACCCAGGCGCGGACCCGCACCAAGATTCTGCGCCGTGATGGCCAGCGTGGCCGGACCGAGCGGCCGGCTGAAGCCCACGTCGAATGCCACTGTGCCATCGGCCATTTCCCTCAGCCGATCCTCGGCGTACTTCACCGCGGCACCAAGACGCAGGCCCTTGATGGTGCGCGCGAGTCCCAGCGTGAACGCACTGCTCGCCGCCTCGCTGCCCGCGCGCGGTGTATCGGCGAGATGTGTGGTTCCGAACCGCACGGCGTTGTCGTATCGCGCAGCAGGCGTCTGCCATCGCAACGCCTGCGCGCCGATGCCCACCGTGATCGAGCCCACAGTGGTCACGGTGGCCATCGAGCCCGCGGTCGCGGCGGATCCATACCGTTGCATGGACAGCGACAGACCACGCGCCGACGCCAGCATGCCCGGGTTGTAGAACAGCACATCGGCATCGTTGGCGGCGAGACCGGCATTGGCCATGCCGAGCAGGCGCGCGCTCGCCGGCACACGCAGCACCAGCGGGCCTTCCACGATGGATTGCGCGGCGACCTGCGTCGGCGCGCCCAGTGTCATCATGCATATCGTGAGGATCACGAAGATCCCGGTCATCGCCGATCCTGGCGATGTACCGGCCGATGCCTTGCGAATTCGAAGAGTCATGCGTCAAATGAACGCCATGTCCCGCCCACTCGCCAGCGGATCGCACGCCGACTGGCGTCTCGGTCCCAATGTCCCGCACTCACGTCATCCCTGGCTGCAGCGTCTCGGCACATGGTGGATGCGCCGGACCGGCTGGCGTTTCGAGGGACAGATGCCCGATCTGCCGAAATTCGTCGTCATCGTCGCACCGCACACGTCCAACTGGGACTTCATCGTCGGCCTCGCGGCCAAGTGGGCGCTGGGGTTCGGGACGAGCTGGTGGGGCAAGGCGTCCCTGTTCCATCCCCCGCTGGGCTGGTTCATGCGGGCCATCGGCGGCATTCCGATCGACCGCCACAACAAACACAACGTGGTGGAGCAGACGATCGCCGAATTCGCCAGGCACGAACGTTTCGTGCTCACACTCGCGCCTGAAGGCACGCGCAAACAGGTGGACCAGTGGCGCAGCGGATTCTGGCATGTGGCCAGGGGCGCCGGCGTGCCCATCTGCTGCGTGGCGTTCGACTGGGGCCGACGCGTCATCCGTCTTGGACCGACCGTGCCCGCGGATTTGGCCGACGCAGACGCCGGCATCGCACACATCCGCGCATTGTATGCAGACGTGAGCGGTCGGTGTCGCTGATCCGAAACGCTGAACCCGGCAGCGCTGATCCGGCGTCGCTGATCCGGCCATCGGAACCGGAGGCGGGACCCGTGCAGGAGCGACGTCGCCTCAAAAACATGACGGAAACGTCATATTGAGTGACAGCTTCCCCTTCCCTCCGCCACGCCCCGGACGGATCTTTGGGGTATCCCTCACGGAGAGATTTGCATGCGTGTGACGACTGTCGGCGTGGTGGGCGCCGGCGCCATGGGCAGCGGCATCGCCGCGCTCGCGGCGTCCGCGGGCTGCCGTGTCGTGTTGCTGGATATTCCGGGCGACGCCGATCCGAAGTCCCCCAATCGCAGTGCCCCGGCGCGCAATGGGCTGCAGAAGGCCATCAAGAGCAAACCGGCGTCGTTCATGGACGCCGCGGCCGCGACCCGTGTGCGCACCGGCAACACCGAGGATCATCTCGCGTGGCTCGCCGACTGCGACTGGATCTGCGAGGCCATCATCGAGCAGCCCGAACCCAAGCAGCAGTTGTTCGCGCGCATCGAGCCGCTCATGAAACCCACGGCCATCGTCTCCTCGAACACCTCGGGGATTCCGATGACCGTGCTGCTCGAAGGTCGTGGGGAGAAGTTCAGGCGCCGGTTCCTCGGCACGCACTTCTTCAATCCGCCACGCTACATGCATCTGCTGGAGATCATTCCCACACCGGACACCGATCCGGCGGTGATCGGTGCGATGCGGGAGTTCGCGGAACGCACGCTGGGCAAGGGCATCGTCATCGCGAAGGACGTGCCCGGCTTCATCGCCAACCGCTTGGGCGTATACGGCATGGTGAGTGCGATGCGCCGCATGCAGGAGCACGGGCTCACGATCGACGAAGTGGACGGTCTCACGGGTTCACTCATCGGACGGGCCCGCACGGCCACCTTCCGTACCGGCGATCTCTCCGGACTCGATGTGCTGGCGCACGTCACCACGGGCATCGGGTCGGCCACGGGCGAAGACTTCGCCTTGCCCGGGTGGATGCTCACCGAACTCGTGGGCAAGGGGAAACTGGGCGACAAGACCGGCGGCGGTTTCTATCAGAAAACGAAGGACGGCACGCTCACCTTCGACTGGAAGACCGCGCAGTACGTGCCGCAGCAGCGGCTCGAGGGCGGCGATATCGGTCAGGCCATCCGTATGCCGATCGCACAACGCCTGCCGGCCGCGAAGGCCCTGCCCGGTGCGCAGGGCGCATTCCTGCGCGATCATCTCGTCGACACCGCGCACTACACCCTCACCCTCGCGTCACAACTGGCGCACGACCTCGTCGCCATCGATCGCGCGATGGAGTGGGGCTATGGCTGGGAGGCCGGTCCCTTTCAGATCATGGATGCGCTGGGACTGGACTGGCTGCGTGAGGAGTTCCGCGCGCACGGGCTCGACATGCCCGCATTGCTCGAGCAGGCACAGGGCGCGTTCTACAAGAACGGCGAGTATCTCACGTTCGAGGGCACCTACGAGCCCGTGCCGCCCATTCCCGGACGCATCTCGCTGGCGGCGCTCGCGCAGAGCGGTCGGGTGCTCGAAGACAATGGCCTGTCGCGGCTCATCGATCTGGGCGACGGCGTGGCATGCTTCGAATTCCGCTCGAAGATGAACAGTCTGGGCAGCGGCGTGCTGGAAGGACTCGAGAAGGCGCTGCGCAAGATCGAGAAGCTGGGTTTCAACGGGCTCGTCATCGGCAACGAAGATCCGCGGGCGTTCAGCGTCGGTGCCGACCTGTCGCTCGTGTCGTTCGCGATTTCGGCTGGTGCATGGGACGACATCGCCGTCTCGTGCAAGGCGTTCCAGGATGCCGTGATGTCCATCCGTCGGGCGCCGTTCCCGGTGGTCGTGGCACCGGCAGGTATGACGCTGGGCGGCGGCACCGAGTTCACATTGCACGCCGATGCGGTGCAGGCCCATGCGGAGACGTACATGGGACTCGTGGAAGCGGGTGTGGGTCTCATTCCCGGCGGCGGTGGCACCAAGGAACTGCTGGTGCGTTTCACCGGTGAGCTGCAGCAATACGAGGAAGTCGATCTCTTCGCAGCGGTGAAGAAGGCGTTCAAGCTCATCGCGTTCGCCACCACCAGCACGTCGGCACCGGACGCGCGTGCCCTCGGTTTCCTCAACGCGCGCGACCGCATCAGCATGAATCGCGATCATCAGATCGCCGACGCAAAACGCCGGGTGCTCGATCTCGCACCGGGATATCTGCCGCCCATCGAACGCACGGTGCGCGCACTGGGTCGCGAGGGGCTGGGCAATCTCGAATATGCCCTCTGGGCCGCGCGCGAAGCCGGACAGGCCAGCGCGCACGATGTGCGGGTGGGCCGCGCCGCGGCGTACGTGTTGTGCGGCGGCGACGGCGCGGCGCGTGATGTGACCGAACAGGATCTGCTCGACCTCGAGCGCGAACAGTTCCTCAGTCTCCTGGGCACCAGGGAGACGCAGGAACGCATCGCCTACACCCTCAAGACCGGCAAACCGCTGCGCAACTGAGCGCGAGGAGATACGAGCAATGACCGAGGTCGTGATCGTCAGCGCTGCCCGCAGCGCCGTGGGCCGGGGCAAGGCCGATGGGGCACTGGCGGCAGTACATCCGGTGGATCTGTCGTCGACGGTGATGAAAGCCGCCATCGACCGGGCGGGGATCGATCCCGCCATCATCGAGGACGTGCAGTGGGGTTGTGCGATGCCCGAGGCATCGCAGGGCCTCAATCACGCGCGTCTGGCGTGGTTGCGGGGCGGGTTTCCGGTAAGCACCGCGGCCGCCACCATCAATCGTTTCTGTTCATCGGGACTGCAGTCGGTGGCCTATGCGGCCCAGGCCATCATCGCGGGTCAGGGCGACGCGGTGATGGCGGGTGGCATCGAGATGATGTCGCAGGTGCCGATGTCGGGATACAATGCGCGGCTCTCGCCCGATATCACCGAGTCGTACATCGGCATGGGCTTCACCGCCGAACGGGTGGCCAAGCGCTGGGAGATCTCCCGCGAACAACAGGATCAGTTCGCGTACGACAGTCAGCGCAAAGCGGCGGCCGCACTGGCCTCGGGTGTCTTCGCGCCGGAGATCGTGCCCATCACCATACCACGCTACACGTGGAACGGCGCCGAGAAGACGGTGACGGACGTGGTGTTCGACGTGGACGAATGTCCGCGGGCCGACACCACGCTCGAAGGGCTGGCCAAACTGCGACCGGCGTTCGTGCCCACGGGTTCCGTCACGGCCGGCAATGCGAGCCCCTACTCCGATGGTGCGGCGGCCGTGCTGGTGATGAGTGCCGATCGTGCACGTGCGCTTGGTCTGACTCCACTGGCCCGCTTCGTGAGTTTCGCCGTGGCCGGTGTCGACCCCGACATCATGGGTGTGGGTCCCATCAAAGCGGTGCCCAAGGCGCTCGCCCGCGCGGGGCTCACGCTGGCCGATCTCAAACTGATCGAGTTCAACGAAGCCTTCGCCGCGCAGGCGCTGGCCGTGATCAAGGAGCTCGACATGCCCACCGACATCATCAACGTGAACGGCGGCGCGATCGCACTGGGCCACCCGCTCGGTGCCACCGGCGCCAAGCTCACCACGCAGCTCGTGCACGAACTGCACCGCCGTGGCGGTGGCTACGGCATGGTCACCATGTGCATCGGCGGAGGAATGGGAGCGGCGGGAGTCTTCGAGGTCTATTGAACTACGGGGGGGGACTACGGAACGACGGGAGCTGGAGGAACGGGAGCTGGCGGAACGGGAGCTGGAACGACGGGAGCTAGAGTAACGGGACCCGTCGTTCCAGCTCCCGTCGTTCCAGCTCCCGTAGTCCCAGCTCCCGTAGTCCCAGCTCCCGTCGTTCCGTAGTCCCCCCGTAGTTCACGCCAGGTACCCTCCATCCACCATGTACACCCCTCCCGTGCAATACGCCGCGGCGTCCGACACGAGGAACAGGGCCAGCCCCGCCACGTCCTGGGGTTCCCCGATGCGACGGATGGGCTGACGTCCGAGCAGTTGCGTGGCCATCTCGTCGTCCTGCCAGAGCGCCTGCGAGAAACGCGTCCGGATGAGACCGGGGCAGATCACGTTGGCGCGAATGCCGTCGGCTCCCCACTCCTGCGCCATCACCTTGGTCATGGAGATGAGCGCTGCCTTGCTCATGCTGTACAACCCGAGGCCCGGCTCGGGCGTGATGCCCCCGATGCTCGAGATATTGAGCACCGCTCCGCCGCCCCGGTCCACCATCACCGTGTGCGCGGTGCGGCATAGTTCGAGCGGGCCTTTCACGTTGACCGCAAAGATCTTCTCGAACACCTCCTCACTCGTCTGCTGCAACGGTCCGAACACCGGATTCGTGGCCGCGTTGTTCACGATGATGTCGATGCCGTCGAAACGCTCCACGGTGCGCGCCGCGAGTTCATGCGCATCTGCGGCCTTGCCCATGTTGGCGGCCAGCCCCGCCACGTCGCGTCCCTCGGCCTGCAGACTGCGCACCACGTGCTCGACATGCTCCGTCTTGCGACTGGAGATCATCACCCGCGCACCGGCGCGCGCCAGCGACGTGGCAATCGCCAGTCCGATACCGCGGGTACCACCCGTCACGATGGCCACCTTGCCATCGAGACGGAGCCGCGCCGCAACATCGGCGTCAGGTGCAGGCAACGGTTCGTGCGACAGCGTCATGCGATCCTCGTGTGATCCGGACGTGATCGGAGGTGATCCTGCGGAAGAAGACATCGGCAGAAAACATCGACTGTGGTTCGGGCCCCGATCGAATGACCACCGGATGACGATCAGGTGCCGATCGCACACTACCGATCGAGACGCACCACCCGCTCGATCGGCGGCATCACGATCCGGCCGTTCATGCGCTCGAGATGCTGCATCACGAGATCGGCCGTCCGCGGGATGCTCGCGGGAGTCTGCTCGTACGCCGCACACGCCGCGGCGGCTTCCGGGATACGATAGCCATCGCCGCTCCGGCACGCCGGATACGTCACGAACGTCACCCGCAGCGTATCGGCGGGCCGGATGACCCGTCCATCGTCCCGCGTGATCGGCCCGATCACCCGCGCCCCACTCGGCTGTCGTGCGTCGAAACGAAAGCGTACGCCACTCACCTGCGGATAGGGTCCGCCACCGAGTGCCCCCAGACGGATCCCCGTTTCGATCAGTTCGCGGAGCCGCGCACCGGTGAGCGGGAACGTGATGGCCCGCGTTTCGTCGGCGAACAGGAACACGCCTTCGATCATGTGGCGCGTGATCGGACCGGCCGGCATGATGTCGTCGAACCGCAGAGCACCGGAGTTGATCATGGCGACATCGGCCCCGGTGCCGGCGCGCATGGCGTCCACGATCATGTTGCCGAAACGGCTCTCCCGCTTCGAGATGGAGTCGATCGCATTGATCGGCTCCGGTGCGATGCCCAGCACGCGGTCGGGACCGATCCGGCGATTCAATGTGTCCCGCCAACGCACGACCGAGGCCTGTGTGGCCGGATCGTCACGCATGCCGGGTCCGATGCGGATCTCCTGGTCCTGTATGCTCCAGCCGGTCGCCGAACGCGTGAACGTCACCAGATACACCGTACGCACGTTCGACACCGCCTTCACGATCACACGTCCGTTCTGCGCCAGACGCCGGCCATCGTGATCGTGCCCGCCCAGAATGGCATGAATGCGCGGCTCGTTGCGCAGCGTAAGCGAATCCTGATACATCAGGCGGTGCGTGAGTCCCACCACGAGATCGGCACCCTGCTGCTGCAACGTGTCCACCAGCACCGTCGTCGCCGAATCGGCATTCCGGCAACGGACATAACTCGGATACTCGAGCACGATGTTCGTGCTGAAGATCCCGACCTTCACGCCCGAGACCCGCACCGTGTCCCAACCGCGCACGCCGGGAAACGGTGTGCCGTTCGCCTCGGTGCAGTTACCGGACACCCACCGGAATCGCGATTCACCGAGTCGTGCCAGCAGATTGGCCCGCGATCCATCGAACTCGTGATTGCCCAGCGCCGCCAGATCGAGACGCGCGGCATTGAAGCCGTCCACCATCTGGGCGCCACCGTACCACTTGCTGAGCACACTGGGCGAGAGCACATCGCCGGCCAGCACGAACAGCACCCGGGATCGGGTCGCCTGTTCGATGGAATCGCGAAGCGCCGCCACGCGGGCGAGGCCGCCCGTGCCATCGCGCAACGTGTCGGTGACGTACACATCGTTGGCGAGCAGCATGCGCACCACGGCGGGCCCGTTCGCCACACCCGCGTCAGCGACTTCCTGGCCCGCCGCCGCACCTCGCGCGGGCCTCGTCGGTATGGCCTCCATACCACCCGCCCCACCACCGCCCGCACCGCCACTGCGGCACGCGACAGCCACGGTCACCGGGAACGCGGCCAGCAGCGCCCATCGCGAGACCCTGGCGTGTCGCAACCACGGCATTAGACGATCGTCCCGGCGTCCACGCCCCGAATGGCAAACACCCGCGCCACGGCCTGTTCGATCTTGTTGTTCGGCGTGCTCGCGCCCGCGGTGATCCCCACACGCAGCGCGCCGTGCGTCGGCAACCAGGGTTCAGCCGAATCCTCGTGGTGCACCGGCCCGATGCGCCGATAGTGCACGCGGTTGCTCTCCACGTCGATCTCATCGGGATCGGCGATGTGATACGTCGGCACCCGCTCGGCGCACAACGCCGCCAGCGAGATCGTGTTGCTCGAGTTGTAGCCGCCCACCACCACCATGAGATCGATCGGCTCGCGCAACAGTTCCATCACCGCGTCCTGCCGGTCCTGCGTGGCACTGCAGATCGTATCGAACGTCCGGAAGTGCTCCGCGCGATGAGCTTCGCCATAGGCGCGGGCCATCGATTCGCCCACCGCGGCGCCGATGGCCAGCGATTCGCGCGCCAGCATGGTGGTCTGGTTGGCCACACCCACCCGTTCGAGATGCACATCGGGATCGAATCCGTCGCTCGCCGCCTTCGAGAAGCGTTCGAGAAACGCGGCCCGGGACAACGCCGGCCGGCGCGGTTCGATACCGGCGCGCGCTTCGAGATAGTCCATGACCAGCTCGGCTTCACTCATGTCCCGCACCACCAGGTACTGACCGCCGGCGTACTTCTCCACCTGCGACGCCGTGGCCCGTGTCTCCTCGTGGTAGTACTTGCCATGGATCAGCGAGGTGAACCCGTCGCGGGCATACGCCTCCACACGCTTCCACACATTGAGCACCGAACCACAGGTGGTGTCCACCACCACACAGCCGAGCTCCCGCAACGTCTGGAAGTCCTGGATGGTGACCCCGAACGCCGGCAGGATCACCACGTCCTGCGGCTGAACGGCTGCATAGTCGAACCCCTTGCCCTTGGCCGCGAGAAACACCACGCCCATCTCGTGCAGCTTGGCGTTGACGTGCGGATTGTGGATGATCTCGCCAGCGAGGAAGATGCGGCGTTCCGGGAATTTCCGTCGGGTCTGGTACGCATAATCGACGGCCCGCTCCACTCCGTAACAGAACCCGAATTCCCGCGCCAACCGGATCGTGGTCTCCCCGGCCGTGAGCACATAGTCGCGTTCCCGCAGCAGATCCACGAGATGGCCGGTGTAATCGGCCGCGAGCGTCTCCTGCACCTCCGCCTTGAGTCCGAACCCTTTGCGGATGTAGCGATTGGCGCTGCCGGCCTGGGCACCGGGCGTGTCACCGGCTCCGGGCGCGGCAGCGTGCGCCGTACCGCGCGCGGCATCGGCACCGACGGGAGGCACCGACGTTTCTGACGGGGAATTCGACATCCTGAAAATCTAGCGTCCGGATGGGTTCCGACCCATCATGGCCGGTGACACGGCAGCGATGTCCGTGACCACGCTGTGACCGCCGTACGGGTTTCCCCTCTGGCCGAATCGGCGACTTCCATGCACCGTCAGGGTATGTACCGGTCGATCCTCGTTCCCTACGATGGTTCCGCGCCTTCCGCGCGGACCCTGCCGCTTGCCGCGGCCATTGCGCGCCATACCGGCGCTTCCGTGCGCGTGGCCATCGTGCACGATCCCAGCACCTACATCCCCTTCGTGCCAGGGGAAGTCGCCATTCCGGTGTACGATCAGGAACTCGTGGCCACGCACCGTCGGCACGATCAGGAACTGCTCGACGCGGCGGTCGCCCAGTTTGCTGCGGCGGGTGTGAATGTCACCGGTGCGCTGCTCGAGGGCACCATCGTGGAGGCGCTCGAGGAGCATGCGCAGCAGATCGGCGTCGACCTCACGATCATGGGCACCCATGGCCGGAGCGGCTTCGAACGTCTGCGGCTGGGCAGCATCGCCACGGCCTATCTCACCCGCGCCACCATGCCGGTGCTGCTCGTGCCGGGCGCCGAGTCCTACACACCGGGTGAGCTTCCCACCGGCCCTCTGCTCTGCCCGCTGGACGGTTCGCCGTTCGCCGAGGAGATCCTGCCGCATGCACGCACTTTTGCCGAGGCCATCGGCACGCGACTGCACCTGATCGGTGTGGCCGTGCCCCACGCGATTCCGATGGCGCCGTTCGGCGCCGAGGCTCTGCTGGCCGATGGACAGGCCATCGAAGCCGAGACATCGGGCCGCAAGGAATATCTCGCGCGGATTGCCGCCGACTGCCCGAGCGGGACCACGTGGTCGGCGATCAGCGACATGAGTGTGGCGCGTGCCATCGAGGACGCCGTAAAGGACCTGCAGGCCGGCGCCGTGTCCATGGCGACCCACGGACGCGGGGGGTTCAAGCGCCTCGTCCTGGGTAGTGTCACCGACGAAGTGTTGCGTAGCGCCGAGGTCCCGGTGCTGGTCTTCCGCCCGCAGCACTGAGACAACATTTGAAACCGTTCTGAATCAGCGGTGGACGCGGTTCCTCAGGGGACGGCGTCGAACAGTGCTGGCGTCAACCAGGGCGCCAGCGCGTACGCCACCATTGGTTCGTAGGCGCGCTGACGGTCGACCAGCCCCGCGGTGAGGATGCCCACGGCACCGCGGCCTTGTTTGGTCCCGACCTCCTGGGCCACCGCATCCATCGCGTGCCCGAGTTCCTCACCGGCGCGGATGCGCATCGCCACCACCTCGGGCAGTGGCATCGACATCGAACCGCCCAGGCCTTCGCGGTTTTCTCCATCCACGACCACCGCCCAGGCACACGTGCGCATGCGGCCGTCGGCCATCACCACGATGCCCCCTTCCAGGCCGACACCCAGCGTGCCCGCGCCGTCCACCAGCGCCAGCCGGGCACGTTGCCGCGCCCCTTCCTGCGTTTCCTCGTCGCCGAAGGGCTGATCAGGCACCCCACTCGGCACGGCAACTCCCACCACCTCGGCATCGGGGGTCAGTTGCGAGACGATGGCCCGCACCGCCGCGATCTTGACCGGATTGGTGGACCCTACCACGACACGACGAAAGAGATCGGACACGGCGACGAACGGGAGAAAGCGTAGGCGAAAGCCGGGACTTTTGTGGCTGCTTGCTCGCAGCCACGTGCACGAGTATACGCTCGAGTATAAGCTTAACGGACGTACGGACGTCCACCGAAATGGGCGTTCCCCGGTTATTTCCGGTTATCTCCGCAGGCATTCCACAGAAACTCCGCAGGAACCCCACTGCATGGCCGTCGTTCTTCCGGACGCGCGGGTGGTGGCGGCACGCGAACGACCTCCCGGTTCGCTGCCGCCGCGTACGCGCCTCTGGCTCGATTTTGTCAACACCGATGCCGCCGGCCAATCGCCGGGCGGGGATCTGTTGCGCGATTTCGAGGCGTTGTTGACGTGGCTGCAGCAGCATGCGGCCGTGGACGACGAACGGGCCGGGGGCATTCTGCGTCGTGCCGTACTGCAGCCGGCCGCCGCCGCCGCCACGCTGGTGGACGCCCGTCGTGTGCGGGCGGCACTGCGGGCGCTGGCGGAACGGGGTGAGCAGCAGGCGCGCGTGCGTGACGATGCCGTGGTGGAGATCAATCGTGTACTCGGACGCAGCGCGGGCACCCGACGCATCGATCCGCGGAGCGATGGGGGCTACACACGGAGCTTCGTGCCCACCGGCGACGCGTTCGCGGGTCTCATGATTCCGATCGTGGAGTCCGCCGCCGAATCGCTGGTGGAGGAGGAACTCGGCCGCGTGCGGCGCTGCGCCGACCCGCGTTGTCATCGGGTGTTCCTCGACGCCACCAAGAACGGATTGCGTCGCTGGTGCGACATGGGAACGTGCGGCAATCGGGCCAAGGCCGCACGTCATCGCGCCCGCGCCGCGGGGGCCATGTGACCGGCGGAACGTGGCGTGCGGCGTTGCAGGGAATGTGTCGTCACACTATGAGTGCGTGACGGGCACACGCGTATGACACGTATCGCATGACGCGCACATGACCACGCCGCGCACACCGGGAAGAGCCGTGGATCCGGTGGTTCCCCATACCGATCCGGATCTCACGCTCGAACGTGGATTCGTGGCATCGTTGCGCTGGCTCGTCTCCGAAGGGGATGCGCGCGGCGTGCGGCGCATCGCGGTGGAATTGCGTGCCCTGCGGGAGGCGCTCGCCACACTCGACGAAGCCCGTCTCGCCCGCGACGAACACGCACGTCGTGCCGCCGAACTCGATCGCGAAATACAGGCCGCGCTCGCCATCCTCGGTCCTGGCACGGCCATCAATGGCAACGGCTCGCTGGTGCAGCGTCTCGTGCGTCTTCGCGAACGCCTCGCCGAGGACACCGGTGCCCGCGAACAGCTGGCCATCGAACGGGATGCCTGGCGGGCGATGTGCACCCTGCTCACGCAGACCCGCGCCGGCACGCAGGAAATGCTGGAAGCCTCCGAGCGTCAGCATCGACGGACGCTGGCCGAGGTGGAAGTGCTGCGCGAGCGCGTCGTGGAACTCACGGTGATGCACGACGACGCGGCCGCTCAGACCGGTGCGGCCCGGCAGGAGCTTGCGGCATTGCGTACGCAGCTCACCCGCTGGAGCGGAACGGTGGAACGGGCGCTCACCGAACTGCTGCAGGGTGCCCGCGAACTGACCGACTGACCCGGCATGAGGTGTTCGCACGCAGGTCTCCGTATGATGGTGTCCGCATGACGATGCCCGTATGATCGCGCTCACATGATCGTCACGCGCACCTACCTCTCCATCGCGCGTCCCGATGACCTGATCGCGCCGCGCGACGCGGAGGCGCCGCTCGTTCTGTACCGGGAAACGCCGTGCACCACCGTGACCTGGCGCGCGTTGTACGCGCAGATCGGCGGACCATGGCACTGGCATGATCGTGACACATGGACCGACGACGTGCTCCAGACCCATCTCGATCGGGCATCGGTGCGCGTGTTCGTGGTGCGATTGGCGCACGAAACCGGACCGGCCATCGCACGGACCACTGCCGGCGGCATGCTCGAACTCGAGCAGCATGCCGACGGCAGTGTGGAGATCGTGTATCTCGGACTGGACCGGCGACTGATGGGACAGGGGCTGGGCGCCTGGCTCGTCAGCGGCGCCGTGCGCGAAGCCTTCGCGTGGGGTGCGTCGCACGTCTGGCTGCACACCTGCACGCTCGACGCACCCGCCGCGTTGCCCAACTATCTCGCGCGGGGCTTCGTGATCACCCGTACCGAGCAGTACGAAGCCACGTTGCCGGACTGACCGGGCACTAGAACAGCGTTTCCATCACCTCGGTCGCATCGGCTTCCTCCCGATGCATCGTTCCGCCACCGCTGCGCACCAGATTCAGCGGCGGGCGCCAGGACTTCCGGTGTCCGGTGTGCGACGGCACGCGCATGGGAGACCGTTCCGGCGCCAGCGTGAACTGGGAGACCGCCTCGTGCAGTACATGCGCCTGACTCTCGAGTTCCGTTGCCGCACTCGCCGACTCCTCGGCATTCGTCGCCACCTGCTGTGTGATACTGCCCATCTGCACGATGGATTCGTTGATCTGCGCGACGCCTTCGGCCTGCTGACGCGCTGCATGTGAGATGTGCTCGGTCACCTCCGCCGCTCTCGCGACCTGCCGTGCGATCTGCTCCAGACTCTCGGTCACTTCGATATTGAGCGTCACGCCCTGTTCCGCGCTCTGGACGCTCTTCTCGATCAATGCCGCTGTAGTCTTGGATGCTTCCGATGAACGGATGGCCAGCGAACGCACCTCCTCGGCCACCACGGCAAAACCGCGACCCGCGTCACCGGCACGCGCCGCTTCCACCGCGGCATTGAGCGCGAGCAGATTGGTCTGGAACGCGATCTCCTCGATGGTCTTGATGATCTTGGCCGTATCCACACTGGCCTGACGGATTTCCTTCACGGCGTCCGTGAGACGCTGCATCCGGGCGCTTCCCACCTCGGTGTGACGCCGTGCTTCCGCGGAAAGCTGCTGAGCGGTGGCGGCGTTCTCCGCACTCTGGTCGGCCATGCTGGCCACGTGTTGCACGCGAGTGCCCACCAGTTCCAGACTGGCGGCCTGATCGCTGGCACTGCGGGCGAGTGTATCGCTGCCGACCGTGATCTGCGACCCCGCATCCGCCACCTGCTCCGCGGCCGCCTGCACCTGCTCCAGTTGTGTGGCCAGACGATTCACGGCGGCGTTGAAATCACGCATGAGTGGTTGATACCCTTCGCCCACGTTGGTATCGGCACGCACGGTGAGATCTCCGGCCGCCAACCGGGAGAGCGCCGTGGCCATCGCGCGCATCACCTGTTGCTGCTCGGCCAGGAACGCCCGCTCACTCTCCTTGAGCTTCGCGTCGAGTTCGGCCTGCCGCTCACGCGCGACTTCCTCCATGCGGATGCGTTCGATCCCGTTGGACTTGAAGACGGCCACGGCACGGGCGATATCGCCGATCTCGTCTCCACGTCCGGTGCTGGGCACATCCACCGAGAGATCGCCGGCAGCCAACGTTCCCATGCGATCGGTCAACTGCTGCAGCGGGCGCAGACTGTTCATGGCCCACCACGCGGCAAGCCCTCCCAGCAGGAGCGCGCCGAGCATGAGTGCGCCGGTGAACAGGGTGAACGACGAAGCGAGCGCGGTCGTCTGCGCACCGATCGACTTGTTCTTCGCTTCCTGCAGATCGATGAACAGATTGATCTGACGCAGCCAGGCCACGAACTGCGGACGGGCCTGCATCATCAGCATCTCCCGGGCCTGCGCATCCTGACCTGCCCGACGCAGTCGGATAATCTCGTCGATCATCGGCAAGGTGGTCTGCTCGGTCACCTTGATACTGTCGAGAATCCGGCGTTCGATATCCGTCACGTACGCCGAACGCTTCATCATCTCGTCCAAGGGCCCGGCCGAGTTGGCGTAGTTGGCGGCCAGCCGCTCGATATCCGCCACCTCGGCCTGCACACCGGTCAACGTATGATTCAACACGACATCGCGGAGAGAAATAGCCCGGTCGTGCACACTGCCGCGGAAGTTGATCGCGTAGCGCTGTTTCACGCTGTTGATGTCGTTGACCTCCGCGAGATTCGCGCTGATGGATCGTACGCGCTGAATGCTGATGAGCGACAACACGACGGTCAGCGTGATCACCGTCAGGAAGGCAAGACCTAAGCGGGTGCGGATTTTCATCGCCGCACGGTGGGGTTGGTGTAATTTCATCGTCGAAATTCCCAGGGTCGGGGACGGACGTCTCGCCTCGTGCGAACGACATCGTGGTCCTCGCTCTTCACTATCGGAATTCCCATGCACAGACCTTAGCAATGAATCGATGGACTTAGGACCTATCCGCATTTCACACATTGTCATGCATCAACAAAAATCATCTTCTCCTGCGTTTATGCGGCTTTCCACGATGACCACCGCGCGTCATCTCCTCCCGGCGCGCACCATGCGCTCCACGTCGTTTCGGAGACGAAGACGTGCGTTCCTCTCTTCCACGATTCGAGGCATCATCGCCGCGCCGCTCCTCGTCGGTGAATGGCAGATCGAGTCGCTCCTGCAGGGTTCGCAAGTCGGTGGCCCGCACCGCGCCGCGCGCGCCACGGGTCACGACGAATCGCAGCGGGCGATCGAGCACCGGCAACTCCTCCTCGACCAGTGTGCGCGCGAGTTTTTCCGGCAACCGCAGTCGCACGACCAACTGCGCCGTACCGACTTCTTCCCGCTCCTCGAAATCGTATTCGAGCGGAACGTCCCGATCTCGCACCTGCACCGTTGCCGGCAGTCGCCGCGCTTCCGCCAGCTGCGCCTCGCTGAGGAAATCCCGTCGATCGATCAGCAACGGCAGCGCACGAATGGCCTCCCAGCTCGACGCCTCTCCCAGGCGTGACAGATACCACGCCGTCAGTTCGGCCTGACCGAGCCGGGGCACCACGGTACCGAGTCGCCGACGCACTTCGCGGATCTCGTCCACGACGGGCTGATTGCGACGTACCGCGGGATGACGCAGTTCTCCCCGGGCCGCCGCCTGGGCGATGAGTTCACGCGCACCGGCGGCGTACTCCGGCGGGAACACGGGCAGCGGTTCCTGCTCGCGCGTGAGATCGAATCCGAAATAGGTGACACGACGCCGCAACATCACCGGGCCGTGTTTGCGTTCGGGATCGATGCTCAGTTCCGGCGCGTGACGCTGCGCGTACTGCTGCACCAGATCCATCGAGAGCTGGGTGCCCTCGATGCTCGCGCGCGGAATGCCGAACCGATCGGCGAAGTAGCGCAGTGAACCGGCCACTGCGCCCCACGATCCGCACACGCTGGTCTTCGAAACGCGCGCGTCATGACCGTCGGCCGTCCGCTCCTCGATCACCAGATCGAAAGGCATGAAACGCGCCACCAGATCGGCGAACTGCCGATGGATCGCCGCGCCGGCCAGCGGCATCGTCGTGGGCAGCGGCATACCGACCGAGCGATACACACTGGCCATGGCTAGCGCCGCATCTTCGAGCGATTTCACCAGCACGCCGCGCTGCTCGGCCCAGTGGGCGATGCGCTCGGCGTCGAACAGATGCCGCGAAAGTCCGTACACCTCGCCGATGTATCCCGCCACGCGGAAACCTTCGGCATAGAGATTGTAGGCCGTCAGATGATCGGAACCGCGTACCACCAGACCTTCGAGGTCGCGCCCTTCACGCGTCATGCGATGCAGCGATTCGATGCCGCTCATGACCGCCAGCATCGGCAGCATCGCATCGTCGCCATTGACGATGAGTTCACCCCACGCGCGTTCCACGGGCAGGGCCTCCACGGCACGGCCATACGCGGTGAGATGTCCCTGTTCGACGAGCCCGCGCGATTCGAGATGCGTGATGGCCCGTCGGTACGACGCGCGATCCAGCGGCACCGGCAGGTCGAGATCGTCGGCGCGCACGCCCAGCCCCGCGCAGGTGAGCGCCACGCGTTCGGAATCACCGGCCAGTTGGAACTCCGGTTCGGTGGGGCGGAGCGCCTCGAACCGGATGTCGCGATCACTCAGAATGAACACCCGTCCATGTTCGACCCGGCCATGCACGCGTCCCGCCATCTGCAGGATCTCGTTGGCGCCGAGGTGCACACGGGTGAGGACGTTCCGGCCCCGGTCGATGACATTCGTGAAGCGGGTGTCGTCGATGATGACCGTGTCGAGACCGGGCACGTTGAGCGCACTCTGGCCCGCCGCCGTCATGGCCAGGAGGAACGGTTTCGGAATGTCGCCCTCGAGAAAGGGACGGATCACGCGAATGGGTTCGCCGCCATGATAGTGCGCCGCATTGATCCGCGGGAATCGTGTCCGCACCCATTCCGCCGCATCCTCCACGGCGGCCCGCGTCGGCAGAAAAATCGCGACCCCGCGCTCCGAGCGGGACAACTTCTGCAGAAACCGATCGTCGAGGAACTGCAGGGGCTCCCGTCGCTCCACCTGCACCTTGGCCGCTTTCGACGCGTCGAACGCCGACACCTCCAGCACGTCCGCGCTCTCCAGATAGCGTGCATAGAACGTCGGATCGACGGTGGCCGACAGCCAGATGAACCGGCATCCCACGCGCTTGCCCAGCGCGAGACAGAGTTCGAGTTCGGCACTGGTCTGATGAATCTCGTCCACCACCAGCGTGTCCTGCGCATGGATATCGCCGTCCTGGAACCAGCGACGGGCGATGCCGGTGGTGACGATCACCACGTTCCACGAGGGCGTGTCGGGCGTGGCCTCGCGTTCGCGGTTGACCACGCCCACGCGCAGGTCCGTGGTGCCCAGAATGGTCTCGGCGATCGGGCGGATACCGAGCGTCTTGCCGGTACCGGTGCCGGCCACGATGCCGAACCCCTTGCCACTCGCCGCCAGGGCGCGCAGGTCGGCACCGCGGGTCCGCTCGAGGAAGGTGTCCAGATGCAAGCCGAGCGCGAGCTCGATGGTCTCGCAGGCGGCCCGGGTGGGAGCAATGACGATGACACGGCCGGTGGCCGGCTTGGCCGCCACGAAGGCATCCCGGTCGGGCGGCAGGTAACGATCGTGGGGAGTGCGCACTCTCCAAGCTAAGCGAGTTTCGGCGTTCCCGACGTCCCGATAGGTTTCATGGGATCCCACGGCCGGGCTCGCCCGGGATCATCCGACTCCGAAACTCCCGTTCACTTTACAACCACGCCCCGTCATCGCCATGTTGCGCGACGCCGTCTTCCGCTCGGGGATTCCCGTGATGATCGCGTCCGTCTGCGTACTGGCCACGATGTATCTGGCGGCGATTCGTGGCGAACGGTTGGCCCGTTACTGGGCCGTGGCGTGGATCCTGCTCGTCGTGCGGTACATCTGGAACGCCATGTGGGGGACACCATTTCCCAACCTGTCCGTGATGACGGTGGGACTGGTGCTGCGGGTGGCCTTCGCCGCCTCCATCCTCGGCGGCGTGTCCGCCCTGCGTGGCGAGCGGTTCCCGGCGCGATGGATCGTCGCACTGTCGCTGATGATTCCTCTCGCGGGTGTGGGATTCCAGGTCTTTCTGCTCGACCGGTTCGGAGTCGCGGCGGCCATCACGACGGTCGGCACGGTACTGCTGCTGTCCGTGGCCTCCTGGCGCCTGGCCACGGCCGGCGCCCTGCCAGCCGTGGAGCGCATCGCCACGGCGATCGCGCTGATGACCTACACCCTCTCCTCGGGAGTCTCCTGGGCGCTCGCCGATGGGTCGAAGGCATTTGCCACCGCCACCATGCTGGGGTGGAGCGCACAACTGCTCATTGGTGTGGGGCTGCTGGCCACCTTCCTCCGTCTTTCACACGACAAGGAAGTCGCCTGGCGCCTGACCATGGAATCGCGACTCACCGAAGCCCTCGGCGAATTCGTGCATCTGTGCATGCACTGCAAAGCCGTGCGTGACGAGCATCAGCAGTGGCATCCCCTGGAGCGGTTCGTGGCCCGGCGCACCTCGTCGCAGTTGTCACACGGCGTCTGCAACGACTGTGCACGCCGCCACTATCCCGACGACTGGTCGGATCTCCAGGGGCAGAGCGCCTGAGCGAAGGGAGTGCGCGGCGATAGCGCCCGCACTCCCGCGCTGCGTCCGCTCACTCCACCTGCAGAATGCCGATCGCGCCCTTCTGTCCATGCCCGAAGGCGTGATTCACGAAGGGGAATTCGCCCGGGATGTCGCAGAGCAGATCGAAGACCAGACCACCACCCGCCGGCACGGTGAACGTCTGCACACCGCGCAGCGGAGATGCCGGCGGCGCGCCCAGCCACACCGAATCGAACTGTTCGCCGACGACGTGGAAATGACAGGGATGGGACGGCCCCGCCGCGACCACCCAGAAACGCACCCGATCCCCCACTTTCACGCGGATCGGTTCCTTCATGTACTGGCCCGGCCGGCCATTGAAACACAGATGATCGGGCAGCGTGGACAACATCTTCTCATAGTCGAACGCGCGCACGCCGTTCTTTGGCGGCGCGAGATAATACTCGCCCTGCACCAGCACGAACTCCTTCGCCGGTGGCAGCCCTTCGCGCGGTGACACGATGAGCGCACCGTACATGCCGGTCCCGATGTGCATGAGCACGGGCGCCGTGCCACAGTGATACATGAAGGCGCCGGCATACTTCGGCTTGAAGGTGAACGTCACCGACTCACCCTTGGGCACCGAACGGAACGCCACCTTCGGATCGATCTGTGCGGCATGAAAGTCCATCGAGTGCGGGATCGCGACATCGTTGGTGAGCGTGAACTCGACGGTGTCACCCACGCGGCAATGCACGATCGGACCGGGGATGTCTCCTTCGAAGGTCCACGCGGCCACCACCATCTCGTCGTTGATGCGCACCGGCACTTCCCGCGCATGCCAGTGCAGGACCAACCGTCCATCGGCGGGTGGTGGCGGCAACTCGGGGGCAAAGCGGTGATACGTCACCGACGAGGGATCGACCGCCCCTCCCGTGGCGGAGGTGGCGGCATGATGCTCGTCGCGCACGACAGCCGAATCGAGCCGGCTGTTCGAGTTGTCGGGAATCTGCGTGGGTGGACTTCCCGGCCCCGACGAAGCGGGTGGCTGTGACTCCGGTCGATCACAGGCAGCGAGTGCGGCCACCCCCGGAATGGCGAGCGTCAGTGCGGAAGCACGGGTGAGAAAGGTGCGGCGATCGCTCGCGGCACCATCGTTCGCGGCGACGAGATCGGACAGCCGCGGCGTGGGGTCATTGTGCATGGTCTCTGTCTCTGGGAAACGGACTCGGAACAGGCGAGCTGTTGTCGAACTTTCTATTCTGTTCCCCGTGCCAGAGACCGGCAAGCCGATCGCGTCCACCGCGATCGAACATGCCGGACATGATCACTGTCCCTACGACTATCGCTGAATCAGCTTCGTGCGCTGGCCATTGCGGAAGATCTCCACGCGATCGGCGCGGCCATCACGATTGATGTCGGTCCAGACCTGCAGCAGTTCTCCTTTCGCGTCCAGAAAGATCGCGCGCCACGGCACGCCACCGCGGCCCTGCTCGGGAACCCGCACGATGAACTCGTTCGTGCCGATCCACTGCATGACTTCCACACTGCCACGTCCCTCGATCACATCGAGCGCGCTCCGCATCTGCGGCAACACCTGGGGATAGGCACGCGAGGCGTACTCCGGCAGGTCGTCACACCGCCCATCCCGATCGGTGTCGGTGCACACGGGAGGACCGAACCGCAGATCGTCACACCAGCCGTCACCATCGCGGTCGAGACACACCGACGACCCGGTACCGGGCGGACGCACATTCGGATTCTGCGAGAAATACCGGGGATCGGTCACGGCGCCGGGCACGACGACTCCACCCGGCGTCACGTACCCGCCATATGACGGTTGTGTCCCGGAGGGTGACACCATGCCCCCCGGATACGACGAAGCCGGCGAGAAACTCGCCGGCCGGTCGCCGTACAACTGCTCGTCGGTGATCTTTTTCTGTTCCCAAGCCTCGCGCGCCCGACCATCGGGCGCGGCAGCCAGCGGCGGCACGAGCGGCGGG
This sequence comes from Gemmatimonas aurantiaca, assembly GCF_037190085.1. Taxonomy (NCBI): domain Bacteria; kingdom Pseudomonadati; phylum Gemmatimonadota; class Gemmatimonadia; order Gemmatimonadales; family Gemmatimonadaceae; genus Gemmatimonas; species Gemmatimonas aurantiaca. The sequence continues at coordinate 223,117 of NZ_JBBCJO010000002.1, forward strand.
CCTTTCTTCTCGCCGCCCTTCAGCCGGTTGATCGGCAAGTCGTCCATCTTCTTACCACCCGACTTCGCCTTGTCCTCGCCGTAGATCACCTTGCCGTTGGCGGGCTTGTTGCGCACCGCCGCCGCGCAGTCGGTGGGCGCCGGCTGTTGCGCCGGAGGCACACCTTCCACCCAGACCCGGCACATCCCCGCCGGCGGCAGATACTCCTTCGGCACCTCCACCTTCTCGGCACTTCTGTCCTTATCGGTCTTGGTCTGTGCCCATGCGCGACTCGCCGGCACCGAGAGGCTCAGTGCGGTCAGCGCAGCAAACACACGCCAGGATGTGAGTTTCATGACTACCTCCAACAGGACATCGCGCGCCGTCCACCACGGAGGGCGTTCCGGATCTCCCCGCATGCTCTAGCGCAGGGAGCGTGCCAGTGACTTCTGGCAGGGTCGTGCGCTGTAAGTATCGGCAATACGGTACCCTCGGAATAGTACCTTGGTCCCCATCGTGTCAGCCTGTCCCTGCTGGAGGACAGCGAAGTGCCTGCAGGGGACAGGTTCCAGGGAGAGCTAATCGCCGAAAGAGATCCCCATCATGCGCGCGGCCTGCACCACATCGTGGTGCGGATCCACGCGCTTCGTCTCGGCCAGCACCTGCTCGATGGGGATCGTGACCAGATGGGGCGACTGCAGCGCCACCATGTGTCCCCATTTCTTGTCTGCCACCGCCTGCACCGCAGCCGCGCCGAAACGGGTCGCCAGCAGACGATCGTAGCCCGTGGGCGGACCACCACGCTGCAAATGCCCCAGCACCATCGAGCGCGTTTCCTTGCCCGTCAGGCGCTGGATGTCGAACCCCAGGCGCTCGGCGATGCCGCCCAGACGACGGTCCTGGCCCGGCAGCGACGCACCGATGATCGACTCCTGTCCCCCACGGGGCTTGGCGCCTTCGGCCACCACCACGATGCTGAACCGGCGACCGGCCGCATCTCGGGACATGATCTTCTGACAGACCTTCTCCAGATCCCATTCGATCTCGGGAATCAGGATCACGTCGGCCGTGCCGGCCACACCGGCGTGCAGCGCGATGAAGCCCGCCTCGCGCCCCATGACCTCCAGTACCATCACCCGGTCGTGCGATTCGGCGGTCGTGTGCAGCTTGTCGATCGCTTCCATCGCCGTGTTCACGGCGGTGTCGAATCCGAACGTGTTGATGGTGCCCGGCACGTCGTTGTCGATGGTCTTGGGCACGCTCACCACGCGCACTCCTTTGGCCACGAGCTTCTGTGCGATGGCCAACGATCCATCACCGCCGATGGAGATGATCGCTTCGATCCCCAGATTGCGGGCGTTCTCGATCAACTCGTCGGAACGGTCGACGGTGGTCCAGCTTCCGTCGGGCAACTGCACCGGATAGGCGAAGGGGCTGCCCCGATTGGTGGTCTTGATGATCGTACCGCCCTGTCCGGCGATCCCGCGGACGATGTCGGCGGTGAGAGGAACCACCTCGTCTTCACCCAGCAGGCCGGCATAGCCGCGTTTGATGCCGAGGACGTCCCAGCCACGGGTGCGTGCCGAGAGAACCGCGGCACGGATGACGGCGTTCAGGCCGGGAGCGTCGCCGCCGCCGGTGGATATGGCAATGCGCATGTTACTGAAAATAACGGGAGGTAGGAGAACCGCGATGCGACGGGTGATCGGTCCGGTACTGCACCAGAGGATGTAACAAACCGCGAGGCGGACGATGCGGCGTTGAATTGGACATGGGCGCGTCGTTTCGATGACACATGCCGGCCCGGAATGGACGATTGTGGGGCGCACCCATTTCCCGAGGACCGCCACTCATGCCCCACCCCCGCCGCGGAAGCACCACCATCGAACAACTGCTGACGCTGACCCTGCTCGCGATCCTGGCCACGATCACGATCCTGGGCAGTGGTCCGCTGCTCGACGCCGCGGCCGTCGAAACGGGCGCCCGGGAAGCCGCGTCCCTCTTCGCGCTGGCGCGGGACAACGCGCTCGCCACCGGCACCCCCACGGCGGTACGCATCGATCGCGCGCGTCACCGACTCGTGGTGCACGCCGGCGCCGACACCGTGGCCGCCGCGCTCTTCGCCCCATCGCACATCCGCCTCACCAGCACCCGTGACTCCATGACCTACGCGGCCTCGGGACTGGGCACCGGCGCGGCCAACCTGCGCCTGGTGCTCTCGCGTGGGCATCGATCCGACACGGTGGTCGTGTCCCGCCTCGGACGCGTGAGCCGCCAGTGACACACGCCTGGTCAGGTGCCGAAGTCGTACCCCGGCACGCTCACGCGCGGGATTTCCTGCCCGATGGTCCGCTCGATCGTGCGCACCATGCCGATTTCCTCGGCCGACATGAACGTGTAGGCATCGCCCGTACTGGCCGCGCGGCCCGTGCGTCCGATGCGGTGCACATAGTCCTCGGGCTGCTGTGGCACGTCGAAGTTGATCACGTGCGTGATGCCCGAGATATCGAGTCCGCGCTGGGCGATGTCGGTGGCCACGAGCACGCGCAGTTTGCCCGACTTGAAGTCCTCGAGCGCCTGCACCCGTTCCCGCTGCGACTTGTCCGCGTGCATCGCACCCGCGTGCACGCCGGCCTGCGCGAGATCGCGAACCACCCGGTCGGCTCCGCTCTTCGTGCGTGTGAAGACCAGCACCGAGTCGTGATCGCCCGTGGTCAGCAGGTGCACGAGCAGATCGTTCTTGCGGTGACGCGGCACCGGATACACCGCGTGCGTGACGGTCGTGGCGGCCGACGACCGGCGTCCCACCTGCACGACCACCGGCTTGCGCAGATACTTGCGTCCCAGTGCCTCCACTTCGGGCGGCATGGTCGCGCTGAAGAGCAGCGTCTGCCGATAACGTGGGATCTGCTCCACGATGCGATTGATCTGCGGCGCGAACCCCATGTCGAGCATCCGGTCGGCTTCGTCCAGCACGAGCGTCTCGAGATACGTGAAATCGACGTTGCGCTTCTCGAGATGATCGAGCAGTCGCCCCGGTGTGGCGACGACCACGTCCACCCCACGCCGCAGCGCTTTTTCCTGCGGCTCGTACCCCACGCCTCCGTACACCGGCACGACATCCACCGGGGCGTGACTGGAGTACTTGCGTACACTCTCCTCCACCTGGATGCAGAGTTCACGCGTGGGCGTGAGGACGAGCACGCGGGTACGACGCGGCCCCCCCAGCAGCCGCTGCACCACGGGCAGCGTGAAGCTGGCGGTTTTTCCCGTACCGGTCTGCGCGAGTCCGATGAGATCGCGCCCCCCGAGGGCCAGCGGAATGGCTTCCCGCTGAATCGGTGTCGGACGTTCGTACCCCGCCTCGTGCAGGGCGTCCAGCAGCGGGCGAGCAAGCCCGAGGTCGGCGAACGTCGTATCGCCGACAAGCGTTTCAGGATCGATGACTGTCATGTTCAGTCCGGAAAGTTAATCACTTCCGGACCAGCCCGTATGGGTGGATTGCCCCTGCCCAGTCGCCGGACCCGCCATCTGGACCGCTGCCAGACGACCGCTGGGCCGATCAGGCTATCGGTATTCCAGGGTGCGACCGGTCAGCCGGGCGATCAGCGCCAGGCGGAAGGTGACATCCAGCGACACCCCCGAGGCGCGCACCATGGCGGCGTGACCGGCACTGTCCGTGCCCGCCGCTCCCTCTCCCGACCCCACCCCTGTCGCGAGCGGGGCGGCCGCGTCGGGCAAACGCACGCGATCGGTGAGCGTCATGGAGGGCCACGCCCAGTCGGGCACCCGCGCGGGCATCACCACCGATCTGGGTGGCACCCATACCCCGCGCCGGTCCCGGTCGTCGAGCATGCGGTCGAGCAGACGCACCCATCCCTCATGACGCTCGAGAAATCCCAGCCGAGCCATGGTTTCCAGCCAGGCCAGCGCGGAGGGCATGTCCCCGTCGATATCACCGCGTGTGGCGAGGAAGTCCCCCAGCACCAGATGCGGTTGCTCCACGAGATGAGCCCCCACCTGCTGCACCGGCGCCTGCCGGGGCCATGGCTGGGTGAGGTACGTGAACAGACGTTCCATGAACTCCGTGTGCTCGCTCCGGAACTGGGGCATGTACGCGAGCATCTGCAGGAAATGGAACGACGGCAGATCCGCCTCCGCCGCCAGCACGTGCTGGTTGCCCACCCGGATCCACGGCTTCACCGCCAGTGGCGAGCGGAGAAATCCGGCCACCCGATCGAGCAGACGGCGCGCGGCACCACGGAGCCGGGGATCGGGCTCCTGTCCGGCCTGCGCCAGCGCGGCGGCGGCGGCCTCCCGCAGACGATGACGGGCCCGGATGACCAGATCTTCATCGTCGTGCGCCGGCCGCAGTTCACCCAGCAGCGTCGGATCGTCGTCGGTGGCCAGCAGTCGGAACAGGGCGCGCCGGGCCGCCGCCATTCCCGGCAGCTCTCCATCCCAGTGCAGCTCCAGCAGGGCCCGAAAACCGGGAATGGTGCCCACTCCATCGAAGCCGTCCTTCCCGGGCACGGCGAGCCATCCGGCCGGCCATTGCCCGTCGGCATCCTGCCGCCCGAGAATCTCCCACCCTCTGCGGCTGCCATAGGGAACGAGCAGCCACTGGCCTCCGACCGGCCGCGCACTCCCCACCACCTCACCCAGCAGACGGAAGGCGATGACCGGGCCTCCGGCCTGCAGCAGCCACGTTGCCGGAATGACCACCGGTGGCGGAGGTGGGGGCGGCGGCACCGGAACGGGGCGAGGTACGATGAGCTCGCCCGGGACGATCAGCAGATCTGCCGCATCCGGCAGCGCGGGGAGAGCGGGAGGAGTTGTCACAATCGCGCTATTGTACGCATCCCCACGCCAAGCGCCAGAGGCTTTTGGGCATATCGCGATGGGCAATTCCACGGCAGAGTTCGGCAACTCGACCCGGCCCAGCACGACTTAACGTCGCTGCAAGCAGTTCCGTCTACCTTGATGCCGCTCGTGCGGCACCATGCCCGCTCCGGCGCGTCCGCGCCGCCAGCGAGGCCGAACCTCCCTACTCGGGATCTCCACCGATGAAGAACACGCTTCGCCTGATCGCTGCCGCTGCTGTCCTCGCGATCGCCGCTCCCGTCTACGCCCAGAGTGGCGGCGGCGGTGGTGGCATGGGCCAGATGTCCCCGGAACAGCGTATCGCCCGTCAGAAGGAAATGCTGTTCAAGGACATCACGCTGGACGCGGGCCAGACCACGAAGATCGACGCCATCTTCCAGGAATCGACGAAGAAGCAGCAGGAACTCATGCAGGGCGGCATGGAAGCCATGCGCAGCCCCGAAGGACGTGAGAAGATGCAGAAGCTGAACAACGACCGGAACGACGCCATCAAGGCGGTGCTCACGGCCGACCAGAAGAAGAAGTTCGAGGAGAATCTGGCCGCGATGCCGCAGGGTCGCCGCGGCGGTCTCTGATCGGCCGGCCGCTTCATGACGGGACGGCCCGGTGGCACACCCACCGGCATGGCCCGGGCATGGACCCGGCATAGGCACACGGCATGTGAAGCGTCACAACGGGGGCACCACACGGTGCCCCCGTTGCACATCAGGGATTAGCGTTCGGTGTCATGGCCGCCGCACGTCTCGCCGACTTCGCGCTCCCTGCCTGATGCGGGGTGAGTTCGTGGACCTCCAGGGGGTCCGCCTCTATTGTTACGCCTTCGGCCATCGCGGCGCGGGGGATCCCATCGTGCTTGTGCACGGATCCTTCACATCCTCGCACATCTGGCAGGATGTCCTCCCGCGGCTCCCCAAGGGGCACCGGGTCCTGGTACTGGATCTCCTCGGCCATGGCCGCTCCGATCCGCCCGCGGCCTCCAGGGCGATTCCCGCCGCCACTTCCACCGCGACTTCCACGGCAGCCTCCACCGCGCCCGACGTCGCTGCGGCCCGTGCCACGTCGGGCGCGCACCGCCTGACCGTGGCCGCCCACGCGGAACGTCTGGGCCAGTTGCTCGATGTCATGGGAGTCCAGCAGGCCATGCTGGTGGGTCATGGTATGGGGGCCGCCGTAGCGGCACGCGTGGCGCACGAGCAACCCGCGCGTGTGGGGCACCTGATGCTGATCAATCCCACCATGCTGGCCCCCTGCCCCGCCGACGCGTTCATCAGCCGTCGTCTGATACGTCTCACCTGGCTCGTGCCCCTCTGGAAGCGGCTCGCGCCGGCATGGCTCGCCTCGGCGCTGCACAGCGCCCTGCTTCCCTGCTTCGCGCACCGGGACGTCGGCGCGCGCTCGCTCGATGTCTACCTCAAGCCGTACCGGTTGCGGGACGGTCGTGATGCCGCCTGCCGGCAACTGCTCGACCTGCGTGACTCGCGGGCCGATACGGTGGACACGTTGGCACCCGGCGCCCTGCAATGCCCCACGGCGCTCGTGCTGGGCACCACCGATCCCTTCCTGCCCTCCGGTCGCGCGGCGCGCCTGGAGCAGGCATTGCGGGCGGCCACCAATGAGCGACTCGTCCTGCACACGCTCCCCGGCGTGGCGCACGTGGCCCCCGAAGAGGCCCCCGATCGTCTGGGAACGCTCGTTGGGGAACTCCTGACGCGATAGCGACCACAATACGGTCGATACCGACCGTGAACCCTGATCATGACGCCGACGACGTGAGGCCAGCGCGGACTCGTCACCGATCGTTCCCTTCTCCCCGCCTTTCCATGGATCGACTCGCATCGCTGCGTGCCATGGCCGCGAAGCAACCGGACAATGCCCTGGTTCGCTTCGGCCTCGCCAATGAACTGCTGAAGGCCGGCCTCCTCGAGGAAGCCGTCGTCGAACTCGATGCCTATCTCGCGACCTACGACGACGAAGGCAACGGCTGGCTGCGTTATGCCGATGCGCTGCACGCGCTCGGCCGGCAGGATCAGGCGCGTGATGCGACCGCCAGAGGGATCGAGGCCGCGCAACGCCACGGTCACCCGGGACTCGTCGCGGAATTCGAAGAGCGCGAGTACTGACGCGCTCAGAGCCGCCGGCTTTCCTCGGCGGCGTCGATCACGAATCCCAGGTCGCGCGACAGCGCCCGCGCTTCCTGGGTGGCGCTTGTGACATCCTGCGCGGCCGCGTCCACCCCCATGGTACGCAGTTTCACGATGTCGAAGCGCAGCGTGCGCAGCGCCATCGACGCGCTGTCCAGTTGACGGTGCATCGTCTCCCGCCGGGCGACCAGTTCCTCGAGTGAGGCCACCTGGCGCGTCAGCAGGGACAACCGACGTTCCCGATCCGGCGCGTGCTCCGGCTCCGCCTGCGTGGCGGCCAGCCGCGCGCGCAGATCGTTCAGCGCATTGCCCGGCAGATCACGATCGAGGCGCTCCAGTCCGGCCGCCAGCGCCCCGACACGCTCCATGAGCGCGTCGGCGGTGGGCGCCACATCGGGGATCATGCCACGATCCGCAGGCGACAGTTTGCTGGTGATGTCGGCAATCACGAGCCGGTCGTCGGCCGCGTTGCGCACCATCTCGCCATACGGTGAACTCAACACCGACGGACCGGCCACCCGATCGAGCAACTCCTGCACCTTGGCGCTGTGCGGACGCACATCGGACACCGCCACCACCCGCTTCCATTCCTCGCCCAGTGCCGCCGACGGCGAAATGCCAAGCCGGCGCAGTTTGACGAAGTCGGCCAGCGACAACGGCACGGCAATCGCCGCGCCGAGGAGGCCGCCCAGGAACGGAATGGCCATCGGATCGATATTTCCGGTGAGGCCGAGCAGGCCCACGAATGCACTGCCGACGGATATCGCGCTCCAGCGCAGATGTTTCCGGAACCCTTTCACACGCGCCGCGATCCGCTCCGGTGTCATCATCGCCCGTGCGGCGACCTGCATGGCATCCCGCAGTTCCGCGCGTTGCGCGGTGCGCGCCACCGACGTGTCGCGTCGGCGTTGCTCCCGCACCGCCGAACGCCAATCCCTGAGTGCTTCCTTGTTGGCCCTTCGCCATTCCCTGGTGGTCCGGCGGTCGGCCCCCACCGGCAGCGGAGGCAGCTGCGGAATGGGTGGCAGCGCGCCGGGCAGTGCCCGTGATGCGGCCGCGGGTGCGAACGCCGGCATCGACGCCGGCACGCGGGCGGGCAGCGGCTCGGCGACGCCGCGCGGCGCCCAGTCCTCCGATCGATGGCCGAACTTGTCGAGATCCCGATACGGACGCGGCTCGGGCATGGTGCTCGCCGGAGCCCCGTGCAATGAGCCGTCGCGCTGCACGCGGCGCAGGGCATCACGCAGTTGCAGTGCGCTGTCCCATCGATCGCGGGGGCGTTTCTCCAGGCAGCGCTCGATGATCTCGGCGAGCGCGCGCGGGGCATCCGGCCGCATCGATCGCAGTGGTGGCGGTGTCTCACTCACGTGTTTCATGAGCATCGCCGGGGTGGTGCTCGCCTCGAAGGGCAGTTTGCCCGTGAGCATCAGGTACCCCACCACGCCCACCGAATAGAGATCGCTGCGTCCGTCGATCTCCTTGTCGCCCATGGCCTGCTCGGGGCTCATGAAGGCGGGTGTGCCGACCGCGATGCCGGTCTGCGTCAGACGCGACCCGCTTTCAGCCGCGCGCGCGATGCCGAAGTCGGTGACCATGGCGCGACCCGACTCCCGGTCGAGCAGCACATTGTCCGGTTTGATGTCACGATGCACGACGCCGCTCGCGTGGGCGTAGGCCAGTGCGTCGGCCATCTGCTCGAGCACCTTCGCGACGAAGGCAAAATCCGGACGGGGTTCACGCAGAATGCGCGTCGCGAGACTCTCACCGCGCACCAGCGCCATCGCGAAACACACCAGGCCTGCGGCTTCGTGCACCGCATAGATGGGCACGATGTGCGGATGATTGAGACGCGCGGCCGTCTGCGCTTCCCGCACGAAGCGTTCACGGACATCGGGCCGGAACGCGAGATCGGGCGGCAACACCTTGAGCGCCACGGGTCGCTGCAGACGGACATCCTCGGCGGCATACACCACCGCCATGCCGCCGCGTCCGACCTCCTCGCCGATCAGATAGGCGTCGCCGATGGCCGCAGTGACGCGGTCGCGGAGCTGCGCCGCGTCCACGCCGTGCGCGTCAGGCACCCGAACGTGACGGCGTGAGGTCGCGCACTTCCGCCGCGGCCTGCACGGCGATGTCCACTTCACGCGCCATCTTCATGGCCTGTTCGGCCACCAGCGTGACACTCTGCACCGAACTGTTTCCGGTACGCAGCCGCACCAGATCGAGGCGCACGTTCTCGAGCGCGAGACGACAGTTCTCGACCTGCGCACGACGGGTCTCGAGCTTCTTCTGTCCGTCGAGCAGCACACGCCGTTCCCGCCGCAACGCCGCCAGCCGCCGCACCCTCGCTTCGCTGCGCGTGGTGTCGAGCGGATTGGCTTCGGCTTCGAGCGAGGCGATCTCCGATTCCGTGCGCTGCAACTGCTCGGGACTGCTCGTGGCTTCGAGCTGCGCGAGGTCCCGGGCGATCATTTCCACCTTGCTCACCAGATCGACCGCCATGTTGGCGACATCCGGGATGCGGGAGCGTTCGTTGACGGGCAGCGTGGCCAGCAGACGGTTGATCTCTTCCCGGTCGGCGCGCGCGCCGCGCACCAGATCGAGATACCGTCCAAGCTCCTGGTCATGCACCGGCGCCGCGATCGGGCGTGGTGCCCCGACCACGTCCGTCGGAGTGCCGCGGGGACGCGAACTCAGCGAACCACGCAGACGCGAGCGCAGCTTGCCCTGTGCACGCAGTTCTTCGCGCTTCTTGCTGCTGAAGGTGGCCGTGATGGAGTTGCCGAGGTCTTCGAACACCTCGCCCAGCAGACGATGCCGCGGCTGACGCAACACATCGCGCCAGTCGAAATCGTCTGACCAGAGCTTGGCATACTTCCACGCGATGTAGACGGTCCAGAGCGTGGTGATCCCGAGGAAGTCGCTGTTGCCGAACACACTGACCAGCACCATCGGTGTATTCACGAACAGATACACGGCGAACCGGCGACGGAACTGCTGGACGCGTGGATCCTCGAACCGCGCCCATTCCTCTGCCGAGACGCCTTCGTTGGTGTCCTGACGATACGGCAGCGACGATTCAGATGGCGCGGACAGGCCGCCATACGACGCCGGTGCCGACGTCAGCGTACGGGACTGATAGGCCGGCGCCTGATAGCCGCCGCCATACCCGGACGCCCCCGCGGCATTGCCCGCGCCACCGGCGCTCATGGGCATGCCGCCAATGGGCGCCCCATTGAACGTCACCGGATTGTTCCCCGGTGAGGTGGTGGCTCCCAGCGGCATCGGCGGGACGAGCCCGGTCTTGAGGGCCTGGGTGAGCGACGTGGCGGTCTGGAACCGGTGATCGGGGTTCTTTTCCAGCAACCGCATCACGATCGCGGCCAGATCTGGGGGTACATCGGGACGGCGCTGCGAGATGGGCACCGGCGCCTCGGCCAGATGCTTCACCAGCAGGGCCGGTGTGGTGTGCCCCAGAAACGGGGGTTCGCCACAGAGCATCTGATACGCGACGATGCCCAGCGAATAGAGATCGCTGCGGGCGTCGAGATCCCGATCGCCCGACGCCTGTTCCGGTGACATGTACGCCGGCGTGCCGATCGCCACGCCGGTGGCCGTCAGACGCGACGTTTCACCGCTGTCGCTCGCGGCACGCGCGATGCCGAAGTCGGTGACCAGTGCACGGCCATCGATCCCATCGAGTAGGATGTTGTCCGGCTTGATGTCCCGGTGCACGACGCCGCGCGCGTGCGCGTACGCCAGCGCATCCGACACTTCCTGCAACCAGCGCCGCACGTCTTCGATGGGCAGCGGCCCGCGCTTCTGCAGCTTGGTGGCCAGATTGTCACCATCGATGCAGGCCATCACGAAGAACACCAGGTTCCCGACTTCGTCGACCGAGTAGATGGGGACGATGTTGGGATGGCTCAGCTGGGCGGCAGTCTCGGCTTCCCGCAGGAATCGCGACCGGACATCCCGCCGGAACGACAGCTCGGGCGGCAGCAGCTTGATCGCGACATGCCGCTTCAGCCGCTTGTCGCGCGCCCGGTAGACGATACCCATGCCGCCCCGTCCGATCTCCTGGTCGAGTTCGTACGTGGCGCTGAGCGCCTGCTCCACGTGCGCGCGGAGTTCGACGTCTTCGGCATGTGGGGCGACGGGATCGTGCACTCGTTTGGGATCGGGGACAAACCTGAACGAACTCCCTAGTGTAGCACCCGGGAGTAGGGGGCGACAGCATGCCGCTGGCGGCGCTGGGACGAGCGGCATCTGTCGCGCGCCAGCCGGCCGTCCCGGCAGTCCGTCGCCAGTCCCTACGTCAACTGGTCAGGAAAAAGTTGCAAACCCTGCCGCGATGGCGTAAACGGCACGGTGCGAAACATGCCACTCCTTGGGCGCCATTCCTTTTGCTCAGGATTTCTCATGGGTCAGCGTCAAACTCTTCCGGTCCTGCCTCTCCGCGGGACTGTCATGTTCCCCGGGATCACCGCGCCGATTGCCGCGGGGCGCCCGGGTACCCTGCGTGCCATCGAAACGGCACTCAAGGGGGACCGTCTGGTCTTCGCCGTCGCCCAGCGCGACAACACGGAGGAGCCGGCGCCCGACATTCTCTTCACCACGGGTGTGATCGCCCGCATCGGCCAGGTCCAACGTGGCCTGGGCGGGGTACAGCTCCTGTTGCAGGGTGAGCAGCGCGCCACGGCCCTGCACTACTCCGAGGTGGAAGGGTATCTGACGGCCGTCATCGTCCCCGCCGAGGAGATGATGCCGCTCGATCTCAAGGATCCGGCGTTCGAGGCGCTTCACAAGGAGGCCCGCGAGCGCGCCGCCGAACTCGGCGAGAAGCGCGGACTTCCCGAGGAGGTCGTGCATCAGGTGCTCGACTCGGTCGAGGACGCCGGCCGCTTCGCCGACCTCGTGGCCGGTTACATCGAACTCACCGTGCCCGAAAAGCAGGGGTTGCTCGAAACGCTCAGCGTGGAAGAGCGCCTGCGTCGGGTGCTCGTGCACGTGCAGCGTCAGATCGGTCTGCTCGAGGCCCAGGAGGACATCAAGAGCCAGGTCCAGGAAGAGCTCGGCGAGCGGCAGCGTGAGATGTTCCTGCGCGAGCAGCTCAAGGCCATCCAGAAGGAGCTCGGCGACGACGACTCCAGCAAGGAGATCATCGAGCTGCGCGAGAAGATCAGCAAGCTCGAGCTCCCCAAGGAAGCCCGCGCCGAAGTGGAGCGCGAACTGGGTCGTCTCGAGCGCGCCGGCCGCGAGTCGATGGAGGCGCAGGTCATCCGCACGTACCTCGAGTGGATCGCCGAGCTGCCGTGGAACGAGCGGTCCGACGACCATCTCGAACTGGCCCGCGCCGGTGAAATCCTCGACGAAGACCACTACGGTCTCAAGGATGTGAAGGATCGCATCCTCGAGTTTCTCGCCGTGCGTCAGCTTCGCGCACAGCAGGTGGCGGCCGAAGTCGCCACGACGGGCGAGTTCCCCGTGTCGAAGCTCAAGGGCGACACCAGCGATGCCAATCCGGCGCTGAACACGAGCGCCAGTGAAGAACGACAGATCACCGACACGCGCGAAGCCAAGGCCCGCGCGATGGCGCGTGGCCCGATCCTGCTCTTCAATGGCCCACCGGGTGTCGGCAAGACCAGCATCGCGAAGTCGATCGCGCGCGCGCTCGGCCGTGAGTACGTTCGCGTGGCGCTCGGTGGCGCCCGTGACGAAGCCGACATCCGTGGGCATCGCCGCACGTATGTGGGCGCCATGCCCGGGCGCATCATCCAGGGCATGAAGCAGGCGGGTAGCAAGAATCCCGTCTTCCTGCTCGACGAAGTCGACAAGCTCGGCCAGTCGTATCAGGGCGACCCGTCGAGCGCGCTGCTCGAAGTGCTCGATCCCGCGCAGAACGATTCGTTCACCGACCACTATCTCGGTGTCCCGTTCGATCTGAGCGAGGTGCTGTTCATCGCGACATCGAACTTCATCCAGAACATTCCCGGTCCGCTGCTCGACCGCATGGAAGTGGTCGATTTCAGCGGCTACACCGAGCGGGAGAAGCAGGAGATCGCCAAGACGTATCTCATTCCGCGCCAGCTCGAGGAATCGGGGCTCGCCGGTCGGGATCTGTCGTTCACCGACGACGCGGTCATGAAGGTCATCAGCGAATACACACGGGAATCGGGTGTGCGTCAGCTCGAAAGGCAACTCGGTGCCGTGGCACGCAAGGTGGCGCGTCGCGTGGCGATGGGTGACACCGGTGCCATCGACGACAAGGTGATCAGCGCGGAAGAAGTGCGGGAACTGCTGGGTCGTCCGAAGGTGCATCCGGAACGGGCAGCCGAACACGACGAGGTGGGCATCTCCACCGGCATGTACTACACGCCGATGGGCGGCGACATCATGTTCGTGGAAGCCAGCATCCGTCGTGGCCCCTCACGCACCCGTCCGTCGGAAGACGAGGAATCTCTGCGCGTCGGACCCATCTCGCTCATCCTCACTGGGCAGTTGGGTGATGTCATGAAGGAGAGCGCCCGTGCGGCGCTCACCTACGCGACCAACAACGCGGAGTTGCTGGGCATTCCGCTCGAACGGGTCGCCGCGGCCAGCGAGGCACACATTCACGTGCCCGCGGGTGCGATCCCCAAGGACGGCCCCAGCGCCGGCATCGCGATCGCCACGGCACTCGTGAGTGAGATGACGAACCGCAAGGTGCGTCGTGATGTCTCGATGACCGGGGAGATCACGCTGCGCGGCCGCGTGCTTCCCATCGGTGGTGTGAAGGAGAAGGTCCTCGGCGCGCATCGTGCCGGTATCAAGGAAGTCATCATCCCCAAGGCCAACGAAGCGGATCTGGAGGACGTGCCGGACGAGGTGCGCAAGCAGCTCACCTTCCATCCGGTGGAGACGCTGCGTGAAGTGCTGGATATCGCGCTGACGGATGCACCGGTGGACGCGGTCGAGGAGCTGGCCGGCGTCTGAGGACAGCCGGTGTCGGAAAACACACGAAGGGAGGCACATCGATGTGCCTCCCTTCGTCGTTTCCGGCGCCATCCGACGCTGACGCGTGCCTACGCGCGCGTCAGTTCGCGAAGGACCAGTCGCGTGACGCGACGCGCCACCCCTTCCGCCGAAACGTCACCGTGCGCAATGGCCGCAGCCACGGCGCGTTCTTCCAGCGCTCCGAGCCTGGCGCCCAGTTGCAGACGGTGCGTGGCCCGCGCACACCGATCCAGCTCCCGCTGCAATGCCCCCGACGCCCGCCGCATGCGCTCCACCTGCAGCATCGGCGATGCCGCGCTCTGAATGGCCTTGAGCGGCAACACGTCGATCGATGACGCGGCAAAATCGGTCGCCACGGTCCCGGGCACCCCGAGATCGATCCACAAGGCCTTGCGGGTGCGCGGCGGTGCCACGACCGCATACGCTGGGGTCACCAACGGCGTGGTCACATGTACGGCGAAGACCACGATGTCTGCGCGGAACATCGCCACATCGCGCGAATCCCAGGGAAACGGGTGCACGGTGAATCGTTCCGCCAGCGTCTCGGCACGGACGTCGGTGCGGCTGGTGATCGCGATCTGCATCGGTCGGGCGACTTCCGTCGCGCGGTGATGCAGCGCCTCGAGGGTACTGCGTGCGGCATCACCCGCACCCACGACGAGTACCCGCAGGGCTTCCGCCCGTGTCGCCTCCGGCTCCACGGCCGCGTACTGCACGATACGATCGACCACGCGGTCACCCAGGGTGGGATCGCTGTCCGACCCCATCGCCGAGCGGATGTGGCGTGCGGCATCGATGGATTGACGGAAGAGCGCGTCGATGGGCCCGCACGCCGTGCCCGCTTCGCGCGATGCCATCCAGGCGCGACGCACCTGTCCGAGGATTTCCGGTTCGCCGTACCGCACCGACTGCATGCCGGAGGCCACCGAAAAGAGATGACGCACCGCGAGGTCGGCATCGGCGCGATCGATGCGGATATTCGCCGACCCGTCGGGCGTCTCACCAATCACTTCCCGCACATACCACTCACCCAGTTCTTCCTCGCCCCACCAGTACAACTCGGTGCGATGGCAGGTGCTGAGCAGCACCGCGGACGACTGCTGCGCCCGCAACGACGCCAGCAGTGCGTCGGCCCGTTCGGCCGAGAGCCGGAGACGCCCCACCCGATCGGCTGGATTGGCCGCGTGCGACACGCCGATGACATGGAAGGGGAGCAGAAACACGTCAGTGCGCCGCGGCGGAAACATGAGCGACGACATCGGTCGCCTGGGGCAGGCGTGCGGCGGTGGCCGTGCTGGACCGACAGGCCGGCGCTCCCGACTCTCCAGGCGACACAACACGCGAAGGCGCGCCGCGGCATTCGCTGTTGGTGCACCCGGGGCAACGCGTGATGTACTGCGAACTCCACGGCGTGCGCGCCGCGAGATGCTGCGACACGATGTCCGCGAGCGCATCGAGAAACTCGGTGCGCACGTTGAGCGCTGGCGCGCGACGGAATCCCGTCATGCCCAGAGAGTGGGCCAGTTCCGCGTACTCGATGTCGAGTTCGGAGAGTGTTTCGATGTGATCGCTGGTGAACGCGATCGGCACCACCAGCAGATTCTTGCGACCGCTCTTCGCGAACTGCGTGATCACCGACTCCGTGCTGGGTCCCTGCCATCGGACCGGCCCTACCTCGGACTGGTAGGACACCAGATGCGGATTCCGCAATCCGATGGCTTCCACGACACGACTCACCGAGCCGCCGATCTCGGCGGGATAGGCGTCACCGCGATCGATCACGGAGAGTGGCAGCGAATGCGCACTGAAGAGCACCAGGACATCGTCGCGTTCCGCCGCGGGAAAGTCTTCGAGCCCATCCTCGACCGCGCCGGCCATCGCTTCGATGAAACCCGGATGCTCTCCCCAGCGATCGATGATGCTCCACTCGAACGCGTCGCGCAGCCCGGTGCGATCGAGCGCACGCCACAGATCGTTGAGACTCGATCCCGTGGTGGCGCAGGACCACTGCGGATACTGCGTGAACGCGATGGCGCGCGTGATGCCATCGGCCTTCATGGCCCGCAGTGCGTCGTCGGCAAACGGCGTGGTGTAGCGAAAGGCGATGTAGAACCGGTGCGGCGCCGTTTCAGGAGACATCTCGTCGAGCCGGCGACACATCGCCTCGCCCTGCGCTTCCGTCCACGCCTTGATGGGCGACCCCCCGCCGATGGCCTCGTACAGTTTCCGCACTTTTGGCGCGCGCCGTGTGGCGATGAACTTCCCGAGGACATCCTGCCATGGCAGCTGGATGATCTCCCGATCGGCGAACAGCCGCACCAGAAACGGTTCGACGTCATCCAGTGTGGCGGGTCCACCAAGATTCATCATGACGATGCCGGTGCCCCCACGCGACGCCTGCGGTGCGACGGGGATCGGTCCATCGACCGGCGACGACGCTCGCCGTGACAATACGTCTGATGAAGTCATGTCGAAGCATCAACCGCTGCGCACCGACCTTCCATTCCGTTTCTCTACGGGCGCCGCTCCGTAGTCTTACCTAGCCGCTTCACGACGTACACCGCATTCCGCACACGTCGGAATTTCTACAAATCAATTCCCGATTGGACCGAGCCGGAAAAGACTCCAGGGCCAGGCCAATGCGCCGGGTTCGGTGCCTTCGAGGAACCACTCGGTGTAGCGCCGATCCGCGGGGGTGGCGCCGGTGGCAAGCTGCCCTGATGTGCGATCGAGTTCCACCGCCACGATACCCGGCGGCGGAGTCCACACATTGCTGCCGCGCGAATCGTATGCCGAGGCGAGAATGTGACCGGCAATGGGAGCCGCCAGCGTTCCACCCGCGGCACCCGGTGCGATCATGGCGGGCTTGTCGAAACCCAA
This sequence comes from Gemmatimonas aurantiaca, assembly GCF_037190085.1. Taxonomy (NCBI): domain Bacteria; kingdom Pseudomonadati; phylum Gemmatimonadota; class Gemmatimonadia; order Gemmatimonadales; family Gemmatimonadaceae; genus Gemmatimonas; species Gemmatimonas aurantiaca. Next base: position 239,997 of record NZ_JBBCJO010000002.1, read on the forward strand.
CCAGACACCGGTCACCAGTTCGGGGGTCATCCCCACGAACCAGACATCGGTGTTGTCATTGGTGGTGCCGGTCTTGCCGGCCACCGGAACCCGCGCCGGAACGATACGACGCAGTGCGGTTGCCGTGCCCCGTGTCACCACATCCTGCATCATGTCGCGCACGATGAATGCCACCCGCGGGTCCATGGCGGGACGGGGGGCCGCGCTCTGTGGCGCGAGGATGGTGCGCCCCGTGCGATCTTCCACGCGTACCATGAAGCGCGGCTCGACGCCCACCCCGCCGTTGTCGAAGGCCGCATAGGCGGCCACGAAGTCCAGCGGCTGCACCACGCTCGCGCCCAGCGCGCTCGATGGATATGGCGCGATGGGAGAGCGCAGCCCGGCACGCCGCGCCAGCGCGGTCACCGAGTCCATGCCCACGGACTGCGCCAGCTGCACCGCGACCGGATTGCGGGATTTGGTCAGGGCTTCGCGAAGGGTGAGCGGCCCGAGAAACGTGTTGTCGGCGTTGTCGGGCGAATAGATCTGTCCATTCTCGAGACGGAGCCGGAGCGCGGTGTCGGCCACGGTGGCATTGGCCGTGAGACCCTGGGCCACCGCCTGCGCATACACGAACGCCTTGAAGCTCGAGCCCGGCTGACGATTGCCGTCGACCGCCCGATTGAAAGACGAACGTGCATAGTCGCGTCCGCCCACCAGGGCACGTACGTCACCCGTGGCCGGATCGAGCACCACGGCCGCGCCTTCGAGACAGGCAGCCACCCGGGGCGCCTTGCTTCCGCTCTTCGCGGTATCGGCGCCGGCCCGGCAGCGCTGACCACGGAACCCCGGACGACTCTCGATCTCCTCGATACCGCTGGTGAGCGCAGCCTGGGTCGCGCGCTGCAACGCGAGATCGATGGTGGTGTGAATGCGATAGCCGCCCTGCATCACCGGCACGCCCGCGCGTTCCGCCTGCACCCGCACCACGTCCACCACCCACGGAGCCGGCTGACGGTTGGTGGAGACGGTGCGCACCGGTTCCTTCTGCGCCGCGGCGGCCTGCGCCGCCGTGATGTATCCCTGATCGGCCATGAGCGCGAGCACCGTATTGCGCCGCTCCCGGTTGCGATCGGCGTACCGCACGGGATCGTACAACACCGGACTCTTGGGCATCGACGCCAACGATGCCGCTTCGGCGAGCGTCAGATCGGCCGCACCTTTGCCAAAATACTGGCGCGCGGCCATCTCGATGCCATACGCGCCACGCCCGAACGAGATCTGATTGAGGAACGCCTCGAGGATCTGCTCCTTGGAATAGTGGCGTTCCATTTCGCGCGCGGCCTGCTGTTCGCGCAGCTTGCGCGTGGGCGAAAGATCGCGCCGGTCGATCACGTCGGGGTGCATGTTGCCCACCAGGAGCTGCGTGATGGTGCTGGCACCGCGCAGGCTCCCCTTGGTCACCGCGTCCTTGAGTGCGCCGGCCACGCCCACCAGATCCACGCCGTCGTGCTGATAGAACCGTTTGTCTTCCACGGCGATGAATGCCTGCCCCACGTACTTCGGCAGCGTGCGCAGTGCCACGCTCACCCGGCGCTCCCGTCCCATCTCGCCCAGCAGTGCGCCATCACGTGCCAGGACCAGGGTGGCCTGTGGCGGCGTGATGATGCGCCAGGGCTCACCGGTGGACGGCGGAGTCGTCCCCTGAGCCGTACCGGACTGTCCTCCGGCCTGCGCGCCGACCGGTGACGACGACAGCCCGAGACTGCCGAGCAGCACCATACCGGGCAGGATGGCACCGACAACCGGCATGCGGGAGCGAGATCGTGTCATGCTTCAATTCTACACACCGGTCCCTCGCCTGGTTCGGCCCGGTCGCCGACGATTCCGCGGAGGCGCGCTAGTATTGGAGCATGCTTGGTGACCCGATCCGTCCGCTGACCATCGCCCTGTGTCAATTCGCGCCCCGCAAGGGTGACACGGCCGGCAACCTCGCCAGAATCGGCCGCCTCTGTGCGCAGGCCGCCGCGCTCGAGCCCAGACCGCAGGTCGTGCATTTTCCCGAAACCGCGCTCTCCGGCTATTTCGTGGAAGGCGGCGTGCGCGAGGTCGCCGTCACCGCCGGCGTGCTGGCGTACGATCTCGACGAGGCCTACCGCACGGCCTGCATGACCGCCGGACTCGACACCTTCCCCCTGGACGTGGTGATCGGCTTCTACGAGCGCTGGCGCGATACACTGCACAACAGCGCGGCCTACATCACGATCGGACTCGACGATGGCCCGCCGGTGCTGCGTCACGTGCACCGCAAGAACTTCCTCCCCACCTACGGTCTCTTCGACGAGGAGCGTTTTGTCGAACGCGGGACGGACATCCGGGCGTTCGAGACCCCATGGGGACGCGCGGCCCTGCTGGTCTGCGAGGACGCCTGGCATTCCGTCAGCGGCACGCTGGCCGCCCTGGACGGCGCACAACTGGTCTTCGTGTCGTCCGCGGCGCCCGCCCGCGGTTCATGGCCACGGGAGGACGGCGTCCCGGGTCCCTACAGCGCCGCCCGCTGGGAACGCCTCATCCGGGATATCGCCGAGGAGCATGGCGTCTACGCGAGCTTCGTGAATCTCGTGGGCTCCGAAGGTGGCAAGCGCTTCTTCGGGACCTCGCATCTGGTGGGACCGGGCGGGGATGTGCGCGGACGCGCGCCGGTCTGGGAAGAGAGTTTTGTGTCGTTCACGATCGATCTCGACGACATCGTCCGCGCGCGGGCCGACAGTCCGTTGCTCAGCGATCTGCGCGTGGCCCTCCCCCATGTGCTCGACAACGTGCGCCGGGTGACCGAAGGCGTGCCGGCGACGCTGGCGTACGACGGCCCCGAACCCGAGGCCGCCGATCTCCTGCGGCAGGCACGCGGATTCACCACCGGCGAATTCCCCGTCCCCACCGAAGCCCTGCAGAAGGCCAACACCATCATCCGGGCGTTGCCGGAGCAGCTTCCGGTGATCCGGCATGGCATGCGTGATCATGGCGGGCCACCGCCGCTCACCATCGATGCCGAACTCACCGAGGAGTGGCTCACCGGTTTTCTGCGGGAAGAGATGGCGCGTCGTGGTTTCGGCAAAGCCGTCGTCGGCATCTCCGGTGGAGTCGACTCCGCCGTGACGGCCGCACTCGCCGTGCGCGCGCTCGGCGCGTCCAATGTCATCGGCGTGCGATTGCCCTACCGTACATCGAGCAGCGAATCGCTGGACCATGCACAACTCGTGATCGATGCGCTTGGCATCGAATCCCGCACGCTCGATATCTCGCCGGCTGTCGACGGGTATCTCGCCAATGAGCCCGACGCCGATGGTGGACGCCGCGGCAACGTGATGGCCCGCGTGCGCATGATCGCACTCTTCGATCTGTCCGCGCGGTATCGCGCCCTTCCCCTGGGCACGGGCAACAAGACCGAGCGGCTCTTCGGGTATTTCACCTGGCACGCCGACGATTCCCCACCGGTGAATCCCATCGGCGATCTGTACAAGACCCAGGTGTGGGCCCTCGCACGGCATCTGGGAGTGCCGTCCATCGTGGTCACCAAAGCCCCCACCGCGGATCTCATCGTGGGGCAGACCGACGAAGGGGACCTCGGTATTTCCTATCCCCGCGCCGACGAGATTCTGAACGGATTGCTGCACGGCTATTCCGACGAGGCCATGCACGCACGCGGTTTCGGCGCCGAGGAGTTGGCCATCGTGTCCCGGCGTCTGAACAGCACGCACTGGAAGCGCCGCCCGCCGGCCACCGCGCTGGTCAGTCAGTCGGGGATCGGCGAGTCGTATCTGCGACCGGTGGACTACTAGTCAATCGCCCTGTCCCATGACCGATGTCCGGCTGCATCTGCTGATCATCGAGGACGACGAGCATGTCCGTCGGGCTCTGCGCGAAGCGCTGCAGGAGTACGCGGCGGACGTGAGTGAGGCGGCCACGGCGCGGGAAGGCCTCGCCATGGCCTCCCGTCAGGCACTCGATGCCATCATTCTCGATCTCGGATTGCCCGACATGCCCGGGCTCGATCTGTGCCGTTCGTTGCGGGCTTTCACCCAGGTGCCGGTGCTGGTGCTCTCCGCGATGCACGACGAACCCACCAAGGTGGCCCTGCTGAATGCGGGTGCCGACGACTACATCACCAAACCGTTCTCCAGTCCGGAGCTGGTGGCCCGCATCCGGGCCCATGTGCGTCGTTTCACCGATCGACGCAACGGCACCTCACCCGTACGATTGCGACTCGGCGACGTGGAACTCGATCTGCAGCAACGCCTGGCCACGCGCGCCGGGCATCCGCTGCGACTCACTCCGACGGAATGGACGCTGCTGCGGGTTCTCGTGACCCAGCGGGGGCGTACCATGACTCACCGCCAGCTCTTCCTGGCGGTGTGGAACCGCGAGTATGGCGATGCGAGTCTCCATCTGCGCGTGCATCTCACCCATCTGCGCCGGAAGATCGAAGCCAATCCGGCCGAACCCCGCTACATCGTCACCGATCCCGGTGTGGGCTATCGCTTCGAATGGCCGGATCCCGCATCGTCCACCACATCGCCGTGAGCGGCGGTCATGCGCGCTGAACGGTCGACGCGATCACGCGGGCGGGCTTTTGCATTGTGGCTGGCCTGGGTCGCGGCGCTGGCGCTGCTCGTGGCCCTGCTGGTTCCCTCACGCGAGCAGATCGAGCAGACGCACGCGGCATTGATGATGCTGCTCATCGTGCTCGGTGCCAGCGCCACGCTGGGTTTCGCCGCGGGCGTGAGCATCGCGCTGCTGGCGTTCGCCCTGCTGAGTTACTACTTCGAATTCCCGCTCGACACCCTCGACGTACCCAAGGGTGTCGACCTGATCGAACTCACGTCGTTTCTCATCGTGGCCGTGGTCGCGGCGCGATTGCTCACCATCGCGCGGGCCCGCGCCACCCTTGCCGAGACCCGGGCCCGTGAGATCGAACGCCTGGCCGTCGAACGCACGGCGCTGGCGACGCAGGCGGCGCAGGCCGAAGGGCTGGCGGAAGCCAATCGCATGAAGGATGCGTTGCTGGCCGCCGTCTCCCACGATCTGCACACACCCCTGACCACGATTCGCGCGCTGGCCGGTCGTCGCTCGGTGTCGGACGACACCGACTGGGCGCTGGTGCAGCAGGAAACCGACCGTCTGTCGCATCTCGTGCGGGAACTCCTCGACTATTCCCGCATTCGTGGCGGAGCGCTTCCCGTTCACATCGAGACCTATCCGGCCGAGGATCTGGTCGGCGCCGTCGTGCGTGAATGCACCGACCGCCTGAGCACCCACACGCTGCACTCGTCCGTGCCCATGACGGGGCCGGTGCTGGCGGGCGCGTTCGATCTCGTGCTGAGCAAACGCGTGCTGGTCAATCTGGTGGAGAACGCTGCCAAGTACGGCACGGCCCACACCACCATCGAACTGCACGTGGACCGCGCATCCGACATGCTGCGATTCACCGTGCAGAACCAGGGGCCGGCCATTGCCGACGTCGACCGGGATCGCATCTTCGAGCCCTTCACCCGCGCGGGCAGTGCACTGACGCAGTCGCGCATTCCGGGCGTCGGTCTCGGGTTGGCGATCGCCCGCGCGCTCACCGAGGCGCAGGGCGGCACGCTCGAGTTGCAACACAACGATCCCGACATCACCCGATTCGTGCTGTCACTGCCGGCGCGGGACTGGTCCGATGCCGCGCCGGATGCGGATCAGGATTCCATCACGCCGCGCACATCCTGACCGCCATCCTGTCGTATGCGGCGTGTGGTACGACACGACCTTAGCAGGACCTTAGCAAAACCTTGGCGCGCTCCGGATTCCGGTTGGCGTCTCGCGGCCAGCTGCCGCGCAAAGGGGCGGCAGAACGACACGGCATAGCACAACATTAGCGGCGACACGCACAGAAGTGGCGCGGCATTCGGATACCATGTGAAGCGAACGTGGTTCGTTTCCCGAGGCTCCGCGCCCTTCCCATGCATCTGCATTCACTTCGTCTCGTCCGCATCGTCGCCGACCATACGGTCGTCGACGAGATCGCCGCGCTACTTGCCGCCACGGGCGCCCATACCTGCGTCTACGGTCAGGTCACCCGCGCGCCCGACACCGAAACACCGGAGGCGGCGCTCCGGGAATGGCTGGTCCTCATCGAGGCCCTGGTGTCTCCATCCGATGCCGAAGCCATCCTGCGCGTCGTGCACGATGAACTCCAGCCACGGCACGCGATCATCGCCTATGCCGTGGAGGCGTACGCGTTCCTGCGGGAGCAGCGGCTGTGATCCTGCATCGGCGTATCCGGAACGCGCTGGGCCTCCCGCTGGGTCGCCTGGCCGTCGTGGTATGGTTGGCCGGCCCTTCGTCGTTGCGCGCACAACAGACCGTGCCGACGGGCGACACCATCCGACTGCGCCGCAGTGATCTGCCCGAATTCGTGCGGCGCCACAACCCGGCCCTGCGCAGCGCGCGTTTTGAAACGGCGTTGGCCGCGGGTGATGTGACCACCGCGCGACTGCGCCAGAATCCGCAGCTCGAAGTCATGGCCGACGTGCTGCCGCTCGGTGGCGGAGAGACCTCACCCAACAGCCGTCAATACGGCATCCAGCTGGCCTTCCCCATCGAACGAGGCAACAAGCGGGCCCTGCGCACCGACGTGGCCTCGCGCACGCGCCTGCTCACCGAGCAGCGCGCCACCGATGTGTTCCAGCAGCAGCTCGGCGATGTCGACATGGCCTGGACGGACCTGCTGGCCAGTCTCGCGGCTGAACGCATTGCCGCTGCCACGCTCGAAGGATATCAACGCCTGGTCGAGGTGAGTCGGGTGCGTCTCGAAGGTCGTCAGATCTCCGCTGCCGAATTCGCCCGCATCGCCGTGGAACGTGGCCGCGCGGCGGTGGCGCTCGAAGATCAGCGGATCGAAACGACCGAATCGCGGGCCCTCGTCGCCCGTCTGCTGGGCATCAGCGGTCTGCTGGTGCCGGTCGACACCCTGACACCGATGCTCTCACCGACGCTCACCGCCGATTCACTCGTGACGCTGGCGCTGATGCAGCGCGCCGATGTGCGCGCCGCCCGGCAGAACATCGAGGTGGCCCTCGCCGATCAGCGTCTGCAGGAGGCGATGGCCCGTCCCGATCTGTCACTGGCCTTCGAATACAGCATGCAGCAGCGCATCCCCTTGTACGGCGCGACGGTGAACATGCCGTTGCCACGGTACAACCGCAATCAGGGGGAACGGGAAAAGGCCGCCGTGCGCCTGGCGCAGGCCCGCGACGAACTCGAACGCATCGAACGCGAAGTGCGCGGCGATCTGCGGCGCGTACTCGCCGTGGTGGAATCCCGTCTCGCGGCGCTGTCGCGGTTCGGCGATGGCGAGGACGGCATGCTGCAACGCTCGCTGGCCGCGCGAACGGCTGCGGAGTTCGCCTACCGCAACGGCGCAACCTCACTCGTCGAACTGCTCGATGCGGAACGCAGCTACGACGAGGTCCGCCGCGCGCACACCGATGCCATCGCCGCTCTGAACAAGAGCCTGATCCATCTGCAATTCATCGCCGGCCTCTCTCCCGTCCCGCCATCATGATGTCGTTCATCCGCCTTCCGTCCACGCACCCTGCTCCTCAGGCGCGGTGGGCGCGCCGCTCCTACCGTTGCGCACTCGCGTTGCTCCTGGTGAGTCACACGGCCTGTGTGTTCGTCGATCCGCCGGCCGTCACGCCGACCGAGGAAACACCCGCCGGTTCCGCGGCCGACACGAACACGCGTCATGTCGTCCTCGATTCCGCGCGCGCGCAGCGGTTCGATCTCGCCGAATCCCGGCGACACACGTTCGCGGTGAGCCAGCGGCTGCCGGGACGGGTCGTTGCCACCGCCGTGGCGGTGCGGGATCTGGCCACGCCACTGCTGATCTTCGAGACGCCGGACCTGTCACAGGCCTACGCGGAGTATCTCCGCGCGCACACCGAGCTCGCCCGCACCCGTCGTGTCGCCGAGCGACTGCTGGCGTTGTCGCGCAATGGCGCGGCCGCGGGCAAGGACGTCGACGATGCCGAAGTGGATGCATTGCAGGCCGAGTCGCACGTGCGCGAGAGTGAAGCCCGTCTGCGCGAAGCCGGACTCGATCCCACGATTCTCGCGCGTCTGGGGCCGGGCGCCGCGCTGGTGAGCGCCGATCTGCCCGAAGCCCGCATCGGTCTGGTACGGGTGGGCGCCGTGGCTCTCGTCGACCTCACGTCGTTCCCCGATGAACCGCAGCGCGGCCGTGTGGTGTCGGTAAGCGATGCCATCGATCCGCAGACCCGCACGGCGCGGGTGGCGATCAGCGTGGGCCAGCCGGGTGGGGTGCGGCCCGGCATGTTCGCATCCGTGCTGGTGGAGCAGCGGGCGGCGCAGGCCGTGGCGATTCCCCGGTCGGCGGTGGTGCAGGCCGACGCGCGCACATTCGCCTTCGTGCGCACCGCCGCCGGCACCTTCGAACGCCGCGAACTCACTCTCGGCCCCGATGATGGCACTCTGGTTGCCGTCCTGCGGGGCATCGGGCCGGGTGAGCAGGTCGTGACGTCGAACGTCATGCTGCTCAAAGGCCTCTCGTTCGGATATTGACGCATGCTCGACGCGATTGCCCGCTTCTCCCTGCGCCAGCGCCTGCTGGTCCTCGTGCTCTCGGTGGTGCTCGTGATCGCCGGCGTGGCGAGTTGGCGCGCGCTCAAACTCGAAGCATACCCCGATGTGTCGGACACCGAAGTCGCGATCATCACCCAGTACGACGGACGCGCCGCCGAGGAGGTGGAACAGCAGATCACCATCCCCGTCGAACGCGCCGTCAACAGTGTGCCCCGTGTGCTCAACCGGCGCTCACGGACGATCTTCGGACTGTCCATCGTCAAACTGACGTTCCAGGAAGGCACCGACGATTTCTTCGCGCGCCAGCAGGTACTCGAGAAGCTGCGCGACGTGGACCTGCCGGCAGGCGCGCAACCACAACTGGCACCGCTCTCCACACCCGTGGGTGAGATCGTGCGGTATGTGGTGGAAGGCGACGCGCGCTTCAACTCCATGCAGTTGCGGGAGCTGCAGGACTGGGTGGTCATCCCGCGCCTGCTGCAGGCGCCGGGTGTCACCGACATCACGAACTTCGGTGGTCTCGTCCGGCAGTACAATGTGGTCATCGACCCCGAGCGGTTGCAGAAGTTCGGCCTCACCATCCAGCAACTCGCGGAATCCATTCGCGAGAACAACGGCAGCACCGGTGGCAATGTCATCCGCAGCGGTGCCTCGCAGCTCGCCGTGCGGGTGGTGGGCCGCATCATCGGGCGGGAGGATCTCGAACGCACGGTCGTGTCGACCCAGCGCGGTGTACCCCTCTTCCTGCGTGATATCGCCAGTGTGGAGATGGGCCCCCTGCCGCCAACGGGTGTGCTCGGGTTCACCGATCTCATACGCAACGAAGACGTGGACGATGGCGTCGAAGGCATCGTGCTCATGCGCCGCGGCGAAAATCCCTCCGAAGTGCTGGAGGCCGTGAAGTCGCGCATCGACGAACTGAATGCCGGCGCATTGCCCGACGGAGCGCGGGTCCGGGTGCTCTACGACCGTTCGGAGCTGGTCGATGCCACCCTGCGCACGGTGTCACACACTCTCGCCGAAGGGCTCCTCATCGTGACGCTGATGCTGCTGCTCTTTCTGGGCGATCTGCGTCTCGCCGCGGCGGTGGCGGTGACCATTCCGCTCTCGCTCTGCGGCGCCTTCGTGCTGATGAAAGCCACGGGCATCCCCGCCAATCTCCTGTCACTCGGCGCCATCGACTTCGGGATCATCGTCGACGCGTCGGTGGTGATGGTCGAAGCGATCGCCCGCACCCTCTCGCACGCCAGCGACGAGGAGCGCCGACTCGGCAACCGGCGGGCGATCTTCGCAGCGGGCAGTGAGGTGCGCCGGCAGATCGTGTTCGCGGTGCTGATCATCGTCCTGGCGTTCCTGCCGCTGTTCACGCTGCAGCGCGTGGAAGGCAAGTTGTTCCGCCCGATGGCGTTCACCCTTTCGTTCGCCATCGGCACGTCGCTGGTCCTGGCACTGACCATCGTCCCGGTGGCCTGTTCGCTGCTGCTTGGCCGGAATTTCCGGGAACGGCACAATCCGGTGCTGCACTGGCTGAGCGAACGATATCGCCGCACGGTGGCGTGGGTGTTGCGCCGTCCCGGTCCGGTGCTGGCCGGCGCCGCCGTGCTGATCGTATCGTCGTTGGCCGGCGCCCGGCTCATCGGCACCGAATTCCTGCCGCAACTGGACGAAGGCGGTTTCAACATCCGCTGCATCCTGCCCTCCGGCATCGCGCTCGATGAAGCCCGCCAGTATCCCACGCAGATCCGGGCGGCCCTCGCGCGTTTTCCGGAAGTGCGCGTGGCGATCTCGTCACTCGGGCGCAATGACGACGGCACCGATCCCTATGGACCGAGTCGCATCGAGACGCTGGTGCAGTTGCGCCCCTACGACAGCTGGACCACCGGCCGCACCAAGAGCGATCTGCAGCGGGCCATGCAGCAGGCGCTGGAAACGCAGATGCCCGGTGCGAGCTTCAGCTTCTCGCAACCCATTCTCGACAATGTGAGCGAAGCCGTCACCGGGTCGGCCGCCGATCTCGCCGTACTGGTGAACGGCAATCATCCGGACACCCTGCGTCGTGTGGCGCTGGCGGTGCTCGACGAAGTCCGGCGCGTTCCCGGCGCATCGGCCAGTGGTCTCGAACAGGAAGGACCGCAGACCCAGTTGCTGGTCGATGTCGACCGGGAAGCATTGGCCCGCTACGGCATCGACATCAGTGATGTGAACACCGTGATCGATCTGGCGGTGGCGGGCAGTCCCGTGAGCGAGGTCTACGAGGGCGACCGGCGCTTCGCCATCACGCTCCGGTACACCCGCGAGGCGCGTTCGAGCATTCCCGCCATCGAGAATCTGCAGATCCTCACCACCAGTGGCGCGCGGATTCCCCTGTCGCAGGTGGCGCGCGTGAAGCTGGTGGAGGGACAGACGCTCATCGCGCGGGAGAACGGGGTCCGACAGATCGGCGTGCGCACCAACATCGTCGGCCGGGATCAGGGGAGTTTCGTGGCCGAAGCGCAGGATCGCGTGGCAAAGGCGGTGTCGCTGCCCGATGGTTACGATATCCGCTGGGGTGGACAATTCGAGAATCTGACCCGCGCACGCGAGCGGCTGCTGCTCATCGTGCCGATCACCATTCTGCTGATCTTCGTGGTGCTGTTCGTGCTCTTCGACAACAGCATGATCGATGCGGGCGTGGTGCTGATGAACGTCCCCTTCGCCATGGTGGGTGGTGTCGCCGCACTGCTGCTGCGGAACATCAACTTCAGTGTGTCCGCCGGCGTGGGGTTCATTTCCCTCTTCGGCGTGGCCGTGATGTCGGGTGTCCTGCTGGTGAGCTACATCAACATGCTGCGACAGGAACGGTTGCTGCGGTTGCACCAGGCGGTCCTGGAGGGGGCGGTCACGCAGTTCCGTCCGATCCTGATGATGATGTCGGTGGCACTGATCGGCCTCATTCCCGCGGCCCGCGCCGAAGGCATCGGCAGCGACATCCAGCGCCCCCTGGCGTCGGTGATCGTGGGCGGATTGCTCTCGGCCCTGCTGCTGACGTTGCTGGTGATGCCGGCGCTCTACTTCGTGGTGGAACGCTTCCGTGTGGCCCGTCAGTACCGGCGCCGTCACGCACGTCGGGCACGCGAAGGGGAGGACGATCAGTTCTGAACCAACGTCCTCACTCGCTCCGCCACAACGCGTCAGCGTCCGCCACCGCCAACTGCGCGCAGAACCCGCTGATACGCTCCACGGCCTGCGCCATGAATTGCGCACCGACTTCCGGCGTGGCCGAGCGTGGATCACCCACACCGGTATCGGCCGTGAGTTGCGTCCAACGCCGAGGCAGCCATGCCCAGCCGGCGCGGGTGCCATCGAAGATGCTGGGGTTCACCTGGCCGTTGCCCCAGCGACTGCGGTCGGCGTCCACGAGTCCGGGCGCGATGTGCATGATGGCCGCCGTTTCCAGTTCACCGGCATGATCACCCGGCTCACGGAACACCGAGGCATCTGCCGCCTGCCACCAGTTCACGATGGACAGAATGATCGAGGTAGACGGCTGCAGTTCCCGCACCAGGGCACGCAGTTCGTTGCCGCCATGCGCATTGAGCAGTACGAGCGCCCGCACGCCATTCGGCTCGAGACTCCGGATCACATCACGCAACACCAGCAGCTGGGTGCTCGGCATGATGTTGATCGTGAAACGCAGATCGAGCTGCGTGGTGTTCACGCCGAACGGAATGGGTGGTAACGCCACCACACCGGTGCCGTTCGCGATGGCGTGTGCCGCCACACGCGCCGCGACCTCGGCACCAAGCATGGTGTCGGTGCCATAAGGCAGATGGGTGTTGTGCGGCTCCGTCGCGCCGAACGGCAGCAACGCCACGGGCCATGCTCCTTCCCGCATGGCCGGCCAGGTCTGCTCGGCCAGTACACCCGGCCGCGGCGCGGCGTTTCCGTGGTCACTCATCGATCACTCATCGCGACATGGCGGTGAACGTGTCACACTGGCGCGGATCGCCACTGTCGAACCCGCGACGGAACCACCGGGAGCGTTCGGCCGAAGACCCGTGCGTGAACGACTCCGGGCTCACCCGTCCGGTGGCCATCTTCTGCAGGTGGTCATCACCCACCGCCGATGCAGCGCGCAAGCCTTCCTCGAGATCACCCGGCTGCAGCACACCCGCCCGTGCGGCCTCGTGTCCCCAGACGCCCGCATAACAGTCGGCCTGCAACTCCATCGCCACCGAGAGACGGTTCGCCGACGACGGATTGCGCTGCTGTGCGGAACGCAACTGCCGCTCGGTGCCCAGCAGATTCTGCACATGATGACCGATCTCGTGCGCGAGCACATACGCCTGCGCAAAATCACCCGGTGCGCCGAACTGACGGTCGAGCTGGTCGAAGAACGACAGATCGACGTAGACCTTTTGGTCACCCGGGCAGTAGAACGGCCCCGACGCCGACTCGGCCGCACCGCACGCCGACTGCACCGCATCGCGGAACAGCACGAGCTTGGCCGGTTGATACTGCTGCGGCAGCAGGCGCGTCCAGGTGGACTGCGTCGTGTCGAGCACGAACGACACGAACTGCACCATCTGCTCTTCCTGTGGGTCCTGCACCGGCGCCGTCGCGGACGACGAAGCCGAGGGCAGTCCACCGCCGGTGAGCGGCGTGATCAGGTCGCGCTTGAAGATGAGGCTGAGCACGAGCAGCACCACCATGCCTCCAAGACCGACACGCATGCCACCACCGGGGCCGCGCATGCCACCGCCGCCACTCGCACCACGCCGATCTTCGAGATTGTCACTGCGTCCGCCTGGATTCCACCGCATCGTGCCTCCGCATCGTGCACGGGTCCGTCACGGACCGCGCACCGCCTTCATGGTGAGAAACTCCGGATCATCCGCGCCGACCGTCCGCAACCACACGCGAACTTCGGCGATCCGCTCCGGTCCGAATACTCCACGTCCACCCTCGAGCTCGCGCACGAGGCGCAACTCCTGGCCCTCGAGCGTCCACGTGGAGCGATACCGTCCGAAGAAGCTCGCCGTATTCACATTGGACGGCAGATCCACCGTCCAGCCGGCAGGCAACGTGACGCGCCATTCCACGCTCGTCGACACCGGAGGAATGATACGGGCCGCATCGATGGGAAGCATCCGCGGCCGGACCGTGTCGATCTGCGCCAGCAACGCCCGGGTCTGCCGGGCGGGGCCACGCACGGCGGACGGCAGACGCAGCATGCGCGCGCCACCCACCGCCCGGACGGTTTCCGGCAGACGCGCGTGATACTGCAGGCGGGGAGATGTCGCCATATCCCGGCCGTAGCTGCCCTGCAGGGAATCGATCACCACTGCCGTCATCGCTTCCTGACCGGCGAGTCGCTGCGCGAGCCCCCGCACGGCGGTGGCGCGCCGCGTGGGATCACCAGCCGCCACCAGCATGGCCCGCAGCAGCGGCGCCTGGGTGCCGTCCGCCTCTTCCGTCACCGTGCCCACGGCAGCGCCAGTGCCGTCCACCGCGGACAGAAACCGTATCACGGCCCGGTTGGAATCGGGTGACGAGGCGGGCAATGTGATCGATCGCGCGGTGCCGGTGGTCGAGACCTGCACGGCAAAGGCTCCCTGATACGATTCGGGGATGTCCCCGTAGGGGAAGACGTCGGCGGTGAGATCGGTATAACGCCAGCGTTCACCCTCACGCACCGCGGCGATCACATGATTGAACTGGAAGATGCTCGGCACCGCTGCGTCGGGACGACCGTTCAGCGCGAGCACCACGGGTTCGGCCTCGATACCCGCGCGACGCAACAGCGCGATGAAGAGCGTTGCTTTGTCCTTGCAGTCGCCGAAGCCCGTACGCAGCACCTCGTCGGGTGTCCGCGGCTGGTAACCGCCGATGCCGAGGGCCACGGACACATACCGCACATCCTGCGTCACCCAGCGATGCCATGCGCGCAGGGAATCGAGACGACTGCGCGGTTGACTCGCCGCCATCACCGAATCCGCCACCCGGCCCACGGCCGGTGAGACGACATATCGATCGCGTGCCAGTGTGTTGTACCACGACGCCATCCCGTTCCAGTCCCCCGGAGCGGACACCGTGATCGACTGGGCGATGCCATTCGAATCGGCGGCGAAGGGTTCCGCCCGCAGCGGCATCTGGTCGATGGCCGTCCATTGAAAGCGGTGCCGTCCTTCGCGTTCATCCTCCTGCCGACGCGCGACGAGATTGCGCTCGACGATGTGTGGCAGAATTCCCGCCGGCATGTCGAGGGTGAAAGACGAGCGACGCACCGGGAACACGCCATTGAGCGCCCACCGATGCAGGAAATCACCGGGCCGCGGCGATGCCTGCTCCTCGAGCGTGAACGCGATGTCCACGATGGTGTTCACCCCCACCCCGGCGAGAGAGAGGCGACGTATCCGCTGATCCTGATAGATCGGCGCATTCATCGCGGCCGGCACGTCGGCATCCTGCTCCTGCGCCGGACGGTCGCTGATCACCTCACCGTTCGGGCGCAGCACACGCACCCAGCGGATCGTCAGCCGTTGATGGGTGCGCGAGAACGTGAGCGCACGTTCGCCAAGCGCGCGGATGCCGTTGGCGTCGAGCACCTGCATCACCTGTCGCACCTCGTTGCGCCAGGTGCCATCGCGCTCCACACGGAGCACGCCTTCATCGAGCAACACCACGAACGGTGCGCCACGCACCCGTGCGGGATCGAACGCGAGTCGCACGATCGAATCGGACGGGGCCGCGGGCAATGCCGACGCCGGCTGTGCCCGCATGGATGCCGCGGACACCCCCATCATGGATACCACGAACACCGCGCACGCCGGGACGCGCCGGAGCTGTTGAAGCAGCTGCATCCCCAACAATAACCCCGGCGCGTGGGCTGTCAGCAGACAGGGCCGACGGCCCGCTCCCGCCGGTTCGCCGTCAGCGGAGCGTCGGCAGACCGTCAGCGCCCGCCAATAACCGTCAGCGACCGTCAGCGACCATCAACAGCCTGCCTCATGCCGCCATCGACCCGGCGTCCCTGGCAAAGGCCAGGCTGACGGCGCGACGGGCCCCGCGTTTGAGCGCACGGTGCACGGCCCGGGCGTGACGCACGAAGTTCTCTCCCGCCCAGGGATGCCGCGCAAAGAACTCGAACGGCAACTGATCGCCCTTGAGCCGGTTGCAGGGGCCACAGGCCGCCACGAGGTTGCCCGGATCGTGAGCACCGCCGTGGGCGCGGGGCATGACATGGTCGAGCGTGGCCGTGTCCATCGAGAGCGGAGTGGCGCAGTAGACGCACCGATGTCCACAATCCCGCAGCGCCGCTTTGCGCAGCGCCTGCTTCAGACACAACAGCGGAAACGCCAGACGTGCCGGCCGTGAAACACCGGCACATACCGAGCGGGATTGGCGGTGCCCACCGCCGCGCCCGCACTTGCGCCCATACTGGCGGGGGTCCACAAACGACGACGCCCCGGCGGAGGCGGTCAGCCTCACGTCGGGGCGATTCACAGAATTTCGGCGAGACGCGCGCATCATCCTCCTGGTGACATCACACAACGTGATCCTGGAGACTGCCCGATGTTCGACGACGCCCGCATGTTGGATCACGTTCCTGCTCCCGTCAAGAGCGGCCGGCCCCCGACACGGCCGAAGCGCGATCACGATCACTTCACGATCACGTCACGACTTTTTCTGTCCTCCGCGCGCCAGCGGATCCCGCAACATGCTCCCGATCCGTGCGGCCATGCCGTCGAGCTGCTGCCGGTTGGGCATGAGCGAGGCACCGAACGGCAGCGAGATGTCGAACCCGTCCCCTTCCCGGCGCGGGATGAGATGGATGTGATAGTGCATGACGTCCTGCCCCGCCGCGGCGCCGGAATTCACCACCACATTGATGTCCGGCGCCCCGGAGGCCGTCTGGATGGCCGGAATGAGCGTGAGCGCGACCTCGAACAGATGGGTGGCCAGCGTTTTGGGCATGTCCTGCAGCACTTCGTAGTGCTCCCGCGGGACGACCAGCACATGCCCCGGGTTGACCGGCTGGATATCGAGGAAGGCCATCGCCGTCGCATCCTCGTAGCAGATCGACACCTCGGCCGCGCCGTGGATGAGATCGCAGAAGATGCAATGACCGGTGGACGGCTTGAGTGGGGCGGTGGGCGCGTGCATGGCGCGGATAGGGGCAGAAGCGATGAGGCGAGGGACTCTCGTGCCAACCTGTCAACCGGTGCGCGCGCAGGCAAGACGAACGTTCCACGTCAACCCCTCCAGGGGGCCGCGCGTTTCACTAAGTTGAACTGTTGCCCGTTTTCCGTTCGTCCCCCCAGAGCCTACCGATGGCCACTTCGACCCGTCCGAGCCGCGCCCGCCAGGCGGCGACTTCAGAGCCGACGCCGAGCGCGCCCGCCCTCTCGCGCGAGCAGCTGCTCGATGCGTTCCGCGTGATGTACACCTCACGCCGACTCGACGACAAGGAAATCCAGCTCAAGCGCCAGAACCGCATCTTCTTCCAGATCTCCGGCGCCGGACACGAAGCGATCATGACCGCCGCGGGCCTGGCCACCAAGCCGGCCTACGACTGGTTCTATCTCTACTACCGCGACCGCGCACTCTGCCTGCAGCTGGGCATGACGCCGGCCGAGATGCTCTACAGTGCCGTCGGCGCGGCCGTCGATCCGAATTCGGGCGGCCGTCAGATGCCCAGCCACTGGGGGCACAAAGACCTGAACATCGTCTCGGTCTCCTCGCCCACCGGCACGCAGTTCCTGCAGGCCGTCGGCAGCGCCGAAGCCACGTTGCGCGCCGCGAAGACCGACCTGGCCGACGACAGCTTCCATGGCGACGAAGTCACCATCGTCACCACCGGTGACGGCACGACCTCCGAAGGCGAGTTCTGGGAGTCGCTCAACACGGCCTCCAACCTCAAGCTGCCGGTCGTCTACATCGTCGAGGACAACGGCTACGCGATCTCGGTGCCGGTCGAAGTGAACACCGCCGGCGGCTCGATCTCCAAGCTCGTCGCGTCGTTCCCGGGCCTCTACATCCAGGAAGTCGACGGCTGCGATCTGCTGGCGTCGTACGAGGTCATGCAGCGCGCGGTGCAGTACGCCCGCGAGCGCAAGGGACCGGCGCTCGTGCACGCCAAGGTCATCCGCCCGTACTCGCACTCGCTGTCGGACGACGAAGTGTTCTATCGTCCGCCCGAGGAGCGGGAAGCCGATGCGGCGCGCGATCCGATCACGACGTTCCCTGCCTGGCTCATCGCCGAGGGGCATGCCACCGAAGCCGAGATCCAGGCCATCCGCGATGCGGCCGACGCAGAGATCCTCGCCGCCACCGACGACGCGCTCGCGCAGCCGCAGCCGGCGCCGGACACGGTGACCTATGCCGTGTACTCGCCCGATGTGGACCCCACGTCGGAACGCTTCGACACGGAAGACGATCCGCAGTTCAGCGGCGAGCCCACCACCATGGTGGATCTGCTCAACGCCTGCATGCGCGACGAGATGGCCCGCGACGAACGCATCCTCGTGTTCGGTGAAGACGTGGCCGACGTCTCGCGCGAAGAGTACCTCGGCAAGGTCAAGGGCAAGGGCGGGGTGTTCAAGGTGACCCACGGCCTGCAGAGCAAGTTCGGCGGTGCGCGCGTGTACAACTCGCCGCTCGCCGAAGCCAACATCATCGGACGCGCCATCGGACTCGCGCACCGCGGCTTCAAGCCGGTGGTCGAAATCCAGTTCTTCGACTACATCTGGCCGGCCTTCATGCAGTTGCGTGGTGAACTCGCCACCATGCGCTGGCGTTCGAACAACGCGTTCACCGCACCGGTGGTGGTGCGCACCACGTACGGCGGCTACATCCGCGGCGCCATCTATCACTCGCAGACGGGCGCGTCGCTGTTCACGCACAACCCCGGCCTGCGTGTGGTGTGCCCGAGCAATGCGCTCGACGCCAACGGTCTCTTGCGCACCGCCATCCGCGGCGACGACCCGGTCATCTTCCTCGAGCACAAGCACCTGTACCGGCAGACGTACAACAAGGGGCAGTATCCCGGCCCCAACTTCATGATCCCGTTCGGCAAGGCGTCCATCCTGCGTGAAGGTTCCGACATCACGCTCGTGACGTACGGCGCCACCGTGCAGCGTGCGCTGGTGGCGGCCAAGCAGATCGCCGACGAAGGGGGCCCGAGCGTGGAGGTCATCGACCTGCGCACGCTCTCGCCGTGGGATGAAGAGACCGTGTTCAACAGCGTGAAGAAGACGGGCCGGGTCATCGTGGCCACCGAAGACTCGCTGTCGTTCGGGTACGGCGCGGAGATCGCCGCGAAGATCGCCGACGAATGTTTCGCCTGGCTCGACGCCCCCGTGCGCCGCATTGCCAGTGCGGACGCGTGGGTGGGCTACGCCCCGCAGCTCGAAGACGCCACGCTGCCGCAGGTGGAGACGTTCCGTCAGGCGTACGTGGAACTCGCGGCGTATTGACGGTGGTCGCCTAGCGAAGAACCCCCGATCCACGAGATGTGGATCGGGGGTTCTGTCGTTCGTATCCGCCGTTCAGTTCTTCTTCTTTCTGAGCAGACCGCCGAGCCCCTGCTTGAGCGCGTCCGAGGCCGAGCCCTTCTCCTCGGCCTTCTTGCCGTCCTTGCCCTCGGCGGCCTTCGCGCTGTCCATCGACGCCGCCATGTCCGCCATCATCTTGCTCATGTCCACGACCTCGTATCCCTTGGGGACTTCGAACATCGCGGCATCGATGGAGCCGGCCTTGATGTCGGTCACTTCGGAAGTGATGGTGTCCGCGGTGACCTTGCCCTTCTTGTCGGTCTGCTTGGACCAGGTGATGGTGCGGAGCGCGATCCCCGACTTCGCGTACTCGTTCGCGTACTTCTTCATCTCCGCTTCGAGTTCGGGATTCGTGGCTTTCACACCCGACGCGAACGACCGTGCCCACCGCTCCATGTCCTTGGCGCCCAGATCCATGCCCTGGGCAATCCACTGATCGCTGGAGTCGGCTGTGGTGATCTTCTGATCGGGCATCATCATGGCCTTGAGCTCCATCGTGCTCGTGTACCACGTGCGCACCTTGCGGGTCTTGTAACCCAGAATGGTTTCGCCCGCGCCCATGTCCTTGAAGCGGAAGGACGTGTTGCTCATGGTCATCTTGAGCATCGGGTTGTTCATCAGCGCGCCGAAGCCGCTGCCGAAACCCTCAGCGCTCATGACCATGGCCTTTTTGTCCTTCGGGTTCACGATGACGAATTTGCCGGCATCGCCCTGCACGAGTACGTAGCCGTTCTTCTCCCCGAGCGGCGTGACACCCTCCACATAGTCCATGCGGATGTTGCCATCCTGCATGCGCACGGTGGTGAGCATGTTGCGCGATTCGCGCGTACGCTTGTCGCTGCTGGAGGAGGTCATGCGGTAGGTGAACGTCACGCCCGACGCCACGGGCGTGGGCGTGGGCGGCACGGCGGACCTGGGCAGCGGTTTGGCGGCGGTCAGCAACAGCGAACCCACCACCAGCCCGGTAGTGGCGCGGAACGTCATGGTCATCATGGAATCCTCATCGTCGAAGAGCGGTCACGAACGTGGACGCGCCGAACCAACCATTTGAAACTATGCGGCCCGGGTCGGGGGGCAAGGAACGGGCCGGGAGTGTGACGAAAGGGGTGTTTGTGCTACATGGGCCCGCCGTCACGCCGCGATAGTCGGGACTTCGTAGTCACGGAACTGCGCGTCACGCGTGACGATGGTCAACCCCTCGTCCTGCGCCTGCGCAATCAGGAGACGATCGAAAGGGTCACGGTGAACGGGAGGCAGACCCTGCAGTCGCTGCGTGTGTCGGAAGAGCACGGGCAACTCCCGAAAGCCCGACGCAACCACCGCTTCGTCAACCCGACGTGAACCCACCGCACGACCGAGCGCCCGTTTGATCTCGACTTCCCACGCTGTGGCAGCGGAAACGAATACCATGTCCGCCTCGTGAATGGCTCGCTGCGCCTCGTTTGAGAGGGGCATACCCGAATCCCACCAGATGAGCACGTGGGTGTCGAGCAGCAGATTCATTCGTCCGTACCTTCGAATACCTCCAGCAACTCCTGCGGCAGTGGTGCATCGAAGTTGCGACGGATGCCCCACTGCCCACGCCCCTGTCCCGGTATGCGCTTCGCCTTCTCATCCTCGAGCGGCATCAAACGGGCCAGCGGACGGCCAGACTTGGTGATGAGAATTTCCTCTCCCGCCGCCGCGCGATCCACGAGCGATGAGAGATTCGTCTTGGCCTCGTAGAGACCCACCGATTCACGAACGACTTTCGCTGCCATACTGCTAAATATTCATATTGACCAAATTGGTCAACATCAGCCACATCCCGGTTCTCAGCGCGAGTAGCGACCCTGCGCGTATCTTCGGACGTCCCTTCTTCGATTGGAGCTCCGATGTCCTCGCCTTTCCGGCGCGCTCTGCTTCGGGTCACCCGTCTGCCGAGCTCGGCAGCGCTGGCCGCCGTGGTAACGCTCGCGCCCGTGATCCCCAATGGGCGCATCGCCGCCCAGGGCCCGACCCATCCCATCACCGCCGCCGACATCTCGGCCTGGAAGACGCTCCGCGGTGCCACGTTGTCCAACGACGGTGCCTGGTTCGCCTATGTCGTCGCTCCCAATGAAGGCGACGCCGAGGTGGTGGTGCGACAGACCGCGGCCGGCGGCAAGGAGATGCGCTTCCCCGTCGGGGAGGCGCCAGCGGCGGCCGGTGGTCCGTTCGGCGGCGGCTCGCTTCCGGGGCTCCAGCTCTCGGGCGACGGCAAGTGGGTGGCCATGCTGGTGTATCCCAAGGCCGCCGAGCAGAAGCGCCTGCGCCAGCAGCGCCGGCCGGTGGTGAGCAAGGCGCTGGTGGTGAACCTCGTCTCCGGTGAGACGCGGGAATTCGATCGGGTGCGTCGCATCGCCTTTGGCGGGGACGCCCCGAAGTGGCTGGCCATGCAGGCGTACGGACCTGACGCCCCGGCCGGGGGTGGCGGAGGTGGCGGTGGTGGTCCCACCGCCGGCGCGCCGGGCATGGGCGGCAATCCGCTGGGTGGTGGCGGTGGACGCGTGGAAGGCACGGACATGCTGCTGTACGAACTCGGCGCGGGCACGCTCTTCAACGTGGGCAACGTTGCCGACTTCTCCTTCGACGACAAAGGCCGCTGGCTCGCCTATACCATCGATGCGCGTGAACAGGCCGGCAACGGCGTGCAACTGCGCGAACTCGCCACCGGTGTCGTGAAGTCCATCGACGCGGGCAAGGCGCTGTATCGCCGTCTCACCTGGAGCGATACGCTGCCCGCGTTCGGATTTCTCAAAGGTACGGCCGATAGCGCCGGCACCGACACGACATGGGCCGCCATGGGCGTGTCCCGCGTGGGAGCTCCCACGCAGCAGATGGTGACTGTTGGACTGGGCGGAAAGGCCATACTGCCTATCGGTATGGAAGTGAGCCCCGATCGTGCGCCGCGCTGGTTGGAGCAGCAGGACGCACTGCTCATCGGCCTGCGTGTGGCCACGTCGCCGTTGCCGCGCGCCGAGCTGCTCGAAGACGACGAGCGTCCGACGCTCATTCTCTGGCACCACAAGGATCCGCGTCTCCAGAGCATGCAGTTGGTACAGGAACAGGCGGACAAGGGCTTCTCGTTCATGGCCACGTACCTGCCGGCCACGCAGCAGGTCGTGCAGCTCACCAACGCCGAGGTGCGCACGGGCACCGTGACCGCCCACGACCGCTGGATGCTGAGCAGCGAGAACCAGCCGTATGAGCGTCAGGCCAGCGTGGACGGCATCCAGTATCGCGATGTGTATCTCACCGACATGCGCACCGGCAATCGCGTGGCGGTGAAGAAGCAGATGCGTGGTTACTCCTCGCTGTCGCCGGATGGTCGTACCGTGCTGTTCTGGGACGACGGCAACTTCCACGCGTACGATGTCGCGACGAAGGCCGTCACGAATGTCACGGCCGGTGCACCGACGTCGTTTATCGACACCGAGGACGATCACAACGTCGATCGTCCGTCCACCAATGTGATCGGCTGGAGCCGCGACGGTCGCTTCGCGCTGATCAGCGACAACTACGATGTGTGGCGCGTGGGCATGGCCGGCAGGAGCTGGGCGAACCTCACCGGCAACGGCCGGGCGGAACGCATCCGCTACAGCCGCGTCGTGTACACCGACCCCACCGATCGCACGATCGATCTCGCCAAGCCGTTCTACATGGTGGCGATGCAGGCGCGCACGAAGAAGGAAGCCGTGGTGCGCATCGATCCGGCGAAGAACGGCGTCATGGCCGTGACCGGATGGCGCGATGCCCGGCATGCGCCGATGCGCGCGCGCAATGCGGAGGTGTGGGTTTCCACCATCCAGACCTCCACGCGTTTCCCCGACTACTGGCGGGTGAGCTTCGGCGCCAACGCGCTCACCGACTCGGTGCGTCTCTCCGATGCCAATCCGAACATGAACGGCGTGGCGTGGTCGGCCGGTTCGCGCCTGGTGAACTACGTGACCGACAAGGGCGATTCGCTGCAGGGCGCGCTGTACCTGCCCGCGGGATACGAAGAAGGCAAGAAGTATCCGACGCTGACGTTCATCTACGAATTGCAGTCGGACAATCTCAACACCTTCTACTCGCCCACGTTCTCGAGCTCACCGAACGCACTGATCGGCGTGCACACGTCGCGCGGCTACGCGGTGTTCCTGCCCGACATCGTGTACAAGCTCAACGATCCGGGCATGAGTGCCGTGTGGAGCGTGGTCCCGGCCGTGAAAGCGGCCATCCGTACCGGCATCGTCGACTCGGCCAACGTCGGACTGCACGGGCACTCGTGGGGCGGGTATCAGACGTCGTTCCTGGTCACGCAGACCAACATCTTCAAGAGCGCCGTGGCCGGCGCGCCGCTCACCGACATGGTGAGCATGTACAGCTCGGTGTACTGGAACACCGGCGGAACGAACCAGGCGATCTTCCAGAGTTCGCAGGGACGTTTCAAGGGCAACTTCATCGAGAACCGCGAGGCCTACGAGCGCAACTCGCCCAACCGGTTCGCCGACAAGGTGCAGACGCCGCTCATCATCCTGCACGACGACAAGGATGGCGCGGTGGACTTCAATCAGGGCATCACGTACTACAACACGCTGCGGCAGCTGAACAAGGACGTGATCCTGCTGGAGTACGTGGGCGAGAATCACGGTCTGGCGCAACTGCGCAACCGCAAGGACTACTCGCAGCGGCTCATGGAGTACTGGGACTCGTACCTCAAGAACCAGCCGGCGCCGGAGTGGCTGAAGAATGGCATCCCGCGGCTCAAGATGGACGAGCACCTGCGCGAGCAGAAGAAGAAGCTCGAGGCGAAGAAAGTAGCCATGTGAAATAGGGAAGTGGGTTGATATCAAAAGGGAGCAGGGAGGAGCTGGTCAGGAAGCAGATCGATAGGAACCGCTATTGATCTCCCCCCTGACCAGCTCCTCCCTGCTCCCTTTTGATATCAACCCACTTCCTTAAAAACCCCTGTACGTATAATTCCGAGTGTTCTTATCCTTATTCCCCGTGAATACTTCGAACGTACTAGTTGATAGGCGTTCTCATCCAACACGGAGGCAAGCATGGCGGAAGAGTTTCCGCACGTGCACGAAGAGATGCTGTTCGAATCCCGGCGCGGTTTCGTGCGTTGCTGTCGCGCATGTGGCGCGTTCGAGCTGCGGTTCGGCAATGCCATCCTCTCCATGAATGCCGCCGACCTCTCTGCCCTCACCGACACCGTCGCCGCCTACGATACCGGCCGCATGCGACCCGGTAGCACCCCCAGTGATCATGCCGTGATCTGGCTCGGGCACAATGGCGCCGGTTTCCGGTTCCGTCGCGAAGAGGTCGCCGAACTCCATCGCCTGCTCGCCGGCGCCCGTCTCTTCGCCAATCTGGGCGCGGAGATCGCCGCCGACGACGCCCCCATTCTCGACGATCCCACTGACACCGCCGCCCGGCGGTGGTCCCCCCTGGAGGAAGACTGATGAGCCGTCTTGGTCCCCGTGTGAAGATCATTCGCCGCCTGGGCATCCAACTCCCTGGCCTTACGGCCAAGGACGCGGAACGCCGCCCCTACCCGCCGGGACAGCACGGGCAGGCCACGGCCCGCCGCCGCAAGGTCAGCCTGTACCGGCAGCGTCTCGAGGCCAAACAGGCGGTACGCTTCCACTACGGCATCTCGGAGAACCAGCTCCGCCGCACGTATTCCATGGCCAAGACACGCCCCGGCCGCACCGGCGACGTGATGCTCGCCATGCTCGAATCGCGGCTCGACAACGTGGTCTTCCGACTCGGATTCGCGCGCACCATTCCCGCCGCCCGCCAGCTCGTCGTGCACGGCCATATCCACGTGAACGGCAGCCGCGTCGACCGGCCCGGCTATCGCCTCCGCACCGGCGACATGATCAAGCTCGATCCGCGCATGGCCGAGAATCCGCACATCATCGAGCAGCTTTCGCGCGGCCCGCAGGTCAAACTGCCTGGCTGGCTGGCCAAGACGGACGACACCCCGCTCGAAGGCCGCATGATCTCGCCGCCGACCCGGGAAAGCGTGCCCTTCGCGGTCAATGATGCGGCGATCGTGGAGTACTACGCCCGGTAATAAGGATTCTTCGTTTTATATCAAAAGGGAGCAGGAGGGAGTTGGCCAGGATGGAGATCAATAGTGGTTCCTATCGATCTCCTCCCTGATCAGCTCCTCCCTGCTCCCTTTTGATATGAAACCCAGAGTCCTTAATGCTTCATGCCGCCGCCACACCCCTCTTCGAGCACCTCGAACTTCTCGTGGAGCGTGGCGAGCGCGGTCTTGAGGTCGACATCGGAGGCCTTCCTGGTCACCAGGGTGGCCACCTTCTCCGTCTCGGCGGGCAGCGCGGCCTGGGCCTTGGCCAGCTCGGGCTTCTGGCAGCTCGCCGGCGCCTTCGACGCGGCCACGACTTTGGCGGCGGCCACCATCTCGGCGGCCTTGGCCCGGATGGGCGCCATATCGTTGTTCTGCTTGGCCGGGTGCCAGGTGGCCATCATCAGCATGTGGTA
This sequence comes from Gemmatimonas aurantiaca, assembly GCF_037190085.1. Lineage (NCBI taxonomy): Bacteria > Pseudomonadati > Gemmatimonadota > Gemmatimonadia > Gemmatimonadales > Gemmatimonadaceae > Gemmatimonas > Gemmatimonas aurantiaca. The sequence goes on from NZ_JBBCJO010000002.1 coordinate 265,673, forward strand.
GGCATCCAGCTCCTTCCACGCCTCGGCCTTGGCGCCGTGCATGGCCGAGTGATCCATCTTGCTGTGGTCCATCGCCGGGGGCTGCTTGGCCGGCGGTTGCTCCTGCGCGCCCACCAGGAAAAGCGGCGCGAGCACCAGGGCCATCGTCATCGCGGTCGCGACCGTGCTCCTGACTGCAGTACGACCGGCCATCATCAAAACCGACATCGGGATTCTCCGGAAAAGACAGGGGGTCGCACCGCCACACAGATATGGCGGTCGGCGTCTCCATGACTGCAAATTCTCCAGTTCGGGGGCGCCGTGCCATCCCCGGCGGCCGATGGGTTGCCCCAACGCCCCCCGGCCGCCCATCGTAACCCTTATGTCCCATGTCGTTCCGGGGCATCCTGTGGCCCGCCCCACCTGTCCCTGCATCCTCTCCACCCGTCCCCACGCATGACTCGACTGCGTCGCGTCACCCGGCTTTCGCTGGCTCTGTTGTCGGTCGCGGCTCCGCTCGCGCTCCCGGCTCAGCAGCGCACGTCGCCCAAACAGTTCTTCGGGCACGACATCGGAGCCGACTACGAGCTCCCCAACTACACCCGGCTGAACCAGTACTTCGCCAAGGTCGCCCAGGAAAGCGACCGCGTGAAGCTCGATACCATCGGGCTCACCGAAGAAGGCCGGCCGCAGATCATGGCCATCGTCACCAGCCCGGCCAACCACCGCAACCTGGCGCGCTACAAGGAAATCTCCACCAGGCTCGCCAAGGCCGAAGGCCTCGATTCGGCCGCCGCGGCCGCGCTCGCCAAGGAAGGCAAGGTCGTCTTCTGGATCGACGGTGGACTCCATGCCACGGAAGTCCTCGGTGCTCAGCAGCTCATGGAGACGCTCTGGCAGCTCTCCAGCCGCACCGACGAAGAAACCATGCGCATCCTGAACGACGTGGTCATCCTGATGACGCACGCCAATCCGGACGGCATGGAGCTCGTGTCGGACTGGTACATGAAAGAGCCCGACAAGGCGCGCCGCACCACGGGCACGATTCCGCGTCTCTACGAGAAGTACGCGGGCCATGACAACAACCGCGACTCGTACATGAACGCGCTGGCCGAGACGCGCAACATGTCGAAGCAGCTGTTCATCGAGTGGCATCCGCAGATCATGTACAACCATCACCAGACCGGTCCGACCGGCACGGTGATGGCGGCGCCGCCGTACCGGGATCCGGCCAACTACTGGTTCCACCCGGCCATCATCACGGGTCTCGACCTCGTGGGCGCGGCGCTCAACCACCGCTTCGTGCTCGAGCACAAGCCCGGACTCACGTTCCGCGCCGGCTCCAACTACTCGACGTGGTGGAACGGTGGTCTGCGCACCACCGGCTACTACCACAACCAGATCGGCATCCTGACCGAGACCATCGGCAACCCGACGCCCATGCGCATTGCGCTGGTGCCGGAACGCCAGCTCCGGTCGGCCGGACTGCCCGCGCCCATCGCGCCGCAGGAATGGCACTTCCGTCAGTCGATCGACTACTCGGTGTCGGCCAACTACGCCTTCCTCGACATGGCGTCGCGTTACCGCGAGACGTTCCTGTTCAACCGCTGGGTGATGGGCAACGACCAGATCACCGCCGGTTCGAAGGACAACTGGACCATCTCGCCCAAGCGTGTCGATGCGATGATCGCCAAGATCACCGCCGACCGTTCCGCGGGTGGTGCCGCCGCGGAACAGGGCCGTGGTGGTGGTCCGCGTGGTGGTGGTGGCCCGGCCAACATCGCCAGCGCGGTTGCCAACGATCGGTACATGGCGGAACTCAAGAAGCCCGAGAACCGCGATCCGCGCGCGTACATCCTGAGCAGCGCGCAGAACGATTTTGCGACGGCCACCAAGTTCGTCCAGGCGCTGCAGTACTCGGGCATCGACGTGCTCAAGGCCACTGCCCCCTTCTCGGCCAACGGCAAGCAGTTTCCGACCGGTTCGTGGGTGATCAAGACCAATCAGGCCTTCCGTTCGCATGTGCTCGACATGTTCGAACCGCAGGATCACCCGAACGATTTCCGCTATCCGGGTGGCCCGCCGGTCCCGCCGTACGACAACGCCGGCTGGACGCTCGCCTTCCAGATGGGTGTGCAGTTCGAGCGCGTGCTCGACGCGCCGCCGAGCGGCTCGTTCGAGAAGGTCAACGGCATCACGACCATGCCGGCCGGTACGGTGGCCAAGGGCAAGGCGGGGTACTTCATCCGTCCTGAAGTGAACGATGCGGCCACGGTCGCCAACCGTCTGGGCAAGGTGAAGGTGAAGGCCCAGCGCATCCCCACCGCGTTCAATGACGGTGGCACGACGTGGCCGGCCGGTTCGTGGTTCATCCCCGCCGGTGGTGCGGCCGACAAGGTCGTCGCGCAGGCGGCGAAGGATCTCGGTGTGAACTTCGCGGCAGCCAACAGCAAGCCCAGTGCGTCGCAGCCGGTGACGCCGCTGCGCATCGGTCTCATCGATCGGTACGGCGGCAGCATGCCGAGCGGCTGGACGCGTCTGGTGCTCGAGAAGTTCGAATACCCGTACACGGTGGTGTTCCCGCAGGAACTCGATGCGGGCAACCTCAAGGCCAAGTATGACGTGCTCGTCTTCACCGACGGCTCGTTCACCGATCGTCCGGGCTTCGGCGCCGGCTTCGGTGGTTCGCCCGACACCACGCTCATCCCGGCCGAGTATCGCCGTCAGTTGGGCCGCGTGTCGACGGAGCAGTCGGTGCCGTCCATCAAGGCCTTCGTCGAAGCCGGCGGCCGCGTGGTGGCCATCGGGTCCTCCATCGGCCTCGGCAAGGCAATGGGCCTGCCCATCGACAACTACCTCGTCGACGCCAACGGCCGCGCGTATCCGGGTGAGAAGTACTACATCCCGGGCTCGCTGCTCGAGGTGAAGGTCGACACGTCGATGACGATCGCGACCGGCATGGCGCCGCGTCCGAGCGTGATGTTCGACAACAGCCCGGTGATGAAGCTGCCTGCCGACGCCGCGTCGCGTGGCATCCGCGCCATCGCCACGTTCGACACCGACAAGCCACTCACGTCGGGCTGGGCGTGGGGTCAGGATCTGCTGAAGGGCGGCACGGCGATGGCCGAGGCGCAGCTTGGCAAGGGCACCATCTGGCTCTTCGGACCGGAGATTCTCTTCCGCTCGCAGCCGCACGGCACGTACAAGCTGTTCCTGAACGCGCTGGACGGTGGCTTCAAGCGTCCTGACAAGGCCGTGCAGTAAGCGGTCGATACGCTTCACAGCAGGAGATGCACGACGGGGGAGATGGCACCTTGGCCATCTCCCCCGTTTTGCATGCTCACCTCACCGCCGATACCGCACCACCCCACCAACGATCGTCGCATTCACCTGCACCTTGTCCAGTGAATCCGGCGGTGTCGTGGTGAGATCGCGACTCAGCACCACCAGATCCGCCAGCCGGCCTTTGGCGATCACACCAACGTCCTTGTCCTGAAAGCCGGCATACGCGGATCCGCTCGTATACGCCCGCAGCGCATCCTCCACCGTGATCTTCTCTTCCGGAACCCAGCCGCCGGGATGTGCGCCGTCGAGGGTCTGACGCGTGACCGCGGCCTTGATGCCTTCGAGCGGTGTGGGCGGAGCCACGAACCAGTCGCTACCGAACGCCAGTCGCGCATGCGACGCGAGCAATGACTTGAATGCATAGGTGCCCTTCGCCCGCTCGGGGCCGATGACCTTTTCGGCCCAGCGCCCATCGTCCGCTTCGTGATAAGGCTGCATGCTGGCGATCACCGGCAGCGCACCAAAACGCGGGATGTCCTCCGGTGCGATGTGCTGGGCATGTTCGATGCGGAAACGCCGGTCACGCGCGCCGTTTTCGCGCGCCACCCGTTCGAACACATCGAGCTGCGTGCGGATGGCCCGATCGCCGATGGCATGCACCATCACCTGCAGCCCCGCCGAGTCCGCGCCGCGTGTCCACGCATAGAGGCTGTCGGCCGGCGTGACGAAGAGCCCGGTGTCGGTGGGCACATCGGTGAATGGCTGCAGCATGGCCGCGGTATGCGATCCCAGTGATCCGTCCACGAAGCCTTTGAGTCCGCCAATGCGCAACCAACTGTCGCCATGCCCGCGCGCCTTCACCGTGTCGCGCAACGCCTGCCACTGCGCGAGCGGCACCTGCGAGACGATGCGTGTGTGCAGGCGATTCTGCCCGCGCGCCCGATCGAACACGACGAGATCCCCGAACGTGCCCATGTTGTGCACACTGGTGACGCCACGCGCGGCCACGTAGGCCATCGCGGCGTCGAGCGCCCGATCGAGTTCGGCGGCACTGCGTGGAGGCTGCGCCGCATCGATCAGCCCCATGGCGTTGTCCTTGAAAATGCCCGTGGGATTGCCACGGGCGTCACGCACGATGGTGCCACCCGCGATGTCGCGGGTATTGCGGTCGACCTTCGCCGCTTCCATCGCGAGACGATTCGCCAACTGCATGTGTCCATCGAGCCGGTTGATCCACACCGGATTGTCCGGTGTGACCGAATCGATCCATTCGTGCGTGGGCAGTTCGCCGCCCCAGTTGGTGTGATCCCAGTCGCCGTTGCGGATCCACTCCCCCTTGGGAATCGACTTCGCGTAGTCGCGGATGCGCGCGATGAACTCCTCGCGGGTCTTCGCATCACGCAGGGACACCGACGCGAGCGCGAGCCCGCCATCGAGAAAGTGCACATGTGCATCGATGAAGCCCGGCGTGACCATGCCGCCCTGGGCATCGATGACTTCCACGTCATTCGCGATGCGTCGGATGTCGTCGGAGGTTCCCACGGCGGTGATGCGATCGCCCGACACGGCGACGGCTTCCGCCCACGGGGCGGTGCTGTCGCCCGTCCACACACGGGCGTTCACGATGGCCAGCGTGACCGGGGCCTGTTGGCGGTCGGCGCAGGCGCCAGCGAGGGCGACACCGAGGGCCGCGATCGCGATGGCGACCGCGCGGGGCAGGATGCGAGGCAGGGAAAGAGGCGTGGTATTGGGCATGGTATATTGTGTCCATGGCACTCCCCTTCCGCGAGCCGATGGCGCTCGTTCGCGCCGCCGGCCGTCTGGCGGGCATGACGGTACCGATCCTGTTCGGGGTCGGCGTGGGGAAATTCGCGGCCCCGTACCTGCCGGGATTCAGCGCCTGGGTCCATACGCTGGGGCCCTGGGCGCCGGTGGCGTTCGTGACGGCCTATGTGGCGGTGGTGGTGTGCATGCTGCCGGCCTTCCTGCTGACCATGGCCGGTGGTGCGGTGTTCGGCGTGGCCGAAGGCTCCCTGCTCGTGCTGCTCGGCGCCACCATCGGGGGCACGCTGGCGTTTCTGCTGGGACGCACCGTGCTGCGCAACTGGGTGAGCCGGCGCATTGCCCGGCATCCCACCCTGTCGACCATCGACCGGGTGGTGGGAGAGGATGGCCTGCGCCTGATGGTCCTGCTGCGATTGTCGCCGGCCATTCCCTTCGTGCTGTCCAACTATGCGCTGGGTGCGACGCGGGTGCGCCTGCGCGATTTCGTGCTGGCGATGGTCGGCATGCTGCCGGTGATCGGCTCGTATGCGGCACTGGGCCGCGCCGGATCGCGGGGGCCGGGCAACAATGGGTTGCCGTCGTGGGTGCTGGCCGTCGGCGTTGGCGCGACGGTGCTGCTGGGCGTCTTGCTCGCCCGCATCACCCAGCGCGCCCTGCGTGAGGCTGACGCCGATTCCGACCTCGCGCGTTCATCCTCCGCTCACGCAGACCTCAGCGAGCGTTAATCCAAGGGTCATCGGCGGTTCACCATGCCGCCATCGACCCTTCATCGTGCGCGGGTACCCTCGGAAGACCACTCACTCCGAGGAGAACGACATGTTCACGCGTCTGCCCGAATCGCACGCCACGGCCCTGCCCTCTGCACGCACCGCCGATACCCGCGCCGGCAGTTCGATGGTCTCCATCGGGATGCATGCCGCGCTCGTGAGTGCGCTCGTCGTCATCACGGCCACGCAGGACACACGCCGTGTGGAGGAACCGCCTGCGGAGCGACTGCGCATGACCGAGTTCACACCAACTCCGCCGAAACCGGCGGTGGTGGAGACGCCCAGCACGAGCAGTGCGATGACGCCGGTATCGGCCGCGGCACCACTCGTGCCGCAACTGCCGGCGATCACCGACATCCCGACCACCATTCCTCCCATCGACCTCACCCGCGCTCCCGTCACGGCGGAAGACTTCCTGCAGGGCGGGCGCCGGGGCTCACCGAACGGGATTCCGGGAGGCACCGGCGAAGGGCCGGCCACATCGGCCGGCTACTTCTCGGCGGATCAGGTGGAGAAAGCCGTCATGCTCCTGCCCGGCAGCAAGGCACCGGTATTCCCGGAGATCCTCCGCTCATCGGGCACCCAGGGCACGGTGCTGGCGCAGTTCGTGGTCGACTCCACCGGACGCGCCAACCTCGACTCGTTCTCGGCCCTTCGCAGCGATCATCCGCTCTTCACTGCCGCCGTGAAAGCCGCGTTGACGCGGATGCACTTCATGCCCGCCGAGATCGGCGGCCGACGGGTGGCGCAACTGGTGCAGCAGTCGTTCCAGTTTCAGTTGCAGTAGAGGAAGGCCGCGGACACGGTCTCACGCGCGCGGCCATATACTTACCATGCCATCCAAGCCCCGGAGTGAGCGCCGTGCCGCCAGCCCGCAAATCCACACAACCCACGCCTTCGACCGCCCTCACGTCGCCTGAGATCGTCGTGACCAAACGCGGCGCGTCGGCGGCCCGGGTGGTGCGTGGAGAGAGTGCGGCGCCGAGTGCTTTCGGATTTCTGGCCGGCACCCTGTTGTCGGCCAGCGATCTGGTCTCTCCGGACCATGATTCCTGGAGCGAGGAATAAGGCGGCCGGAGATCACGACCCCGTTCAGCGGCACAGGATGAACCGCAGGATACCGCATCGGGAGTATCAGGAGCCGTCCTGTTGGTATCCTGCAGGTATCCTGCCGTTCATCCTGCCGGTATCGCGCCCGCAGGGCGCCCCCCAAAGCCCACGCCCTCGTTCCTACTACGGCTACTACGCCTCGGTGTCCCTGCCGGACTCAGCGCTTCTCCATCGCGTCCCGCACGTCCAGCAGAATCTCGAAATACAACTGTTCCCGCCGATACGAAAAATCGAGGGCGGTCATCTGCGACGGATCACCGGATGCCTTGGCGCGCTCGAAGGCTTCGCGGTACATCTCTTCGAGATTGTTCAGGATCCGCTCACGGGAACGCGACATACGAATGGCCTCGAGGGCTTTGAGGGTCAGGCGGGGCGGGACGTCATCGGCCGTCTCGACGCTCTCTTCGGTGTCGAGAAATCTCGTCAGCTGCTGCAGCACGTAACGCCGGCCGTGATCGGGGATATTCACAGATGACGGAAAGAGACGGGACACGATGACACGCTCGGCGATCTTCGCGCGCGACGGCTACCGCTGCGTGTACTGCGGCACCGTGCACGACGCGCAGGATCTGAGCATCGACCATGTGCAACCGCAGACGCGCGGCGGCGATGGCTCCCCGGGCAACGTAGTGACCGCCTGCAGGAGCTGCAACACGCGAAAAGGGGCGCGTTCGCTGGCGTCGTTCCTGGCCGAGGAGCCTTCCGCGCGGCGGAACTTCTTCACCTGGGCGCGGTATGTATGGCCACGACATCTGAGAGCGGTGGCCGAGGAGCTCGCGCGCCGGGGCGTGGTGGATGCCCCATCGGAACTCGTGGAGGGGGTCCGTAGGCTGCGCAGCTCCGAGGCCATCGCTCAGCTGTTGGCGGAGCAGTCCGACCAGGACACCGAAGAAGAAGAGCGATAGACACGCCGCCCCCCGGGCGGCGTCCTCATATCCGTCCATTCCGCCCCGATTCCCGCATGAACAACGTCAAAGTGTTTGTCCTCATGGCCGGCCTCACCGGCCTGCTCATGGCCATCGGCCAGGCGGTCGGCGGGGGTCAGGGCGCCATCATCGCCCTGCTGCTGTCGGCGGGCATGAACCTCTTCATGTACTGGGGGTCGTCCACCATGGTGCTGCGCTCGTATGGCGCGCAGGTGGTGACCGCGCAGGAGGCCCCTGAGCTCTACGGAATGGTCGACCGGTTGCGTCAGCGGGCCGGCCTGCCCATGCCCGTGGTGGCCATTGCCCCGCAGGACCAGCCCAATGCGTTCGCCACCGGACGGAATCCCGAGCATGCGGTGGTGTGCGTGACGCAGGGCATTCTGCGTGTCCTCTCGACGGACGAACTCGAAGGCGTCCTCGCCCACGAACTCGCGCACATCAAGAACCGCGACATGCTGCTGCAGACGCTGGCCGCCACGATGGCCGGTGCGATCGGCAATCTCGCGCAGTTCGCCTTCTTTTTCGGCGGACGCAGTCACGACGACGAAGGCGGGCATCCGATCGCCGGCATCGCGATGCTGATCATCGGCCCCCTCGTGGCGATGGTCATGCAGTTCGCGATCAGCCGTCAGCGGGAGTTCAAAGCCGACGCCGTCGGTGCGGAGATCTGTGGCCGTCCGCTCTCCCTGGCCAACGCGCTGCTCAAGCTCGAAGCGGGTGCGCGTCGCATCCCCATGCAGGTCTCGCCGAGCGCCGCCACGCTGGCCATCGTGAACCCGCTTGCCGCATTCAGCATGCGCGGCATCAGCAAGTGGATGTCGACCCATCCGCCCACGGCGGAGCGGGTGGCCGCTCTGCAGGCGATGGCGGTGTAGACCCGCCGCCTTGCCGGCTTTACTCGGGCGGGCGCGGCTTCCGCGCCCGCTCCGCGGCCCGTTCGCGCAACAGCAGGTACATGCCACGCAGCGCGAACAGGGTGCCCATGAGCGAAATCGCGATGCCGCGATTGCCCGTATGCTGCAGCCAACGCTGCGCGGCCGCGGTCATGAGGAAGCCCGCCCCCGCGTACGCGAGCCCCTTGATCTGCGCACTGTTCCACTTCCCCGACTGCGCATGGACGAGTGCGGAACCCAGCAGCCAGGCCCCGCCGGTGCCGACAACAGCCGATGCCACGGTGTCGCGATCGAAATCCATTGGGTGCACTCGACGGAAAGGAGAGAGGCTAAACCCTCTTTGAACCTACCTTCACCTGCGATTCACCGAAACCGCCGCCCTCAGGTATTCCCCCGAATTCCCGGGGATTCTGCCGGTTGTTCCGGGCTTTCCATGCCTTAGCGTTCAGATATGTCCCCCGTCGTCAATCTTCCGGGGCTCCCCGATCCGGCCATCGTTGCCAAGGGGTACGCCCATCCCGAGCGGCTCGTGAGCACGGCGTGGCTCGCTGCCCACCTCGGCAATCCGTCGCTGCGTCTGCTCGAATGCAACGAAGACGTGTTGCTCTATGACGTCGAGCACATTCCCGGCGCGCAGAAACTCGACTGGCACATCGATCTCAACGATCAGATCGAACGCGACTACCTCGGGCGTGAGGCCTTCCAGCAGCTTCTGCGCCGCAAAGGCATCGACGACACCACCACGGTCGTCTTCTACGGCGACAAGAACAACTGGTGGGCCACCTATGCCTTCTGGGTGTTCCAGCTGTTCGGTTTCGACAACACCGTGATACTCGACGGCGGCCGCGCCAAATGGATCGCCGAGGAACGGCCGACCACCACCGAGGTGCCGGTCTTCCCGCCCACGCAGTACGGGGCCCGTGAACGCGACGATGCCCGCATCCGTGCGTACTTCGCCGACACGCGGGCCCACATGGACGCCGGGCTGCCGATGGTGGATGTACGTTCGCCGCAGGAGTACACCGGCGAGAAGCTGCACATGCCCGACTATCCGCAGGAAGGCACACTGCGCGGTGGACACATTCCGGGCGCGCGCAGCATGCCGTGGGCCAAAGCGGCCGACGCCGACGGCACGTTCAAGAGCGCCGACGCGCTGCGTGCGATCTACGAGGATGAACTGGGACTGTCGGCGAACGACGCCGTGATCACCTACTGCCGCATCGGCGAGCGATCGAGTCACACGTGGTTCGTGCTGACCTGGCTGCTGGGCTTCGACAACGTACGCAACTACGACGGATCATGGACGGAGTGGGGCAATGCCGTCCGTGCTCCCATTCGCAAGGGAGAGACACCATGAGCACGGAATCGCTGAAAGACACCACCGTCACCCCGGCGCCGGGCAGGCCGCCTTCGAAGGTGACCGTCACCTGGGCCGGTGATCATCGGTTCGATGGCGCGCGCCAGTCGGGAAGTCCCGCCATCCGCATGGACGCCAGTGGTGTGACCGGCCCCAGCCCCGTGGACGCGCTGCTGTGCGCGCTGGCCGGATGCACGGGCGTGGACGTGGTGGACATCCTCGCCAAGCGCCGCACCCCGGTGGAGTCGCTCTCCGTGGACGTGGAAGGCGAACGGTTCTCGGGCGTGCCGGGCCGCGTGACGAAGATTCATCTCGTTTACCACATCACCGGCGCGGGCATCGGCAAGGAACACGCCGAGCGGGCCATCGAACTCGCCGTCACCAAGTACTGCTCGGTGCGCGATTCGCTGGACCCGAACATGCCGATCAGTTGGGAGCTGCAGCTGGGCTGACGACGGAGGCACCCTTTACATACCACGAAGTATGTAATAGATCTCTGACATATGCCGACCACCCCGGGCCCCACACGCACCCTTCGCCGACGGACGCATCGTCGCGAACGGCGCCCGGAGGAGCGCCCGGGAGAGATCCTGGAGGCGGCACTCACCGTGTTCGCCGAACGGGGGTATCGCAGCGCCCGCATCGACGATATCGCCGAAGCGGCCGGTGTGACCAAGGGCGCCGTCTACCACCATTTCGACACCAAGGAAGACCTCCTGTGTCGCGCCATCGAGCACTCGCTCGATGCCGCGTTCGTCGAGATGGGTGCCCTGCTCCGGCAGAAGACCACGCCGGCCTCCGTGCGGATCCGCACCATGCTGCGCCGCTTCACCCAGGTCCGCGCCGATGGGCGCCGGGTGCTCACCCTGCTGCTGCAGGACCTGCGGCATGAAGTCCCCGAAGCCTACCGGCAATGGATGCAGGGCGGTCCGGTTCAGGGGTGGACGTTGCTCGCCCGCCTGATCGACGAGGGACGCCGGACCAGGGAATTCCGGCCCGATGTCGACGCCGAGGTCGCGGCCCGTCTGGTGATCTCCGGTCTGATCACCCAGCTCGTCTGGCAGGCCCGCACCGGAGATGTCCCCGCCGTGGCCATCGATACGGATCGCCTCGTCGATTCCACCATCGAGCTGCTCCTGCACGGACTCCGTCCGGTCACGCTCACCACCTGATTCTTCCACCATTCTGCGGGCCGGGCGTTTGGCACGGGCCGTTACATACCAGTGAGTACGCAAGCCCTTCCCCAATCCGCCAGACGTGGCGCGGAGCACCGATGGCTCATCGCCGTTGCCGTCGTGCTCGCCGCGCTCATGCAGGTCATCGACAGTTCCATCGTGAACGTCGCGCTCCCCGACATGATGGGGAACCTCGGCGCTTCCCTCGACGAGATCGCGTGGGTCTCCACCGGCTACATCCTGGCCAGCGTGGTGGTCATCCCGCTCACCGGATTCCTCGGACAACTGCTCGGCCGCAAACAGTACTTCGTCGGTTCGATCATCACGTTCACCATCGCCAGTCTGATGTGCGGCGCCGCCCACTCACTCGGTGCGCTCGTCTTCTGGCGCATCGTGCAGGGCATCGGCGGTGGCGCCCTCATGACGGTGTCCCAGGCCGTCCTGTTCGAATCGTTTCCGCCCGAGGAGGCCGGCGTGGCGATGGCCCTCTTCGGACTCGGGGTCATGGTCGGTCCCACCATCGGCCCCACCCTGGGCGGATGGCTCACCGACACGTACGGCTGGCCGTGGATCTTCTACATCAACATCCCCGTGGGCATCCTCGCGGCGTGGATGATCTACACCTACGTCCATGACCCCGAAGACCAACGGAGGCCCGCCGTCATCGACTATGCCGGCATCGCGCTGCTCGCGGTGAGTGTCGGGTCGCTGCAGTACGTGCTCGAACACGGCGAACGCGAAGACTGGTTCGCCTCACGCCTCATGGTCGCCCTCGCCACCATCGGGGGACTGGGCGGTGTGGCGTTGATCTGGCGTGAACTCACCACAGATCATCCGGCCATCGACTTCCGTGTGCTCCGACACCGCCAGATGTGGGTGGGCACCCTGCTCGGTGTGGTCATGGGCGTCGGACTCTACGCCATGGCGTTTGCGCTCCCCGTGTTTCTGCAGGGCAATCTGCACATGACGGCCGAACAGACCGGTATCGTGATGTTGCCCGGCGCGGCCGCCACGGCCGTCTCCATGGCGGTGGTGGGACGTCTCTCCGGACGATTCGATCCGCGCCTGCTCATCACGATGGGCGCGCTGACGTTCGCCTGCGCGGCCTGGCAGCTTTCGCTCATCACCGCCGAGAGCGGCGCGCACGACTTCTTCTGGCCGCTGGTGCTGCGTGGTGTGGGACTTGGCATGATGTTCGTGCCGCTCACGACGATCACGCTGGCCGAACTGTCCCTCACCGAGCTGCCGCAGGGCACGGGACTCTACAACTTCTTCCGGCAACTCGGCGGATCGTTCGGCATTGCCGGCATTTCCACACTCGTGGTGCGCTTCACCGCACAGACACGCGCCACACTGGTGGAGCACCTCGACGTCACGGATCCGTCCACTCTCTCGCGTGTGGACATGCTGACCCATGGCATGATGGCCAAAGGGGCCGATCCGGGTCGGGCTCATCAACAGGCCCTCGCGCTGCTCGACCGCCAGGTGACGGGTCAGGCCAGCGTGATCGCGTACAGCAAGATCTACGTGATCAGCGCGGTGATCATGCTGAGCCTGATTCCGCTGCTGCTGCTCGTGCGACGGACCAGCGGATCGGCGTCGGCGCATGCGGTGCTGGAATAGCGAGCCGGCAACGGACACGTGACCGATACGACGACGGGGCAGCGTTCGCGCAGAACGCTGCCCCGTCGTATTGGCGACGTCTTTCCTACCGTCCCTGCCCCAACCGCTTCTCCAACCACGCGATCGCCTGCGTATCGCGGGTCTGCGCCAGCGCCATGATCGCCGTACGACGTAGTTCCCGGTCGGGTAACGTCTCGGCCATCTTCTGCAGCGCCGGAATCGCTTCATCCTTCGGCCGACGGGACAGCGAGAAGATGGCCGTGCGCCGGATGTCACGATCCCCGGGTTCGTACGCGATCGAGTCGAGTGTGGCCGAGACGCGCTCTCCCACCATTTCTCCGAGCCAGTTCACCGCGCTGTTGCGGACATCCTGCGGTCTCGATTCATCGCGCGCGATGCGCAGGAGCACCTGTCCCGCCGGAATCGAATCCCCGAGAATGGCGGCCTGCAACGCACTGCGGGCGATCTTCGTCGAACCGCGTTCCGCCTGTCTGAGCAACCAGGCCCCGGCGTCCACCGCGGACACGTTGCCCAGATCGGTGATGCCCGTATCCGCCTTCCAGCGTCCCCCCACGTACATGCGGATCGCTTTCGTGTCGCCGTCTTCGCGCACGATCACCACACGGACGGGGCCCCGCTCGCAGGTGTTCTCGATCTCGCGCTGACTCGCCGACGATCCGTTCCAGGACCCGTAGAACGTCCCGCTCCGGCCATCGCGCGATCGATACCACGACGAGCCATTGCCGCAGACCCCCGCTGCCGCCGCGTACGTCAGACGGATCGTGCCGTCACGCAGCCCATCGATGCGCGATCCCACCGCGCCCTGCGCCTCCATGGTACCACTTCCGCCGACGCTCGCGAGGCAACTCACCGCGAGCGCCCACGACATCGTGCGAGACACCGTGAGCGATCGCTGGTGTGTCATCGGTCGATGATCTCCTGCAGGAGCGCCATGGCGCGCGGATCCTTCGAGCGGGACAGCATGCTCACCGCCGCACGGCGCAATTCCTGATTCTTCTCGTTGCGCGCCACGTCGATCAGCTTGTCCACCCCTGCGCCTTCCCGCACGTTGGCCAGCGAAGAGAGCGCCGAGCGACGGATGTCGAGATCGGTGGCCTTGTCGTAGACGGTGCTCAGGGCACTCGCCGCCGCCGCGCCCTGTTCACGCGCGGTCGCACTGCCCGCAGCCTGGTTGGACGAGGACGTGGTCACCGACACGTTCTGCCCCGAGACACTCACCCGCCAGTTCGTGCTCGATCCCAACATGCCCACGGCGTTGCGACGCAGGTCGAGCGATTCCCGCTCGTTCACCGCCACGCTCACCAGGAAGTTGCGCGCCTCGTCGGTGCGACGACCGGCGATCGACGACAGGACCCGGCTTCTGAAGCGCTGTCCATCGGCACGACCGAAGACGTCCTTGAGGAATCCCATCTCGTCGCCGCTGCCGAAGGCGCTGCTGCTGACGTACCAGTTGAGGGCATCGGCGCGCAGATCTTCCGGCTCCTTCGTATCGAGCACGATCTCGCGCAGTGTGCTCGCCGCCTTGGGCGACTTGGAGCGCGACAGGGCATACACCGCCCGCTTGCGCAGGTCGAGATCGTCGCCGCCCTTCGAGAGCTCCACCAGCATGTTGGTGGCTTCGTCGCTCTGCACGTTGGCCATCCAGAACACCGCCTGTTCCCGGACTTCGCGATCGGGATCGGTGCGGGCCACGTTGAGCAGGATGCTCGCCGACTCGGGCTGCTTGCGCGACGCCACCAGCCACACCGCGCTGCGACGCAACTGCTGCGTGCACGGCTCACGACGGGCCAGCACCTTGCGCAGAATGGGCATGGCCCGTTCGGGATCCATCTGCGTCACCGCGTTGAGCGCATCCACGCGCTCGTCTTCCTTGGCGTTTGGGCAACCGTCCGCCGCGTTCTGTGCCCGCCCCACGAGCGTGCTCGCCAGGGTGGCGTCCCGACGACCCAGCATGCCTTCGATGCGCGCACTCAACGAGGCGGCATCCCCGCGGGTCGCGGCCCGCGGATATTCGCGCTGCTGAAACGCCAGGGCATCGAGCGCGGCGCGCTGATTGCTCTCGCCGCCCAACCGCTGCAACGCGAACGCTTCCCAATACGGCGCATCCGGCGCGTAGCTGCTCTTCGGGTACTTGTCGCGGATGGCGCGGAAGAGATCGGCCGCTTTGCGATACGCATCGCCGGAGAGCGCCTTGCGTCCCTCCCGATAGAGCGAATCGGCCGGATCCTGCTTCGCCCACGGTTCCGGGGCTTCGGTACGATAGCCGCCGCGACTGGCGCTCCCCGCATACCCCCACGAGTCCTGCAGCATCGCCAGCGGCGCCACGGCATTGCGCGCCACGTCTCCAGCGATGCGGGCGCCCACGTCCGCCATGCGGGCACTCATGGCCACCGCGCGCTCCACATCGATCGCCATCGCGGCTTCCCTGGCCGCACTGACGGCCGCGCTCACGCCGGCCGCCGCGGCAGCCCTGGCTTCGACGGCCATATCGAGGTCCATGAAGGCCCCCCAGGGCGCACTGGGTACTTCCGGTGCGCGGGGCGCAGCGGGAGACACCGGCGGGCTCACCGGCGGCTGAGCCACCGGCGGACGCGGCGCACGTCCACCCGCCTGCGCCGCCGCGCCATCCACGCCGGCCACGCCATACACCACCATCAGCGTCATCAGACGCAGGCCCCACGCACGGGTCGTGCGGCGGGCGAACAAATCCTGGACCATGAGTTCAGTCTCCTCCGTAGATCACGTCACCGGCCTGCGCCGATGCCGGGACGAGCGCACGCACCCGCGTGAGCAGATTGGTTTCGCGTATCGTTTCTTTCGGCGCCAGTTGCGTTTCCGGCGCGGATCCACGCGCCTGGATGACCTGCAACAACACCAGTTCGAGATCCTGCAGCAGTCGCCGCGTCCGTTCATCGCGCAACTGCGGTTGATCGAGCAGCAGACGGGTCGTGATCAGCAGATCCCGCGCCCGCTGCGTGAGGTTCGCTTCGGCCACGACCGGCGGATCGTCGTCGCGCACGGTGGTCAGCAACGTGACCGTGTGCGCCAGATGCTCCTGCATCGCCACGAACGTCGGATCGGTGCTGCGCGGCATCGCGGCCAGCGCCTCCGGTCCGATGCCATGGGACGCCACGGTGTCGACCCCGTGGCGCGCTCCGGTCTCGGTGGCCGGCACCATGTAGCGACCGATGGCCACGCCGGTCACCAGCACCGCGGCCACCGCAGCGGCCTGCTTCGTCCAGCGTGTCCATCGGGACGGCATCCGCGCCGGTGTCGCCGGCAGCGTGGCCGCCGGGCGGGCCTTCGCGATGCGCGCCCACATCATCTCCCGCGGAACCACCACGTCGGCGTCGAGTTCATCGACGGCCTCCCGCGCGAGATCGAGCATCCAGGGATCGAGCGGCGTATCGACGATCTCCGTCGTCGCCTCGTCGCCCTGGGGTGGTTCGGGAATGTTTCCTGTCTCTGTCATGCGGACTCCTTGCCGAGCTGCGGGGGTGCCATGGCCGGCGTCGGCGCAAAGGCCGCGAGCGCCACCCGCAGTTTTTCGCGGGCACGGAAGAGCTGGGATTTGCTGGTGCCGACCGCGACACCGAGCGCCTCGCTGATCTCCTCGTGTGTGAATCCTTCCACGTCATGCATCACGAAGACCCGTCGTGTTCCGTCGGGGAGTGCTGCGATCGCCGCCTTGAGGCGGGCTTTCAGATCGGGATCACTCTCGCCGGTCCATCGCGGCACCGTCGTGGCCTCTTCCAGGGGCGCGGCAAACGCTTCGCGGCGTTTGTGGGTGCGCAACCCGTTCAGCGTGATCGATACGGCGATCGTGTGCAGCCAGCTCGAGAGGGCCGAGTCTCCCCGGAACTGCTCGATGCGACTGAATGCCCGCAGGAACGTGTCCTGGGTCCACTCCTGGGCGAGCTCGGGCCGCCCGCTCATCCGGAGGATGAGGCGGTATACCCGGTCCACGTGGCGTTCGTAGAAAGTCCGCTCCGCCGCGTGATCCCCGGCCCGGAGGCCGTCGATCAACTCGGCGTCGGTCACGGTCGCGTCAGCGGAAAGTGGCGGTCGTCGAATCGGTGCGCATGCATGTGCGCCTCAAAGACAGGGTCGACCGCAAAAGGGTTGCATGGGGGTCTCGCGACACCGCGTCCCGGGGGGGGGGGGGGGCGGGCTCCGGCGGATCGGTGCCCCCACGCCGGCTCAGGCGCGATCGACGCGTTGTGGTTCCGCGGCCGGCACGGGAACGGGTTGGGCGGCGCCGGCGCCGAGGCGCCCCTGGTCGCTCAGCACCCGGGTGAGGAAACGCTGCCCCTCGCCGATGCGCTCGGTTTCGATGGCGATCGATTCCACGGCCTGCGCCATCTGGTCGAGCCGGTCGTGCACTTCCCGGGGTACCGGTGTCACCACGGTCGCCCCGCGCTTCCAGATGCGGCGGGCATAGGCGATGGCCAGCGGCCCCAGCACGAAGATGATGAAGACGATGGGGATCGCCATGATCTCTTCCGGCGGCCCATTGCGCTGCAGGGGCGGCCGTTCCACGATGGCGCCCGGAATCGCCGCCGCCTTGGCCACGGCCAGATCGGCCTGGGCGATCTGCCCCTCGACCGACGAGATGCGCGCATCGGTCTCCTTGAGCCGGATTTCGAGGCCGGCCCGGTCGGCCGTGGTGATGTTGTCCGACCGGAGGTTGTTCGACAGGTCACGCCGCTGGTCTTCCAGACGGTCGAGCTGATTGCGCAGCTCCTTTCGCTGCGCCACCATCCCTTCGTAGACCTCCTGCGGGCCCGCGGGCCCCATCTGCACGGAGACGGGGAACTCGGCGACCTGCGGCAAAACCGGTGGGGCGGGCTGGAAACCTGGCATCGGAGCGTCGGGAAGGCGGACTCGGTGGGGGCGCAGTGTCCGTACGATCCGCCTTCGCCCCGGTTTCGGCAACGGGTTCCACCGCGAGGCCCCGGATTCCCTGCCGCGCGACGATTCGACACGCCATGACGAGGATGATCCCGATGATTCCTGCGATCCGGCCGGGGACGATGCGCCTGGTGACCAGCCTGGCGACCAGCCTGCTGCTGGCATCGGGCTGCCACCGCGCGTCCGGCGGGGCTGCCGCCGTCCCCCAGGCACCCTTCATGGGATCGCTGCCAGGGGAACTACCGCTGACGCCGCTGCCCGCCTCGGCGACAGGCGCGCGACTTCCCGAACAGCTCGCCGACAGTACCTGGTGGCGCATGATCGGCGAGTTCTCCGAGCCGGGAGGCTACTTCCGGTCGGAGAATTTCGTGTCGAACGAACTCGGGCTGCAGCACGTGGTGGCGCGCCTCCGGCAGTCGGCGCCACCGGGCAGCGTCTACCTCGGGGTCGGCCCCGAACAGAACTTCACGTACATCGCCGCGCTCGAGCCGCGCATCGTGTTCATCGTCGACATCCGTCGACAGAATCTGCTGCAGCACCTGTGGTACAAGGCGGTCTTCGAACTGTCGCCCACCCGGGCCGAGTTCCTGGCGCGGCTCTTTGCCCGTCCCCTGGCCAGCGGGGCGGCTCCGTCGATCACCTGGAGCGCCGACTCGCTCATCGCGCGCCTCGATCGCACAGCGATGGACACGGCCTATTTCCAGCGCACCTACACGGAGGTGGAGGCCCATCTCCGGCGGGTGCGCGGCATCCCGCTCGACTCCGCCGACCGGGCCACGCTGCACTACATCGACGGGGTGTTTGCCAACAGCGGGCCCGATCTCAACTACTCCAGCGGCAGCGGAGTCGGCGGGGGATTCGGACGTGGCGGATTCCGGCGCATGCCCAGCTTCGCGGAAGTGGCCGTCGCCACCGACCCCCACGGCACCAATCTGGGATTCCTCGGCACCGAAGCCGCCTATCGGCGCGTGCGGGACATGCAGCGGCGCAATCTCATCATCCCCGTCGTCGGCAACTTTGCCGGCCCCCACGCCCTGCGTCGGGTGGGCGCCTGGCTGCACGAACAGGACGCCCGGGTGCAGGTGTTCTACACGAGCAACGTCGAGCAGTACCTCTTCCAGCAGGGCGACGAATGGGCGCGCTTCTACGCCAACGTCGGCGCCATGCCGGTCGATCCCACCGCTAGCTTCATCCGCTCCGTGACCGGAGGCTTCGGCGTGCCGCGGTCTTCCTTCATGATGACCCAGCTCACCAGCCCGATCGGCGAGATCGTCCAGGCGGCGGCCAGCGGAACGCTGGGAGGATACGGAGACGTGATCCGCCGATCTGTACCGTGAGAGAGGGGCGGCTTCTGCGGTCAGATGTCAGAGGGTCAGAACTGAGACGGAGATAGGAAGCAGGAGGGAGGGGTCAGATATCAGAGATCTGAGCACTGGCGGTCGAGGGGATCGTGCCCGCCACGGGCGCCGCTGGCCGGGGCGCGAAGCGCCCCGCAAAAACGCCGAACCCTCGCGTCAGTACCCACCCGCAAGCGAAGTGCTCGGACCTCTGACCTCTGGCCACTCCTTCCTGCTCCCTATCTCCGTCTCAGTTCTGACCCTCTGATCTCTGCCCTCTGACCCCGTCTGAAAATCTGAGCCCGGACCCAGCCCGTTGACTCTCCCCCCGTTTTTCCCCATTTATTAAGGCTCTCGCCTGTTGAGCGAGCCGGTGGTGGCCCATGGGCCGCCCGCCCGGTCACCCCATTCAAGAACGCGCTCACCGCCGGCAATGGTGGCGCACGCTGGAGTCACGATGGCCAAAGAAGGCATTCATCCGCCGTATCATCCCGTGGTGTTCAAGGACGCCTCCACGGGCGCGTTGGTGCTCACCCGTTCGACCATGACGAGCGAGACCAAGATCAAGCTCGACGATGGCAACGAGTATCCGATGATCCAGCTCGAAATCACGAGCGACTCGCACCCGTTCTACACGGGCACGCAGCGCCTCATCGATACGCAGGGCCGCGTCGACAAGTTCAAGAAGCGCTACGGCCGCTGAGCATCGCCGCGGGTATCCGCCGCGACTGCCCGATGCCTCAACGCACGAAGCCCCGCCTCATCGGCGGGGCTTCGTCGTTTTCAGGGAAACGCGGGGCGCCTTCAGGAGGCCGTCAGCGCTGCTCGATGCGCCGCAGGGCGGCGCGCGTGCATCCTTCGATCCGCGGATGCCCCGTCACCACGCTGGTGAGCCTGGCCGCGCCCTGCACCACCTCGAAGACGAATCCGGTGGACGTCACACGCGGCCCCTCGGCCGCCTCATCGGCAATGAGCGCCAGCAACCGACGCTCTGCGTCGGTGCGGGCCAGTGACTGTCGCGCCTGCGCGAGAGCCGCATCCACCTCTCCTTGTGCTCCGAACAACGCCGAGCCGGGACTGCCGCAGGCCGAAGACAGCAGCTCTCCGTACCGATCGGCACGCACCGCTCTCGGAATGGCAGGGTCGAGCAGGTCGGCAATGGCCTGTCGCTGCAACGCGGCTGCGGTCGCGCGCGACGCGGGCGTGAAGCGCACCGCCGCGAGGGGAGCAAGCGGTGCCGTCAGCGCATCGCGTTCATGACGACCGCGGGCCACATCGATCTGTCGGAGCGCATCGCGTCCGATGTTGACGAATGACTGCGCAATGACCGCGTCAACGGTTCCCAGGCTGTTGTCGAGCAGCACGAAGCCCAGGGAGAGAATCGTGCGCGCAGCGGACTCCGCACGATCGTAGTCGCCCATCGCCACATGGTGCGCGACCCGGGCCACGCCGGCATTGGCCAGGCTCATGGCCCGCGGATACTGGTACGGTACGCCCGACAGGGGAACCTGGCCATCGAGAACCGCGCGGAAACGTGTCCCGACCAGATCGGCCCGGCCTGCCCGGGCAGCCAGATCGGCGTCGCGCCAGATCGGATGCGCCGCCACGGCCGCTGCCCAGGCCCGCTCCCCGGCGGAAAGCCTCCCGGTGGCCGCGGCAACGATCTTCGAGGTACCGGGATTCATCCATTGCTCGTGGGAAGCCTCCGCGAACAGTGCCGGCAAAGCCGCCTGCCCTGCATTGGTCCCGGCTTCGATCCCGACGCCATGCACTCCCGACCCGTTGTCCGTCGCATAGTCCGACGGCAGGACGCGATTGAAGGCCGCTCCAGTTGCCTCAGGACTCAATGTGGCATCCACCGGTGTTCTGAGCGCGCGCAGTCGCTCCATTTCGACGATGCGGGACCGATAGCCCGTGCGATCCCGGAGCAACTCGTCTCCGGACACCACGATCGTCACGATCGGAATGGCGGCGATGAGCGCAAAGCCGATCGCCAGATCCCGCCCGGTTCGCATCACGAAGCGCATCGCGGTTCGCAGCGCACGGATCTGCGAAGAAGGCCCCACGCCCGCGGTTTCTTCGACGACCGGTCGGTCAGCAGACGCACGCCGATGCGTCAGGGCCGCGCGCAGTGCCGATTGCCATGAACCACCGAGCCGTTCGGCCGTTGCCACAGAGGGGGAATGCATGATCAGGCGGGAGAAAGGGCGATGCCGTGGCCTATGTCGTTGCGGATTTCGTTGGCGATATCACCGCGGATGTCGCGGCCGGTGTCATGAAGACCGCCACCAAGCCGATGACGCCCGTGATGTGTTGCCTCGTCAGGCGCCAGGAGGGCATCCACTTCATGATGGGCCTCGACCAGACGGGACAGTTCCTCTGCCAGAGCGGAAGCCGCACGCAGATCCGTCTGCAATCCCACCGACGTGGTCGCACCCGCATGCAACCGCAGCAAGCCCAGACGCAGCGTCTCCAGCGACGCGACGGTGGCGCTGAACTGCTCCTGCAGCGCAGCCCGCTCGGCACGCAACGCATCGACCGTGGACACTGTGGCCGCTCGGAGGGCACCGCCTGCCTCGTCACGCAGGTCGCCTATCTGATCGATGCGCTCCCGCAGCAGGCGCGCGCGATGCCGCAGGGCTTCCAGAGTCGCCGGCACATCGCGCAACATCCGGCGTGTTTGACGCGGCAGGCCTTCGAACAACGATTCCGCGGCAAGCCCGATGGACAACTCCGTCGCGCGATGCGTGGCCGCGATCCGATGCGGCACGGCGCGCCCGAAACGCCGCGCCAGGCGAAATGCCATCATGCCGCAACGTCCCGTCCACACGGCATGCCAGAAGCGCACATCGAGTTCACGTCGACCGAGTATCGCGACGCCCCACAACACCAGGGACGCGGCCGTAGCGCCCGCCACGACCGCGAGCAGTGGCATCAGCGATACCACAGGTAATACCGCGGGTGATACCGACAGGGTGGCGACAAGCCCTGACATCGACACCACACCCAACGCTGCGGTCGTCGTGGCGCCGATGCGGACGACCGAACGGAGTGCCCGTTGCATCAGTCGCCGGAATCCCTGCGATTCGACGGTCGATTCCTCGCGCACGGCGTCCAGTTCCGCATCGAACGCACGGGCGACGTCTGCCTGTTGGAAGCCTTCGCGCAGCAGATGACGCGCAGCGCTCACACCAAAGGCGATGGGCGCCAACAGCATCGTGCTCACCAACGTGGCGACGCCCGCCGTCGCCCCGGCCACGGCCGTGACAACCAGGCTTCCGCCAAGTCCTCCCACGAGCGCGAGCAGC
The DNA here is from genome assembly GCF_037190085.1 of Gemmatimonas aurantiaca. Lineage (NCBI taxonomy): Bacteria > Pseudomonadati > Gemmatimonadota > Gemmatimonadia > Gemmatimonadales > Gemmatimonadaceae > Gemmatimonas > Gemmatimonas aurantiaca. The sequence continues at coordinate 288,150 of NZ_JBBCJO010000002.1, forward strand.
GTCCCTCCGCTGTCCATGCGTCCAGTGCGCCGTGCAAACGTGCGCAGGACCACCGGCAATTCCCGTCGTTGCTCGAGTAGCTTGCCCAGGTGCGTGGCCACGACATCGGCGGAGGCCGGTCGTTCCGATGGTTCCTTGGCCAGGCACCATTCGACGAGTTGTGCGAGTCGTCGCGGAATCGCAAATTCCGGCGCCGTGAGCGAGGGCACGGCACGCATGCAATGCTGCGCAACGACTTCGGCCGTCGTAGCCCCGCAAAACGGCAGACGTCCCGTCAACAGATACCACGCGGTGACGCCCAGTGCGTAGAGATCGCTGGCCGGCGATGGTACGCCGCCCAGTGCCACTTCGGGACTCAGGAACTCGGGTGTCCCGATGAGTTCACCAACGTCGTCGCCCATCTGCGCGATACCGAAGTCCGCAACCAGCGCACGTCCGCTGTCCCGCTCGATGAGAATGTTGTCGGGCTTGATGTCGCGATGAATCACGGCGCGGCCGTGTGCGTAGCTCAATGCCCATGCCACTTCGCGAAGCCACCGGCCCGCGTCTCCCGATGAGACGGGACCGCGCTGTTGCACACGATCCGCCAGCGTCTCGCCGTCGATGAACGCCATCACGAAGAACACGAAGTCGTCCACTTCGTCGACGGAATGCACGGGAACGATGTGCGGATGCGAGAGCCCGGCAGCCAGACGCGCTTCCCGCAGAAAACGCGCACGCGTGGAGGCCTGCCCCGCGAGCGCGGGCGGCAGCAGTTTGATCGCCACTGGACGATCGAGGCGCACGTCATGGGCGAGGTAGACGATGCCGTTGCCGCCGCGTCCCAGTTCCCGATCGAGTGAATAGCGCCCGATCAGCGCCTGCTGGAATGCCAGGAAGAGCCCGTCGGATGGGAAGTGCTCGGATGTGGGCATATCACTGGTGACGACAGGACATGGTCATCGTCACCTTGCCTCATCGCTTGCCTACTCCGGCGGTTCACTCCCCGTCAGGGCCGCGGTCAGCAGGATCACCACGAGGGCCAGGGCCACCTCGAGACGCACCGTATTGCCGGCGGGCGTCTCGCCCGCGTGCACCCGCCGGCGCTGTGTGGCGCCAAGGGCGAGGATGGTCAGCACAATGACCGCTTTCGCCAGCAGCAGACGGCCATAGGGCGACGCGATCACCGCGGCGGGCGTGGCGGCCCCGAGTAACCGCAGGCTGCTCAGCACACCCGTGAGGGCCGCCAGTGGCGCGGCGATCGTGGCGATCCGGCTCACGCGGCGCCAGCGGACGGCGGCGGCGGCCGGCCACACCCGGTCGTCGGCCAGGGCCAGCACCAGCGCCCCGATCCACGCGCCCATCGCCAGGACATGCAGGGCATCGAGCACGCGCGCACCCACGGGCCACCGTTCGTCGGCGTTGGCGTGTCCGAGGCCGCCCATGGCGAAACCCACCGCCAGCGCGCCGATCCACAGCAGTGGCGTCGAGAGGCGACCGAAGAGCCGCGGCAATGCCACCGCGGTCACGGCACAGGCCACAGCCAGCGGCCCCCAGTTCCGGCCCCAGCCGCTGCCCAGCAGCGTCGCCGCCTCGGGCCACGGAATATCCAGGGCGCTCAACTGTGCCTGCAGCCAGATCAACGGCGCGAGCAGCAGCGCGATCGCCGCACCGATGTGCAGCACGCGTCGGCTGGGTGAACTCCCGGATGCACCGGTCGATGAGACCGTCGGCGATGCTGCCGGCAAGGCCGATGCCGGCCATGCCGATGCCGGCAGCACCACCTCTCCAATGGCGACGGTCGCCCCGGCATAGAGCAGCACCTTGGCGACCGTCGTCAGTTCCAGCATTACTTGGCGAGTTGCACGGTGAAGCCGTACGTGCCATCCACCACATGACCATCGTCCGACATCGCCTTCCACTTCACCGTGTACTTCCCGTTGCCGGGCGCCTTCGTGAACTTCGCCACGATGGGATCATCGCTCCGCACGCCGCGCGTGAGCTTCGCCGTGGGCACCGCCGCACCGGCCGCATCCGTCACGGCGATACGCGAGGTGGCCAGATCGGCCGGCTCGCTGAGCCAGAGCTTCACGTCTTCGGGTGACGAGGCGAGCGTCGTGTCCTTGGCGGGAAACGACGCCTTGAGGCGCAGATGCGGAATCATGTCCGCCTGCGACACCACGGGAATGGCGACGGCCGCGATGACAGCCACTGCCGGAACGAAACGACGCAGGAACGGGGAACGGACAGAGCGGGTCATCGGGTGGATCTCCAGGGATTGGTGAAGCGCGGATCGCGCAGAAACGTGCTGTCGGTCAACGAACGAAGAAAGGCCACGAGATCTCGTTTTTCCTGCGGCGTGAGCTCCATCGGTTTGATGAACTCACTCTTGAGCGGACTCTCCGCGCCGACCCCGGCGTGCGGTCCACTCTTCACGGTACGACCACCTGCGTTGTAGTGCTCGATCACCTCTTCCAGCGTGGCGATACTGCCGTCGTGCATGTAAGGCGCCGTCACCGCGACATTCCGCAGACTCGGCGCCTTGAACTTCCCCATGTCCTCGGGATCATGGGTGATGCTTTCTACCCCGGTGTTCGTCGCCGGGTACGCGCCCTGCCCGTCGACGTTGTAGAGCGCGGTGTTGTGGAACTCCATCTCCACGAACCCCTTGCCCACGTAGTTCACCGTTCCCGTGAAGTTGAAGCCGCCGTGACAGTGGAAGCACTCCGTCTTCTCGCTGAAGAAGAGTTCCTCCCCACGCCGGGCCGACGCGCTGATGGCCGACGTTTTTCCCTGCTTGAAGACGTCGTACGGGGAACGACCGCTGATCATCGTCCGTTGAAAGCTCGCCAGCGCCTTCACGATGTGATCGAGCGACACGGGGTCGCCACCGCCCGGATAGGCGGCGGCAAACAGGGCGGCGTAGCGCGGTTCGGCGCGCACCCGCTGCAGCAGCTCCTGCTCGCGTCCGGAGAGTCCGAGTTCCACCGGATCCTCCCCGAACATCGGAACCAGCGCCTGCTGTTCCAGTGAACGCATGAGCGGATTCGCCCAGGTGAGCGCCGGACTGTAGGCGACGTTGGCGAGTCCCATGCTGCCGCGGGGATGGACCTCGCCGGTGGAGCCGACGGCGCGCGGGAGCGCGTCGGCAAAGGCACGCGACTGCAGATGGCAACTGGCGCAACTGAAGGTGCCGTTGCCGGACAACCGCGTGTCGTAGAACAGATGACGCCCCAGCGCCACCTTCGCGTCACTCATCGGATTGTCTGCGGGCACCACCGGCTCGGGGAACCCCGGCGGCAGTTGCCAGCGATACCCGTTGGGTGGCACAGTGCGGGCCGTCGGTCTGGCCGCCGCCGAGGGCGCCGGTGGCTGTGCACCGATGGCCCCGAGCGCGGCACCAGCGGCGCCGGCACCGGTGACACCGAACAGCACCGGCACCGCGTGAGACCACCAGGACCTGCGTCGACGCGTCATCGGTCGTCGCCGGTCAACGCGAGGCACCGGTCAGCGCTCCCCGCCCGACGCGAAAGAACTTCGGCGTATCCGCGCCGGTCGCATTGGGGTGCGCCAGTCCGAGGGAGGCAAAGAGTCCGCCGCAATCGGCATCGTTGGGCGCCGCCATGCACCCCATGGCCGTCTGCGGCTGGTTCTTCCGCACATCGCTGCGCGATAGCAGCGCCGCGAGGTCGGCCACGATCACATCGCGCGCCGGGTCGAATCCACTGAGCGCGATCTCCGGCCGGTTGCCGTGACTGCACGACGTGGGCGCCTTGGCACCGGGCGCGCCCGTGCAGCCGGTGCTGCCCAGATGGATGACCCACGCGGTCGCCGCCGAATCGCCCTGCGTGGCCCGCATGTCCACGCGGAGGAACTTGTAGCCGGCGTTCCACGACCAGAACAGACGCGAAAGCGACAGCGGCGGCGCCTGCGAAGCGAGATCGCCGTGGTTGCGCGCGAACGGCACCCCCATCGTGAACGCCACCCCCCGGTACTCACCGGCCGGCGCGAGCACCGTGATTTCCGGATGCGTTTCCGGCGTGCCGTTGGCGCAGGTGGCCGTGCCGTTCTCGAAATCCACCAACGCGACATCCCGGTCCTGCCACGGCGCCAACGGGGCCAGCGCGGCGCGCACGGTGTCCCCACGCGCATTCACCAGACGCACGTTGTGGACGTAGAAACGGAAATCACTGGCGGTGATGCTGGCACCCGTGGTGCCGATGCCGGAATAACTCCGGCCGCACTGGAAAGGCGCATCGGCCACCATGGCCTGCAGCCGGATGGTGATGGGCGTGAGAGAATCGGTCGCGGGGATCGTCGCGATCAGCGTGGCCGCGACGAAGGTGACAAAAGACATGAAAGCCTCGAGGGGATGAGACCGCGGCGTGTCATGGATCATCCCGAGGGATCACCCGCAGGGATCATCCCCAGGGATCACCGACATGCATCACCCATGACGACGCGCTGCCCGATGAAAGACACACGGGGACACGCACGGAACGACCGCACCCGGGAACCGGGTGCAAACCTTTCAGAGCGTCAGCGCGGGCGGGGCGGTGGCCGGAGGCTGCGCCACATCGAGGCGCAGCGCCGGCCGGAGGCGACGGTTTTCAGGCGTCGATGCACCACGGGGCGCATCGAGCAGCACGACCGAAGCAATGGAGGCCGAGGCGATGAACTGCACCCCCGGCGCCGCGCAGCAGTGCGCGGCACATTCACATTCAGGAGCCGTGGACGCCGGAGCGGAATCCGGCATGGCCTCCTGTGAGGACGCCGACGACGCGCCATGATGCGCGTGATGCGTCGCGGCACCATCGACCGCCCCGCTGGTCGCAGTCCCGGCGGAAGCGCTCAGGTGCGGGGCATGATGCGGGCACGTCGGCTGGAGTGGCAGCGCGAGTCGCGCCACCATCCATACCATCGTCAGCAGGAAACCTGCCCACCGTGCGCGTGCGGGTCGCATACCGAATCGTATGGGCTCCCGGGCAGCGGTGTCAATTGCAGGTCGACCCAGGGTCGCCGCCTGCTGGCTCAACGCCACATCGGACTGTGTCGTATGATAATGATAGGCCACTACCATTTCACAGACTGGAGAACGCCATGTACGTCCCGGCCCGTCCACGCTTTTGTCCGCTCGCGACCGCCGCACTGCTGCTGACCGCGCCGATATGGTCCGGCCGGCACCTCGAAGCCCAGCACGTGCACGGGCAGGCCAGACTGAGTGTGGGCATCGAAGGCCGCACAGGGCAGGCCGAACTGCGCGCCACCGGGGACGACGTCTTCGGTTTCGAACACGCGCCCCGAACCGCCAGGGAGCGTGAGACGCAGACGCAGGCACTCACCAGACTCCGCACCTCCGGCGGTACCCTCCTCCGATTCGATCCGGCACTCGGCTGCCAGGTCACGGCACGTGATGTCCGGATCGACACCTCCGGCGAGCACGGTGAGGTCGTGGCGGCCTATCAGATCGCCTGCCGGGTGGCGCCACAGGGCAAACCCATCCGGTTCGGCTTCAGCACCGCCTTCCCCGGTATCGATCGTGTGGTGGTGCAGTTGGTGTCCGACACGGCGCAGACTGGCGCCACCATCAGCCGAGACCGGGGACAGTTGGTGCCCTGACATCGGGCACCGATAGGCGGAGCGCTCCCACCGGCGGAATCGGGCGGGAGCGCTCGGCGGTGACCGGACATCGTCAGCCGAAATCGGGCAGAATCAGGCGGAATCGGGCATGGCTGGCCCCCCGTGGTCATGTCCCCCGTGCAGCGGTTCGAGGAAGCCACGGATGCCGCGTCGGCCCAGCACCCACACGTACAGCAGCACCATGAGGCTCGCGGCCAGGAAGGCGGGCCGGTTGCCGGCGCCTTCCGTGAGTCCGCTCCATGCGCCCGCGCGCACCCGATCATCGATCACATTGAGTGCGATGCCGCTGGCCACGGCAATGACGGGACCGCTCAACAGCGCGCGTACACCGACGTCCATGCCGCGTCGACGCGCCACCGACACACAGCCACGCACATCCGGGAGCGGCCCGACCAGCAACAGCGCGAGCACCGCGCCGGGCGACCCCCCCGCGGCTATGAGCACCGCACCCACGGGCACGAGCGCGGCCGCGTGCACGCTCACCAGGCACGCGGCCAGCGTCAACACCAGCACATCGACGCCGGACGGGAGCCGCGTCAGCCAAGACTGCTCCAGCACGGGCGTCAGCACCGCGGCCGTCATCAGCCCCACGATGATCCACGGCGCGGACTGTTCGACCGCAGCGATCCACGCCTGTTGAGGGTCCTGCGGCACGGGGGCCGGTACGGCGGCCGGCATGGCGGCGGCTCGTTCACCGGGCAGGAAGTCGGTGCGGGCCCCAATCGTCGCGATCACCTGCGCCAGTGCGAGGCGGGCAATGGCGATCGCCACCCCCAGCAGCGGCACCGACAGCAACGCGGCTTCGAGCGACAACGCCCCGTTGGCCGCACGTCCGCCACCATCGGGCTCGACCGCGATGCCCAGCAGCCGGATGGGGCGACGACGGACGAAAGCGATCGTACCCAGAATGGCGATGGCGCCATAGGCGAACAGCACGGCCGGCGCACTGGCCATCATGAGCCGCCAGAGCACCTGGCCGAGGCCCACGGCATGTTCGTCATGCGTCCCGGCGTTGATCAGTTGCAGCGCGACGAGGACCAGCAGGCCAAGCAGGGACCCGGCACCATTGCGCCGCGCCAGGTCGCTGACCGATGGCGCTGGAGCGGCATGCGTGTGGGCGTGTCCATGCGCGTGCGTCTCCGCATGGTCATGGTCGTGCACGTGGTGGCGGGCATGGGCCGGCGCGGACACGGCCTCACCGGATCTTTCGCCGGCATGTTCGTGGACATGTTCGTGGACATGTTCATGGACATGTTCATGGACATGTTCCTCATCCTGCTCATCGCCGTGTTCGTGCGCGGCATGTCCGATGACGTGCAGCAGCGAGCCACCGACCAGCGCCTCGAACCACAACGCCGCGCGGTCGGGGAGCCAGGCCAGCACGGTAGGCTCGGCAACATACCCGGCCACCGTCATCACGGCCATGAAGAGCAGCACCATCCACGACATCACCCGCGCGCGGTCGCGCAGCACCCACCACACCGTGAGCCCCACTGGGATCTGGTGCAGCAGCACGCCGTAGCCCAGCAGACTGCCCGGCTGCGTATGCGACTGGGCCAGCGCACTGCCGTCGAGCATCGAATGCACAGCCACGCCGAGCAACGCCAGCGAGAGGATGGCCGTGTGTGTCTGACGCACGCCATAGCGCAGCATCCGCTCGACCATACCGGGCACCAGGTAGCCCAGCGCCATGCAGGCCATGGCGATCACATCGCGGTGCTCCAGCGCATGCGGCACCACGTCGAGCAGGACCAGTCCGCCGATCGACACCACGATGAAACCGTCGACGAACGCCGTCACGCCGGGACGCGATCGCGCGTACCGACTGAGCAGGGGGCCCACGACGAGCGCGCCCAGACTGGCGGGGAGAAGCGCGCTGACTGGCATGACCGAACGATAGTCGGCCAGAAGCTCCAATTGCAATTGCACTCTCGATACCTCAGTCGTCGTCTTCGTCGTCGATCTCTTCGACCGCCGCCCAGGCCGGGAACGGGTCATCGAAGGTGGCCCAGAGCCCCGGCCCGGCACGTAGCTCGTCTTCGGTGACGAGACAACTGTCCAGCAGCGCGGTGAGCCCCGGGCGATCCAGACGTTGTCCGATGATGGCCAGCTCCTGCCGGCGATCGCCGAGCTCCGGATGCCACAGCGCCTCGAGTTCGGCGTGCTGCTCCTCGTCCAGCGCCCACGTCTCCGGCGGTGAGGCGGCGTACCAGAAGCCCGCCGGATTCACCTCGAGCAATTGCCCGGCCTGCGACCAGCTGCCCACGAGATCGGGCCGGTTCGCGACCCAGAAGAACCCCTTGGCACGCAGCACCCCCGGCAGACCGGCGTCGATGCGCGTCCAGAGACGCCCGGGGTGAAATGGTCGACGCGCCCGATACACGAAACTCGCGATGCCATACTCCTCGGTTTCGGGCATGTGCTCGCCAGCCAGCTCCTTCTGCCAGCCGGGCGCGGCTTCGGCCTGCGCAAAATCGAACGCGCCCGTGCCGAGCAAGCGCCGCGGTTCCACCACACCGCGCGTGGCCGTCACGAGGGTAGCTTCGGGATTGAGATGCCGCAGCAGGGCCTGCAGTTCGCCAAGCACCTCGGCGCTCACGAGATCGGCCTTGTTGATCACGATGACGTTCGCGAATTCCACTTGATCGATGAGCAGATCCGGAATGGTGCGTTCGTCGTCGTCACTCAGGGCCAATTGACGCGCCCGCAGATCGTCGAGCGAACCGAGATCCCGGCGAAACCGGTGCGCATCGACCACGGTGACCATGGTGTCCAGACGCGCGAGGCGTGAGAGCGCGTGTCCGTCTTCCGTCTCGAACGTGAACGTGGCGGCCACGGGCAGGGGTTCACCGATGCCCGTGCTCTCGATGAGCAGGTAGTCGAAGCGCCCTTCTCCGGCGAGCCGCGTCACTTCCTGCAACAGATCGTCCCGCAGCGTGCAACAGATGCACCCGTTGCTCATCTCGACGAGCGTTTCCTGCGTGCGCGAGAGGGCCGTATCCCCACCGCGCACGAGTTGCGCGTCGATGTTGATCTCGCTCATGTCGTTCACGATGACCGCCACACGCAGGCCGTCGCGATTGGCCAGCACGTGATTGAGCAGCGTGGTCTTGCCGGCGCCCAGGAAGCCCGAGAGCACCGTCACCGGAAGCCGCCGGTCGGAGGCGGAAACGGTCGTGGAGACGGGAGCGATCACTTCGACTCCTTGTACAGCACGTGCCGCTTGGCGATGGGATCGTACTTGCGCTTTTCCATGCGTTGCGGCGTGGTGCGGGGATTTTTCGTGGTGACGTACATGTGGTGGCTCTCGGTGGACCGGAGCTTCACGTTGACGCGGACGCCCATACGGCCTCGCTGATGAAAGAGTGTGTCGCGATCATCCGGTGATATCCGGCGATATCCGGCGATCATCCGGTCATTGTCCTGTGATCGTGATGCGACGCAGTCGCCGGAACGCTCAGCGGATCGCGGGTCACGCCGATACCGCAGACCAGCGCTTCCCCACCCGTGGGCGGCACGAAGTTCAGGAACAGGCCGATGGTGGTGGTCTTGCCGGCGCCGTTCGCGCCCAGCAGGCAGTAGACCTCCCCGGTCCCGATGGCGAGATCGAGGTTGTCGAGCGCGAGCACATCGCCGTAGCGTTTGGTCAGCGCTGTGGCGACGAGCCGTGAGGGCGTGGCGGAAACGGCGGGGGCTGGGGCGGCAGCGGTGGTTATGAGGCTCATGTTACGATATTGATCGTGCTATATCATTAACATCCCAAGAGCCTTCCGACAATCCCCCCAGGCGACAGCCCCTGACTCGCGGTACGCCCCGCGACGACAGCCCCTCGGACATCGACTGTGCAACGGCGACGAGCAGCTGCTATGCGACCGTCGGAACTACCGACCTCACCCTACATGAGTCGTGCAGGTATCCTGCTGTTCATTGAGCAGGTATCGTCGCCCCAGGCGGCCCCAATGCCGCCAGCCGCTCCGCCAGTTCCGCCACCGGCATCCCGACCCCGATGAACACACCGGTCGGCTGTGCGTCCGCGTGCGGACGGGACAGATCGAGACGCAGTCCCTTGCGGCCAGGCAGTTTGTTCCAGACGTACATGTTGCCGGGAGCGTCGGCAAAACGCACCAGCCCCTTGGCCCGCACCACCGCCGGAGGCAATTCCTGCACGAAGCGACGAAACGCATCGCGCTCGACCACGGCCGGCAGCATCAGTGATGCCGCACCGAAGGGGTGGGCGTGCCGCCCATGCGCCACATCCGTGCGCGCCGCCGCGGCCACACCGGCGACTTCGCGATGTGTGGTTGCCGCCACCCGCGTGGTGAGCGCGTTCAACCAGTCCGCGAAGGCCGCACTCGACACCAGTTCGGCGCGCGGGTTGAGCTCCTGCAACGCTCCACGCACCAACGCCTGACGCTCGGCACTCACCCGCTGCGTCCAATTCAGAAACACATGCGTGGCCGTGCTGACCTGTGCGCGTTCGAGCGCGTTGTGCCACCAGCGTTTCTGCCACCGCGTGGCGTCGATGACCGTGAGCTGCAACGGCAGCGTGTAATGCCGCAGCCTGGCGTCGGCCGTGAGATGCGCCAGCAGTTCATCGGTTTCCGTCGCACCGTTCGCTTCGATGCACATGACGCTGCCCGACTCCGGCGGCACCTGATACAGCACGTTGAGCAACTCCCTGAGCGAGCCGCAGCACACACATTCGCCATTGAGGGGTGTCACCAGCGCTTCCATCTCCGCCAGACGCGACGCGTCGATGCGCGCATCGCGGAAATCATTGAGCACCACCCGCACACGGGTGCCATTCGCGGCCAGCGCGGGCACCAGTTCGGTGAGGAATCGCGTCTTGCCGGCACCCAGAAATCCGGCGAGGAGCACCAACGGGATCATCCTGTACACTCACCTGTGGCGTCGGTGAAGACAACGCCTTGTGATATATTTGATATTGCAATATCATTTACTAAAACACCCGTCTTATGCCCTTACGCCGTCTGGCCTCCTGGTTCGTGATCGTCGCCGCTGCCGCCGTGTGCGGCGTCCGGCCACGTCCCGTTCCGCAAAAACTCGAAGCCACACTCGCGGCCCTGCCGGTGGACACCACCGACGCGGGCGACGAGGTGGCCGACGAGGTCATCACCATCGACTGGCGCCTGCTGAGCACCCTCGATGTGCGCACGGGCGCACCCGGTGATTCGCTGCGCAAACTCGTCGGTCGACGGGTGCGGGTGCCGGGGTTCATCGTGCCGCTCGAGGATTTCCAGGATCGCGCCAAGGAATTCCTGCTGGTGCCGTACTTCGGCGCATGCGTGCACCTGCCGCCCCCGCCGCCCAATCAGCTCGTGTACGTGAAGATGCGGGGCACCACACCGCTCTCCTGGTGGGCCCCGGTATGGGTGGAGGGCGTGCTGCGCGTGATCACGGTCAAGTCGATCTACGGATCGGCGGGCTTTCAGATGGACGGCGAACGCATCACGCTCTACAAGGAGCGCGGTTGAGGCGATGGAAGATCATCATGGAGCTGTGACGCACTTCATTCGAATCGCGATCCCGCTGCGTGTCCGTGCACACCTGCCGTGCACACCTGCACCGTCGCGTCGATGTCACCACACGTCAGGCCGCGGCGATCCGCCGCTGCTGACCGCGACTCCCGCCTGCACATGTTCGATGGCGTCGTGCCCCACCCGCGTGACACTCGCCCATAAGGCAGGCCGAAGGCATGTCGAACGGCCGGTGATTACCCCGGCGACCGTTCCGATCGTTCAGCGATCCCCGTGCCGACGCGGGCATCGATCAAAGCCACCACCGCCCAGGCCACACAGGCAGCCACCACGGTGTCGCTCAGGTAGTGGGCATTGGCCAGGACTCGCGTCATCGCGCAGCCCGCCGCCAGCGTGTAGAACACCCAGCGGGCGCGGGGAAACAGCCGCCCCAGCGCAAAGGCCCCGGCAAACGCCACGAGCACATGGGAACTGGGCAGGCCCATGCCCCGGTTCGACCAGGGACCGTCGCTGAAAGCCCGGAAGGCGTACCCAAAATGCTCGGCGTCGGGGCGCAGCCGGCGCAGCAGGAGCTTGAGCAATTCGGCCGCGATACCGCCGGCCACCGGCGAGAAGAGCAGCAGCGCGGCGCCCCGTTTCCGATCAGCGTGGCCCACCCGCTGCAGCCACCAGGCCAGCGCCACCACGCCCCACGTCGGCAGGAATCCCTGGATGCGCAGCAGTCGTCCCCAGTC